>CAJUSQ010000001.1:0-58510 GCA_910588885.1 uncultured Lachnospiraceae bacterium
CTGCAAAATCCCCGTTGGCAATGTTCATCCAGTGGGACCAATATTCCCCTTGACCGCTCCATAGCAGGAGAAGCAGATCATGTCAAGACCGCCGCAGGCGAGGCGGAGCCGGTGTCTTGATATCATCTGCTTTCGGTGCCATCATCTGTATCCGGAGCCATCATCTTTTTGAGAATTCCTTATTTTCCCTTTATAAAGATATTTTCCCATTATCATCGTAAAATAGAACAAAACAGTAATCAGAAGGAGCAGGCAAAAATCCCGTTGCGGAGAATAAGTCATAAAGCGAATTCCCTTTAAGCAAAGATGCGCTGCAATATAGGAAATCGGGAATAATATCAGCCTGTCAAGCCAAACAAGGACAACGGGCTTTTTTCTGAATAACCAATGCAGAATTACAAGTATCACAAGGGCAAAAACGGCTAATAAGAAATATGGCAATAAAATCAGCCTTGGCAGCGTTACTTCATTTTCTTCCATATTTTCATTGAACCCATAAATCAGCACATCTTCCGAACCATCGTTTTGAGCATAGAAAATCTGAATTTTCCTTTCTCGATCAGTGGGTATCACCATATTTTGTTTTCCGCGATCAGACCAATATAAGTCCCAAGTTGTAGTCCAGGCATTTATGCGGTAAATTTCCGTTTCCGTTTCAGGATCAAACGTTTCCGTACAACTATAACCTGTCACATTTTTATCAAAGGTGACGATGATTTCCCCATTAGAACCTTCCGTAACATTCAGCAAGCGGTCGGAATAGGGGAAAAATTTAGGTGATGTTAAAATCCCAAAAGCAACCGCCGCTATGGCACATACCAAAATTGCCGTAAAGAAAATAATCTGCAGGCGTTTCATAAATAACCCTTTTTTTATCCTTCTTAGCGGAACCAGGTCGGCATTGGGGATAAAGCCTGCAGGTTTTTGCATATGTTCAAATTCTGCATGGCACGTTTCACAATGTGCAAGATGTTCCCGAACAAACTCCCGTGTATCCGCACTTACCATGTCTTCTACATAAAGCGGAAGGATATCTTTTATTACATTACATTTGTTACCCATCATTTTCCTCCATTTGCATTAAGATTTTATTTCTTGCCCGGTGATAAGTGACGCAGGCCCAGTTATCTGTTTTTTGAAAAATATCTGCAATTTGTTTAAAACTTAACTCTCCGAAGACCCGCAGCATAAAAACTTCTTTATATGGTTCCGCTAAATGATGTAACCGACGATGTATTTGCATCGCATCGGATTGCTTTAATAGTTGCTCTTCAAGGCTGTCTTGATTGTCCGGAAATTCAACATCATCCATATTTTCAACATACTTCTGCTTTTTCAAGTAGGAAAAATAACAGTTTTTTGCAATTTGGCAAAGCCAAATACGGACTTCTGTTTCCCCGCGAAAATCATTGATTGACCGCATTGCCTTAAAAAAAGTTTCGCTTGTGATTTCCTCTGCAATACTTTCGTCTTTTGACAGCTTTTTGAGAAAAAGAAATACATCCTGAAAGTATCTTATATAAATTTTCTCAAATTCTTCTTCAAAACCTGCCACTTTCTCACCTCCTCACCTATAAGACTTCGCATTTCAAAAAATCTTACAAATTTTATTCGGAAAATAATTGATAGAATATATACTGATTGAATTCCTGCATTGCCGCACGATAGGGTAATAAAAACAAAGTCAGATTATATCCCCCTGCCGTTTTGTTTGGCGTTAGGAACATCGGAATGAACAATATCGGCACAAGGATCATCAGCACAAGATAGGGGCTTTTCATATTTGCAGATAAAAACAGCGTCAGCCCGGTCATTGCCAGGAGTATGAGATAAATAATGCCGGTATTGATCAGAACGGCTTCTAAAAATGTAAAGGGAAAATATTATGAAGCCCCTCGATATTCCGCACTTTTTCAAGCAGATCTAAAATATCCGGCTCATCGTCAACAAGCATAATTTTATACTTATTCACTAGACAGTGTCCCCCTTTTTTCATTTTCATACAGGGCAGCCATTTTTTGTATTCTGCGCTTCATTTCCGTGCGGATATGCAGCGGCTCTAAACATTCACATTTATCCCCAAAACCGAAAAGTATATTATAGTAATATTCATTTTCTATAAAAGGAAAACGGACAATGTAATATTCTTCCCCTTCCGGTGAAAAGTGTTCAAATGAGCAAAAATCAAGTACCCTGTCCATAATAGATTTATGAATACGGATTTTGATTTGTGTTTGCATGGTTTCCCAAATTTCCGAAAAGTCCAACGTCGGTTTTGGATATTCCCGCGGTGTAAAGGTGCGCTCCTGCATTCGCAGATTTGACATACGGGACAGCCTGAACAAGCGGGAATCCTTGCGTTCGCGGCAAAACCCATACAAATACCAATGACTGCTTTTCAATACCAGCTGATATGGCTCAACCGTCCGTGCTGTTTTGATTCCGTGGTGGGCGATATATTCAAATGAAAGCAGCTTGCTTTCCTGCAGGGCTGCTTTTACGGTTTCCAGGTACGGCTGCGTGTTTCCGTTTCCCATCCACGGACTTAAATCGATGCAGATTTGATTTACTTTTAATTCAATCTCCCCTGCCCTGTCAGCAGGGATAAAACTCTTCACTTTCGCCAGGGCATTTACCAGCTCCTTCCCCCGTATCATGTGGGAAAGGCCGGAAAGCCCCATCAGGATAGCGGAAAGGTCGGCAGTTGAAAAGACTTTTTTCTCAAGCTTGTAGTTCTGCATGATTTCAAAGCCACCGCCCACTCCCGATGTGGAATGAACCGGAATCCCTGCCATATTAATCGCATCTATATCACGATAAATTGTGCGTGGGGACACTTCAAACATATCGGCCAACTCCTGCGCGCCGATCCGCTCTTTGTCAAGAAGTATCATTATAATACTAACAAGCCTGTCAATTTTCATCTGAAAGCCGCCCTTTCATCCGGATTGTTGCCATATAGTTGTCAACAATTATATGATACAATAAACGAGAAAGCAAATCAATCAAACAATGAAAATGGAGGAAATTTATGTATACGGTCTATGTTTACGTTCTTGATACCCTCGCCGACTGGGAGCTGGGATATGTGATTGCAGAGCTAAATTCCGGTCGGTTTTTTAAAAAAGAGGCGCCGCCTGTGGTACTCAAAACGGTTAGCGCTTCGAAAGAGCCCATCCAAACAATGGGCGGGCTGACCATTATGCCGACTTGTTCCGTTGAGGATCTTGTTGTGGGTGAAACAAGCGTAATGCTTTTACCGGGTGCGGATACATGGAATGGTCCAAAGCATGAAGCGATTATTGAAAAAGCAGGCGAATTCCTCGCTGCAGGTGCAACGGTAGGCGCAATCTGCGGGGCTACTGCCGCACTTGCCAATTACGGGCTGCTGGATCATCGTCCCCATACCAGCAATGGGCAGGAATTTCTTGAAATGGTTTCCCCCGGCTATCAGGGGCAGCGTTTTTATGTAGACAAGCCGTCTGTGGCAGACCACAACCTTATGACTGCAGGTTCCACCGGAGCCTTATTGTGGGCGAAACAAATCATCAAGCGTTTAGAGGTTTTCCAGCCAAATACCCTGGAAGCGTGGTATGAATACTTTAGAACCGGTGCGCCCGAATATTTCTTTGCTCTCACGCAAGCTTTGCCCTCCGGCAATGAACATTAAATCCGGAACAGTCACCGCACAACAAGGGCGGACGTAAATCGCCATTACGCACCAAAAGGACGGCAGCCCTTGGCTGCCGCCCCGCTTTTAAGAAGATACCCCGTAGATCCCGGCCAGCCAGTAAATCACATAGGAGGCAAATCCATGGTTACAGCTTCCCGTCGGTTTTTCATGCTCCCAGAGCGTTCCGGTTTTTTCCGCCATGGGAAGGAAATAGTCCTTGATATTTTGGAGTACCGCTTCATATAACCCGTTTTCATATAACAGCTCCACCCGCAGGTAATTTCCGATAAATGCATTGGCGCCGGCAATTTCCGGATACAAGCCCCTCTCCCGGCGTTGGGGGCCGAATTCCTTTACCAGGATTTCCCATAATCTTCCGTCTTCCTCTTTGGTGGCAATTCCGGTAAAAAATGCATAATATTGGCAGACTTCCGTACTTTCTCCGGAATTTTCCCAGCCGGACCTTCCCCGGTGTTCCTGATCGGTAAAAAATACGCCCCGAATGGACCTTTTTCTTATTGTTTTACGTAATTTTTCTGCTTTTTGTATATTTTCCGTATTTTCATATAATTTTCCGACCGCCAAAAGCATCCGGGCATACAGCATGTTGGTGGGAAAATTCACGCCCTTTACCAGATCCGGGTCATTGGCCCTGGACCACTCCAAAAATACCCAGCCTCCCGGATCCTCCAGCAGCCCCAGTTCGTTTTCATATTCCCGGAAGTAGGAAAGCAGCCGGAACACCCGATCCTTTGCCTGCTCTGCCAGCTTACGGTCCCCGGTATTCTCCACATACTTTTCCAGCTCCAGGACAAACCACATGGCCCAGTTTGGAATGAAGTTTCCGTTGTTGTGATCCCCCGGGTAGCACATGGGAAGCATCCCTTCCGGCAGATGGGAAAAACGGTCCGGCAGTATAAAATTTTCCAAAAAGGCCCGCTCCAGGACGCTTTCCCCGGTAAGTACCCGTTCCACACCGGAGGTAAAATAGCTGTCGCACAGCCAGCCGCCCCGTTCCCTGGAAGGACAGTCCGTAAACACATCCACTGCATTTGCCCGGAAGCTTTCCAACGCCGCCTCATAAATCAGCTGCAGTTTTGTGTCCTCCCCAGGCAGACACACCTGACGAATCGGCCTGGGATGCTTGTACTCCACCAGCTCCACCTTTTCCAGCGTACAGGCCCCTTTCACCGTAATTTTGATATATTTCATCGTGTACGGCCCAAAGCTCATCAGCTGATAGCGCCCCGGCTCCAGATCGTATACAAAGCAGTTGCAGCTGTACATCCGTAGAAAATCAATGTCTTCCCCGGTCAGAATTTCATCGAACTGGACGAAAACCCGGCCGGCCGTTTTTGCCGTAACCGCAATCCGGTAAAAGCCTGTGGCATTATAGGGAAAGCGGTACAGCACGTATTCCGTTTCCAGGTGCTTTGGAAACGCCATTGGCCCTGATTTTGTCCGTGGTTGAAAGACAATCCGCTGGGCCTCTTCGGAAATATGGGCTTCTTCTTCCTCGTAAGGAAAACCCAGGAGCTTATCACTGATTTGGAAATATGCCTGCTCCGGAATCACCTGGCCGGTTTCCTTCCCAAAGCTTGCCCTGCCTTCCGAAACCAGGGCTTCCGCCTGCAAGACCTCAAATTGCGGATAGCGGACTTCCCGGGCAATATAGACCGGCTCCTTTGGACTTTCCGCAAAAAATTCCGGCTCCTCCTTTACTCGTTCCTGAAAAAGTTCCGGTTCCTTCTCGGCTTGTTCCTGAAAAAGTTCCGGTTCTGTCTCGGCTCGTTCCGCAAAGGGTTCCAACTCCTTGTCCCCTCGTTTCTTTCCTTCGGCGTCAAATATGCCCCGATCCTTTTTCAGGCGGTAAACATCAATAAATGCCCGCTGGAAGCTGTACCTTTGTACTTTCTGTACCCGCTGCCGGAAATCATAGATCCGAAAGCGCCCGTCCCCGGTATAGGCTGACACGCCCGTTTCTCCCCGGATCTCTGCCGTCAAAAAAGACCTTTGGCATAAGGTATCGTAGCTGTTTACACAATAGCCCAATACCTCCACTGCCACAACGGTTTCCCCCTCCCGGGAATCCAGTTCATATTCATCGACCCGGAAAAACCCGTGGGCCGTCCTTGCAGGCCCGGCGCCCCGGAATTCCCCGTTGATCCACAATCGGTAAATCCCGGAGGTGGCCAGAAGAATTCTGTCTGCTTCCGCTGCCGGAACCGACACTACAAACACCAGTTCGCAGTTTTTCTCGAACCCCCGCCCCCGGGCCCAAATTGCTTTTGCTTTCTGAAATTCTGTTTTTTTCATTTCCCTGCCTTCTTTCCATGCTGCCGGGCTTGCCCGAATTCTTCCTGTTACACAAAACACTTACACAAAGGGGCGGCTTGCCGCCACACAGATCGTCCGGTATTCCCCGAATAATCCCGTGGCATATTCCGAAGATGCCTGACAGGTCCCGCAGTAAAAATGATACAACACTCCCTTGTCATACACCAGGGCAGGCTTGTGGGCATGGTGATTGTCATAGGCGCCCGGAGGGCCATGCTTGATTATCGGCTCCTCCGTCTTTTCCCAGTGTACCAAATCCCGGGAAACCGCCAGACCCTCCTGCCCATGGTACAGGCCGTCTTCCGGATCCGAAGCGCCGATCCCGTAATAAAAGCACAGCCATTTTTCACCATCCGAAACCACATACGGGTCGGACACAAAGGTCTGGTCCCAGCGGCCTGCATCCACCTTCAGCACAGGATTTTCCGGGCTGCGGGTCCAGTGGAGCAGATCCTCGGAAACCGCCGTTCCCGTCTGCTCTATCCAATGGGTTCCCCGGGTCTTTGCATTATAAAACAGGTGCCATTTCCCCTGGTGGGCAATGATACACGCCTTGTAAAGCCCTCCGGCCTCCCAGTCTTCCCCCTCTTTCCAGGAAAAAACAGGCTCCGGAAGAAAATGCCAGTCCCGCAGGGATTCGTCCTCACACCAGGCCATCCCCAGCTCCGCCGCCCCTTCCTCATAGCCCTTTTGCGGATAGGAATGATACACCAGCCAATATTTCCCCTGGATTTTCCGAAGCTTTGGGCAATCCCATAAGCAGTCGGATTCCTTGATCATCCAGGTTACCGCGCCGCCGTTTCTGTCCCACCGGCTGCTTTTGAGATCCCGCGTCAGCAGCATGGTATAAAATTCCCAGTGCAGCAAATCATCGCTCCTGGCAAGGGCGGACTGATAGCCGATTCCGTCAAAGCCGGAGTAAACCATATAATATGCGCCTTTATGCCAAAATACAAAGGGGATATCCACGGATTTTTCGTCAAAGGCCCCTTGTTCTCCGGAACCGTGAAGGACGGGGCGGCCATAACGGTAAGGCGTCTTGTATTTTTGGATTTCCGGATCTTCCATCCCGATCATTGTTCTTCTCCTCCTTTTGTTTCTGAATGTCCGTAAATTTTATAAATAGAATTCTTTTTTATTATTAAATTTATTTTATATTCCATCGTATTTTGCCGGATTTCCTGATTTCTTCGGGCTTTCCCGCTTTTCCAAGGTATCCCTTCTCCTACTGCTGCCCGGAGATTCCCTCCTGGTTCCAAAAGGGAAAAAGGCCCTGGAGAAACAAGAAGCAGCGCATCGTCACTTCCTCCGGATAAGGCCGCTTCCGTCAGCCTTCCGCCCTTCCAGCTTATGTCTGCCCTATGGCCCCCGGGAAGTACAAGCCCTTTGATTGCACCGGCATCCCAAGCTTTTGGCAGCGCCGGAAGCAGGCAAACATAACCGGGTTTTGCCTGAAGCAGCATCTCTACGATTCCTGCCGCTGCTCCGAAATTCCCGTCGATCTGAAAAATTTCCCGTTCCCCCGGGGACGCGCCCAGAGGCGGATGAAGCCCCAGCAGATTCGGATAGGTACAGTGCCTAAGGAAGGAATCCAGATGTGCCTTTGCCCCCTCTCCGTCCCTTAATCTGGCACGGAAATTCGTAAGCCAGGCTTCGGTCCATCCGATTTTTATTTCCATGCCCTTCGTCCGCCGCTCCAGCACCCGTTCCACGGCAGAAAGCAGCTGAGGGCGGGTTTCGAAATCAATCTGATGAAAGGGATGGAATCCCACCAGATGGGCAAAATGGCGATGGTTTACATCCTCCTCCGGAAAGTCCTCTCCCCATTCCAATAGCTGCCCAAACACACCCGTCCGGTATTGGGGCAAACGGGAAAGGGCCGTTTCCACCTGCTGCAGAAACTCCGGCTCTTTTCCCAGGATGTTTCCGGCTGCCAGCGTATCGGACAGCACTTCCCGGATCAGCGCATGGTCCATCGTTACGGAACGGCTGATACAGCAGCTTTGCCCTCCTTCCCCGAGAAAGGTATTTTCCGGAGAGGTATTGGGCGCCGTGTACCAAATCCCGTTCTCCTCATACAGGGAATCCATACAAAACCGGGCACACTCCTCCATCACCGGATACGCCTGCTCCCTCAAAAAATCCCGGTCATTGGTATATAAGTAATGCTGATACAAATGTGTCGTCAGCCAGACTCCGCCCATAGGCCAGTAAGCCCACTTTGCTTCTCCGTCCACCGGGGCCGTATGCCGCCATAAATCCACATTATGGCAAATTGCAAACCCTCTCCGGCCGCAGGTTTCCCGGGCCGTTTCCCGTCCCGCCGCGGCAGCTTCCCCGATCATCCGAATCAACGGCCCGTCGCATTCGCTTAACGCGCAGGGCCCCGTCAGCCAGTAATTCATTTCCGTATTGATATTTACGGTAAAATTACTGCTCCAAACGGAGCGCACGTCCTCGCACCAAATTCCCTGAAGATTGGCAGGCTGTCCAAAGGAGCCTCCCGGCTGGGAGGATGCGATCATGAGATAGCGGCCATAATCGAACAACAGTTCATACCAATAGTTCTCCTCTCCTCCCTGCAAGTCCAGGGAAACCCGGTCAAAAAGGCTCCGGTGGGCCTGTTCCTGCCGTTCCTTCAGCCTGGGATACTCAAATCCCATTGCCTTTTGAAGCCTTCGATCCCCCTCTGCCCGCAGCACCCGGCGATTTTCTTCCAGCGGCTTATCATAGCCCCGAAATCCGGTGGTAATCGTGGTATACAGGATGATTTCCCGGGCCTCCCTGATTCGGATCTGCTCCTCCCCCGCTTCCGTTTTTCCATCGCAAGCCACCCGGGTGAGAATCGAGAACTTCATCCCGCCCCCATAGCAGACAGGTGTTTCGCTTTCCACGTAATTCGGCTCCACATGGGAGGGCGCTTCTCCCCGAAGCTCCAATTCCCCTTCCCTCGCCCGGCAGGAAAATCGGAGCAGACTGTCTGCCCGAAGTACTGCCGAAACCGGAACCTCCCCTGTTACATGGGTTACCAATACCTCCTCCGGCCCGGAGGCAAAGCTTTCGATTCGAATCCTTCCCTGCCCCGTTTCAATTTCTGTTTTTGCACAGGCCGTGTCCAGACGCAGTTCCCGGGTCAGGGAATATTCCCAGCATTCCTCCAAGAACTCCAGGTGCAGAAAGCCCGCGCCCAAATAGGATTCGTTGTACTGCTCCCCCACCATATATTCCTGTACGATCTGTTCCGCCTTTTTATACTTTCTCTCTTTTATAAAGTCTTTTACTTTCTGTCGTTCTTCCGGCTGCACCCGCACCGGCACTTTCCGGCCCGGACAGCCGGACCAGAGGGTGTCCGCATTCAGGGAATAATGAAAATCGGGAAAGTCTCCGTATACCATGGCGCCCAGCGTCCCGTTCCCAATGGGAAGGGCTTCCGAAAATTTTTTCGCCGGAGTGTCATACCAAAGCTTTTGTTCCATACACGCACCTCTCTACCCTTTCAAGTCAAACGTTTCGGGGGAACAGCAGCGGCTTTTTGTCCAATCCCAGCCGGGGCAGCACCGTCAAAGCCGACCAGGGATCCCCGTCCTTCCAGACCGGGGTTAAGGGCAGTTCCAGACGGAGGATATTTTCCCCCGCAGACAGATTCACATCCGCATACATGGGGCTTCCGATTACCCGGTCCGTACAGACGCCGTTCACAAAAACGTCCCCGCAGTCCACGGCGCCGGATATCCGCAGGATATAAGGCCCGGCCTGCTCCTTTGAAACCGAAAAAGCCGTTTCATAGGCCAGGGTACCGCAAAACCCTTCCTTGATCACCCAGGCTGTCACATCGGGAAACGCAAGACCCCTTTCAACAATTTCCAATTCCTGCCACGTTTCCTTCCCCACTTCTTGGCATCGGATTGTCCACGGCCCCTCCAGAACCGGCGGTTCCGGCAGATTAGAAATTCCCGCCGCTCCCGCTTTTTCCCATGTCTTTGACCATGTACTGAACGG
Source organism: uncultured Lachnospiraceae bacterium (assembly GCA_910588885.1). Lineage (GTDB taxonomy): Bacteria > Bacillota > Clostridia > Lachnospirales > Lachnospiraceae > 14-2. The sequence goes on from CAJUSQ010000001.1 coordinate 10,010, forward strand.
CTGATACTTCGGAAACCTCTTCCCATCCTTTTTCCGGATTACCAGCACTGCCGCTTCCCCCGGCTCCAGAACAAGTTCTGTCCGAAGGAAACCTTTTTCCCGGACACACTCCATCCGGCTGCATCGGTTATGTACCGCATCGTAATACAAAAGTTCCTCTTCCCCGGTTCCACAGGCAATTTCCATCGGGCAATCCAGGGTTTTTTCAAGCTCTTCGTTAAAGCAGAACAAATATTTGTTTCCGTCTTTGCCCAAATAGGGGTAGGTACACAGCTTCGGCAGGTTCCCGGCTGTTTTGACAAAGGGGCGATGCAGCTCCTTCACCCGTTTGGCCAGCCCTTCTAAAGGAACTACCTCTATTTTCCCAAGCTCCCCGATCAAAGCCCCTTCTTCCTTTGTCTGCTCACAGATTCCTTTGGGCCTTCTTCCCACGAACAAACAGAACATTTGTTCTTTTTCTTCAATTAGAAATTTTGCCGCATCCAGGGGAAGATATTCACACCCCGGAATTAACAGGATCCGGTAATGCTGCCCGGCCACCCGGATGCCTTTTTCAAACACCGCTCCGTACTCGTTGTCTTCCTTCAGCAAATCCGCCGGAATCACGTCACAGTCCAGCTGGTTTTGCTGCAATACCCGTAAGGGCTTTTGATACAGCATGGCTTCCCCGGCCCACTCGGCATCCGCATGGTACAGTACGGCAATCCGGGCCGGGTAAGTTCCGCCCGCAAACAAATGGGACAGCCGGTTCATATAATTCATCAGGCAATCAAAATGCCGGTACTGAGGCTGGTTTCCATGGGCGTAGAAATGAGGCGGGCAGTCCGGGTCCGGATAGGGCTTCAGGGAAAAGGCATGGGGCGTAAAATGGTTGATTCCCCGGCTGATCATATGGTCCGTCAGCCATTTCATCAGTCCGATGCCTTCCTGCCAGCCAAAGGCCCCGAAAATCTCACACATGGAGTTTCCCTGTTTCCGGGAATCCACATGGGCCAGGGAGCTGCCCAGCTTGGCCAGCCCGTAATGGAAAAATTCCCCGTCCCGGGAGGAGGATACCCATTGATGCTCCTCCTGATCCATTCCCGGCATAATCTGCTGGGTCACAACGTCCACGCCGGCCATATGCATGCCGCCGATGCTTCGGAAATAATGGCCAGTGCTGCAGCCCAGCCGCCCATGGGAATTATCATCCTCCACAATATGGCCGATGTGGCTGACGCCATGGGCCTCACACCAGTCCCGGATCTGGCAGGAAAACGCCGCCGCCAGCTGTTTGGTAGCCGCATCCATATATTCATACCGGATATGGGGCGTCTTTTCGCCGCACTCATACCACAAGGCTCCCAAATTCTTTAAAAAATCCCTGCCCCAGCATGTTTCCAGCCGTTGCCTTAGCTCCCCGCTCCAGGGAAGGAAGGGCATATCCTCCCCCAGCCGGGCCCGGAACCGATAGCCGGGCAGATTGGAAAACTCCGGCTCATCGGAAAAGAATCCCAGAAAAGTCTTGCCGAACGCTTCCTTATAGCGGGCAAAATGGGGCTCATATACCCGGTCCAGCAGGACTTTTACGGAAGCCGAATCTACAATATTAAAATAATCCAGCTTCCCGTTTCCCTTCCTCGTGGTATAAAATACCAGAATCCGCCACAACCCCTCCGGCACCTCCCAGCACAGCCAGCCGTCCCGGACAAATTCCGTTACATCCACCGCACTTTCCAGATCCAATGATGCGTCCCTTGCAGCCCTCCGGCGGACGGCCACCACTCCCACCAGCTTGTCATCTCTGGACCACGGATCTTCCTTCTGCGCCCCATATCCGCCCAGCAGGCTTTTCACCAGCATATAGCCCGGTTTTACCGGCCCTTGGACATCCGTGTTATGTACCGTCAAAAACCGCACCGACAAGGGATGATCTCCGGCGGAAAAAGCTTTATTGGCATGTCCGGTGGGAAAACGGTCGTCATCTAACAGCCACACTTTCATATCGTGTTTTTCTGCGAAATCCATAATAATATCCATGTCACTCCACCAGCGGGGGCCGCAGTAATCCGGATGAGGCCGGGATTCCACACAGACCGCCCGGATTCCGCAAGCGTGGATTTTTTCCAATTCCAGGACAATGTCCTCCTGGCTGCCCCCGCACTGCCAGAAGAAGGGAAAAATATAATTTTCCCAACTGCCCGTAAGATTCTGCTGTAAACGTGATTCCATATCAGCTCCGCTCCTTTTCTAAAATACGGACTTCAAAGGGCTCCAGCTGAATTTCCTCTCCGCCCCAGCTGCCGGAAACCGCCGCCTTTTGAGGTTTTGCAGAATGATTCAGCAGAAACAAATAATCCTTGAAGGCTCCCTTCCTCACGGTTTGTTCCACTGCAGGATTTCCCGGCCTGCTGCCGGCCGTGTCCGGGAAAATCCGGTCAAACAACCATTCCATCGCCCCTTCGTCCAAATCCGTTCCTACATAATAGACCAGCCCCGCTTCACAACGATTGACGGTAACCGCCCCTTTCCCTTTGTAGTAATCCGAATCATAGGTTACCAGCGTTTCCGCCGTTAACGGCGCTAAAATGTCACACCATTTCCCGGCCGTCCCCTTCTGTCCCCCATAGGCAACCGATACCTGGGAACCCAAAAGGCAATCATATTCTTCCACTTCCACCCCGGCAATGGCTCCTAAGGCTCCCGGCAGCGGAAGCCGGCTCATGCATACATTTTCCATATCCATAACCCCGGTCCGCATGGTCAGTACCAGGGTGCCGCCCCCTTTTACATAATCCGTAAGCTTCCGCTCCAGCTTCCGGTTCATCAGATACAGCAGGGGCGCAATCAGAACCGGGTATTCCGAAAAATCCCCTTCCGGAGGCAGGAAATCCACCGGAAGATGCCGCTGATACAGTTGTTTATAATATTTTAAAAGCGTTCCGCTATACGTCAATTCCGGATGCTGGGGCTGCAGCTGAATAGCCCAGTCCTCCTCATAGGAAAATAAAATGGCCGCTTCCCCTTTTGTGACAATCCCGTTTAAATCCTCCATCACCGGGGACAGCTGGCGGATGGTTTCCCGGATCTCATAATACCTCCGCTTCGGAACGCCCTGATGGGGCAGGATCCCATGCCAGAACTGCTCGGAGCCGAACAGGCAGGTCCGCCACCGGAAATACACGATTGCATCGGCGCCGTGGGCCACACACTGGGCCGTCCACAGACGGTTCTGGCCGGGCCTTGGATTCTGACCGATGATACTCCCCCCGGTAGGGCCGGATTCCAGTTCCATCATCCAGAAATTTTTCCGTTTCACGCTGCGGATAAAATCCATGCAGGCAGCCACTTCTGCCGGACTCTGTCCCGGCGGGTCAAAATAGTATCCGGTGGGATACTGGTCGTTCGACGCAAAATCCAGATCCTCTGACATTTTGAAATAATCGGTTTTATCATAGAAGCCCATGAGATTGTGGGTTACCTTCTGATGCGGGGCAATTTTTTTGATAATCTCTGCCTGCATTTTGTGAAAATCCACTACCAGGTCGGAGCAAAACCGTTTCCAGTTTAAAAGCAGGGAAGGATTATGGGCCGTGGGCGTCTGGCGGGGCGCGGGAACCTGCCCGAAATGATCATAGGTCTGGCTCCAGAATACCGTCCCCCAGGCTTCGTTCAAAGCTTCTATGGTCCCGTATTTCTTCTGCAGCCATTGTGCAAAATGATCCCGGCAGCTGCTGCACATACACAAATCCTCATGGCTGTTCCCCAGCTCATTGTCAATCTGCCAGCCGATCACGAAGGGATTTTCCTTAAAATGCTCTGCCAAAGCCGTAACCAGATTTCGAATATATGTTCTATATATTTCATTGCTCTGGCAGTCATGATGACGGCCCCCGAAGCCTTTTTGCTGCCCCTGGGAATCTACCGGCAGAATCTGCGGATGCTTTTCGATCATCCAGGCCGGAGGAGCCGCGGTAGGGGTTCCCAAAACCGTATAAATTCCGTGGGCTCCCATCACCCGTACTGCCTCGTCCAGCCATTCGAACTTATATTCTCCCTCCCGGGGCTCCATTTTATGCCAGGCGAACTCTGCCATCCGCACCACGGAAATCCCCAGCTCCTCCATCAGCCTTCCATCCGTTTCCCACCGTTCCCTTGGCCAATGCTCCGGATAATAATCCACTCCAAACCGGATTTTTTTCATGATTTTTGCTGTTTCTTTCGACATATTTTCCTTCATCCCCTACCCCTTTACTGCTCCTGCAACCATACCGTCAATAATATATTTCTGCCCCAGGATATACACCAGGACTGCCGGCAGGGTACAAACCAGGATATACGCGCACACCATGTTCCATTCACTGCTGAACTGCCCCATAAAATTATATACTCCCAGAACAATCGTCCAGTTCTCGGAGCTTTTGATCAGGTACAGGGGCATCTGGAAATCATTCCACACAAACACGAACTGGGTAATAAACAAGGTCACGATAATCGGCTTCAGCAGGGGCAGCATAATCCGTACAAACAGCTGCCAGGGGGAGCATCCGTCCACGATCCCGGCTTCGTCCATATCCTTGGGCACCGAATTGACAAATCCCGATACCAGAAAGACGGACTGGGGGATAAACATGGCCGTATACACCAGAATCAGGCCGACGTAATTATCCAGCATCCGGATGGCCTGCAATACCTGCACCAGGGCGATCATCTGCAGCGGAATGATCATCCCCGCCAGGAAAAAGGCGTAAATCTTTTTATTCCAGAAATCCGCATTCCGGCTTAAGACATAGCCTGCAATCGTCCCCAGAAAGACGGACAGCCCGATACTGACCACCGTCACCAGTGCGCTGTTAAAAAAAGAACGGATCAGATTGGTTTCCTGAAAAATCCGGGCAAAATTTCCGAACTCCCAGGTCTGGGGCAGCGCCAGTGTTAATACATTTGTTTCCGCAGGTGTTTTCACGGAATTTATAATAATTAAAATAAGAGGAATTAATATAATAAAACTAAGAATCCATAATACTGCTTCAAATACGCCTATTTTTATTTTTTTCTTTTTCATAGCGTCTTCTCCTCCCATTTTCCAAAGAGCTTTTTCATCAGCACAAAGCAAAGCACCACAAAAATCGTCAGCATTACATTGGCCGCACATCCGGTGGACAGCGCCCCGCTTCCGAAATAGGAGAAAATCGTGGTATTAAGCACTTGGGTAGCCATACCCGGGCCTCCCTTCGTCAGTGCAAGGATCAAATCAAAGACCTTCAGCCCGCCGATCATGCATAAAAGGACGTTTATGCTTACGGAACCGATCATCAAGGGCAGCGTAATTTTCCAAAATACCTGCCAGCCGTTTGCCCCGTCAATATAGGCCGCTTCGTAGCAATCCGTGGGAACGGCCTGAAGCCCCGCCAGATAAATGACCATGCAGTAGCCTGCCCCTTTCCAGATATCCACCAGCATCACCATGTACATGGCGGTGGACTTGGTGCCCAGCCAGTCAAAATGCGCCAGGTTTGCGGAAAAAATACCGAGGAACTGGCTAATCAGGCCCTTGTCCGGCAGCAGCATGGCCCGGAAAATCTGGGCAACGATCAGCGTGCTTAAAATCACAGGCAGGTAATAAATCGCCCGAAGATACTTTTTCGTCTTCAGCTTCTGGTTTAAGGCCAGTGCCAGCCCGAAGCCCACTACGTTTTTTACAATGGTAGTAATAATTGTAAAGGAAAACGTATTTTTCATCCCGGTCACAAACCGGTTCTGTTTGATCAGCTGTATGTAATTATCCAATCCTGTAAAATGGATTTCAGAACCGGAATAAATTGTTTTATCAGTAAAAGAATATACCACTCCCAGAATTCCCGGTACGATAAAAAAAATCAGATATACCAGAATCGTAGCGATCAGAAAATATCTAGGATACATTTTCTTTTTTGTCATCTCGCGCCTCCCATCTGTTTCATCCTGCGATAAAATATGAGGCATGCCCTTTTGTACATGCCTCATATCCATTGCTCCCGCACTGCTTCCCTGTTTAGAATCCTTCCATTCCCAGGGCTTTGCAGATTTCATTCCGGAATCCGTCATACTGCTGACAGAATTCTTCGGGGGTCAGCTCTCCCATATATACTTCCTGCATCAGAGAAATGAAGGTATCCCAATCCTGCCCCTGAATCACTGCATTATGAGCGACATGTACGCCATAAGTTCCGTCAGAAAGCTTTTCCATCAGATTCTTGGAGGAGTCACAGATGGTATTGCTCACCACATCTTTGAAAATGGAAGAGGAACCAAGCCCGTCGTAGAAGATCTGCAGGTTTTCCGGCTGGGCACACCAATTGAAGAAATGCTTCGCCAAATCCAGATTTGCACTGTCTTTGCTTGCATATAATTCGCAGCAGGTCGACATGTAAATCGTATCATTTTCTCCGATGAAGTAGGGAATCAGCTCCAGTTTATCTGAAGTCCCTTCCCCGTAAGTGGTATCCATGGTCGTCATCCAGGAGGTAAGCCCGATGTTGAACCCGCACTCATCGCTTGCCACCGCATCCATCATACCGTCCCAGGTATGGGACATGAAATTGTCGCCGAAATAGCCTTTTTCCGCCCAGTCCCCGATATCCGCAAGCATGGCCTTAAAGCTTTCACTGGCTTCATAATTGGTCTGGTTCGTATTGAATTTTGTAATCAAATCTTCGTCCTTCTGAAGATCCGCATGTACGCCGGAGGAAGTAATATTTCCGCACATCCAGGCATCCCCTGCCCCGCTGTAGAAGGGAATATAGCCTTTTTCCTTCAATACTTCAAAGCAGTGAATCAGTTCTTCCTTGGAAGTGGGGACTTCCAGCCCGCAGTCTCCAAGAACTTTTTTGTTGGCACAGAAGCCCCAATAATCCTGGGAAGCCAAAGGAAGCCCATACAGCTTTCCGTCACTGTATTCAAATCCGCTGGTATCGCTTAAGCTTTGCACCCAGGGCTCTTCTGACATATCCGCCAGCATCTCGCTGGCCCTCATATAAGTCAATTCCATGGGTGAAGCGGAATTCATCGTAATATCTGCCAGTTCTCCGGTGGAAAACTGGGATTTGATCACTTCGGAAGCGGTATCGGCCGGAAGGATGTTGACCTCGATCTCAACCCCGAATTCTTCCATATACTTATCCACCAGCGTCTGATAGGGGGGATGCCACCAGTCTTCCGCAGAGGTGATGGTGAGCTTCCTGCCCTCCAGATCTTCCTTTGTCATACTGTAGATGTCTTTGGAGCCGCCTGCCTCATTCTGAGCTTTGCCGTCGTCTTTATTCTCTGCTCCGCCGTTGGCGTCCTTGTTTTCCCCGCCTGCTTCGCTGCCGCTCTGCTTCTCATTTCCCGCATTCCCCTGGCTGCCTTCTTCCTTGCCGCCGCATCCAGCCAGACTGCCCGTAAGCATTGCACCGATGGCCAGAGCCGCAATGATTTTCATAACGCTTTTCTTTTTCATACTTTTCTCCTTTCCAACTGCCTGTCATACACTGGTCTTCTCCATGAAAAAGTGACTACTTTACTGATAAAATCACCGCTTTCATTTGTATATATTGTACAGTTTTGTAACAGGAAATGAAATGGATATTTTTAATTCTACCCATGTACATTTTTAATATATTGTCTCCCTTTATGCAATTGGTATACGATCCTGGCAAAAATTTAAAGTAGCAATTTCAGGCCGCCTATGCTATACTTTTTTCATCTTTTACAGGAGAGAGAATCATGATAAGACCCAGACTGAAAAAATACTTTTGGCGGAAAATGGTGGTCACCAATTGTCTGTTCCTGCTCTTTGTTGTAGCAATCTTCACGGGAATCCGATACCGAACCACCATCGCCGCAATCCGGAATGCTGCCGAGGATGTCTTGGTACAGTACGCCAACACTAACACCAGTCAGTTTCAGCTAATATTTGACGACATGTCCAGGCTGACATTAAATCTGGCCGTTTCGGATCTGACCGGAGATATTTTAAGAAGCGCCAATACCTACCATGGCTCTAATAATTATTTTGAAAGCGCCCAGGCAAAGCGGCGCCAATTGATGAATATGATGCAGCAGATGGCGGGCCCCAATCTTGTAAAAAGCAGTATTTCCATTCTTTCTGCAAAGGGGGATTATGTCTTGCTGGATGTTTATCCTTCCCTTCTTTTATGCAGGAATGAAATGCAGGAGCTGTCCAGGCTGGACCAGTTTCAGGGAAAGACCCCTTACAAATTAATATCCAAATCCGAAGCGGATTCCTACGGCCGGACCGATACGCCCATGTTTTCTTATGCCCGGAAAATTTCCGACGAGTATAGGGTCCTGGGATATGTGGAATACCAGAAACCGGCTTCCGACCTGGACGATATTTTCTGCAGCTCCTCGGAAACCTTCCAAATGGTTTCCCTTGTGGCCCATGGAGAAGAATGGTTCTACCTTTCCGATCCGCAGTTTTCCGATCCGGACATTCTGCTTCCCGCCCTGCGCCAGAAGGAACCGGGCCAGGCAGTCACTACGGTTTCCCTGGAACAGGGCTCTTACCTGGTATACCATACTTCTGTTCCAGGCCATGGCTTCGACATTTACACCTTGCTGCCGGAAAGCTATTATACCCAGCGGGTTTGGGGGGAATTAAAGCTTCTGATTGCCCAAAGCATTCTCCTTTTGCTGTCCATGCTGTTTTTCATCCTGCTGATTTCCAAGCAGATTTATAAGCCGGTCCGGAACCTGCGCCATAAAATAGAACACCTGGAGCTGGACAACATCCGGCCCGGCCCGGAGCTTTCGGAACACGCAGACGAAATCGAGCTTTTCAATCATGTATTTGCAGAAATGGTCGCCCGGATCAAACGCCAGAACGACCAGCTGCTTCAGCAGAAAATACGGGAGCTGCAGGTTTCTTACCGGGCCCTGCAGGCCCAGGTCAGCCCCCACTTCCTGTATAACACCCTGTATCTCATCGGCTTAAAGGGCGAGGAACACGAGGTTCCGGAAATTCTTGACATGTGCTCCTGTCTGACCCACATGATGGGGTACTGTGTGGATCTGAAAAACGACCAGGTCCCCTTATCCCGGGAATTAGAATACATGAACAACTATTTGCTGCTGATGAAATACCGTTACCTTGATAAGCTGGAATACGAGCTGGATATCGAAGAATCTGTGAAAACCCTGCCGGTTCCCAAATTTATCCTGCAGCCCCTGATTGAAAACTGCTTCACCCACGGTTTTAAAAACTGCGGCGCCGAAAAATACCGTATTCTTTTTTCTCTGAAGCAAGCCAAAGATACCTGGACCCTGTTAATTGAAGATAACGGAAACGGATTTTCTCCGGAAGAGGAAGAACGGGTGCAGAAGGACATTGGGTTTGTACAGCAGTCCATTGAACACCCCAACGCGAAATTTGTCAGCGAAATTACCGGAATCGGTTTAATCAATACCTACGCCCGGCTCTTTATCAGTTTTTCCAAACAAGTAACCCTTAGAGTGGGCACAAGCAGGCTCTCCGGCGGATTTGTGGAAATCACCTGCCCCATTGTTATGGACAGCCGGCCCGGCGGATTAAGCTCCGGGCCCACCGATCCACCCGGCCCGAAAGGAGGAAGCGACAAATGGAACCCTTAAATCTGATTATTGTGGAAGACGAGCCGGCGATCCTCCAGGGAATCGTCATGTTAGTCCGCCGCATCGAACTGCCCCTTTCCATTACCGGAACCTATTCCAACGGCCGGGAAGCCCTGGACGATTTGGCCCATTCCCGCCCGGATATTGTCATGACTGATGTCCAGATGCCGGTCATGTCCGGGCTTGCGCTGGTAGAAGCCATGAAAGCCCAGGGCCATCCGGCAGAATATATCATCCTAAGCGGCTATGCGGAATTTGAATATGCCCAGTCGGCACTGACCTTGGGCGTACATCATTATTTACTGAAATCCCCCAGCATCCGCGAGCTGAAGGAAGCCTTATCCTCGGTCTGTGAAAAGGTCCTCTCCCGGCGGTACGACAAATACCGACGGTATTTTCAGGATTTACTGTTTCAGCAGTTCCATCCCCATACCAACCTTCCCCATACGGAGGGAATGTGTCTCCGTATCTTTTTGTACACCCTGGGCCCTTTGCTGGAAAAGCTCCCGGCGGAATCGGACTCCTACCGGAACCACATCAGCAAGACAAAAACCCTGGAACTGATTACCCGGAATTTTCCGGAAAGCAAGGGCCATATCTGGATTTTAAACGGCTATTCCCCAAACACAAAGATTCTCCTGTCCTCGGCGGAAGGAAAGCTGCCGCCCGCAGCCCTCTATCAGCTTCTGCAGCAGCAGACGAAAGACAGCAAACTTCCCGTAACCCTAACCTGCCTTCCCAAAACAGAAGATATTCCCGGCCTTCGGGATACCCTGCTGTATGCCATGAAATATCTTCAGAAATCCATTCAATTTGGAAAAAGCCAGCTCCTTACCGTTACTGCCGAACATCCGGTTTCCGTTATTGACACCTTATCCCAGTCGGAGCGGGAAATGCTCTATAAGGCATTCCAGGCCAAACGTCCGGAGCTGCTGGTCAAGCAGTATCGCTTTTTTGCAAAAACCTGGACGGAGCAGGGCTACAGCCAGGCAGAATGCACGGCTCTGACCCGGCGCTGCCTGACGGAAATCTGTCTCCAGCTTCCAAAAGAAGAAGGCGCTGCATTAGAAGAAACCGCCTTAAGCCAATTGTCCCAAATCACGGCCCGGGCCAAATCCTACGAAGGCTTTTTCGAGGACTGCAGCCAGCTGATCGAAACGATCTTAAATAATTCCAACCGTTTTTCCGGCGATAGCCTGGTAGCGGACATCGTGGAACAGCTGTATCGGTACATCCTTACTAATTTTACCAAAGAGGTGGATGTCAATGCCTTTTCCCGAAGCCACGGCTACCATCCGGTATATTTGATCACGCAGTTCACCAAGATCCAAAAAATCTCACCCTCTAAGCTGGTCACTCAGCTTAGGATGAAGCAGGCCAAGGAAATGCTGCTTTCCACGGATCTGAGTCTGAAGGATATTGCGGATGCCGTAGGATATTACGATGTATCCTATTTCAGCCGTGTATTTAAGGAGCGGGAAGGAATCAGTCCGGGAAATTTCCGAAAAGAACATCAGTAATACAAAAAACCACAAAAAAGGACTGCCGAAAAATCGCCGCTATATACAGAATATGGCCTGGGCACCTTCGTGCCGCACCCATAAATCGTATATCAGCTGCATTTTTCAGCAGTCCTCTATTATGCTGTCCACTGGATGATCCGTCTTTCCCGGAACACATCCTTACTGCGGCCGCATCCTGGCGTGGGCTAAGATCCATTCCACCCAGGAAGGATAATATTTTCCCAGCAAATGGGTACTGTCTGCCGTATAATCGGCGCCCAGATTCCCTTCTCCGTCGTCAAAAATCTCGTTGGCATCCAGGTAGAACCGGGTTCGGTTATCGGCCAAAGCGCCTACCGCCTGGTTGAAACGGTCAATGCTCTCATTGGTATAAATCGAACCATCCTCGGACTTTTCCTTGGAAACACGCAGGTTCGCCTGAATAAACACATATGCCCCCGGCTGCAGTTCCTGAATCCGGGCCGTCACTTCACTAAATTTAGCCACGGTGCTGTCAAAATTGTATCCCAGCTCATTGATTCCCAGCATCAGATAGATCTTCCCAAACTGGCGTTCGCTCAAAAGTGTTTCCAACAGCTTCTTTTCCCCGGAAACCAGCTTGAATTCCTTCTCAAAAAGCTGATAAACATCCATTCCGGTATCCGCCGCAATCTCCGCATTGCCCAGACCCCCGTATTCCCGTAAGCCTACGGTTCGGGAATCCCCGATAAACAGTGCGTCGTCAAAATAGGATGCATCTGCCGTATACATAGCCGGTTCCTGGTTATCATCCGCCGTTCCCTCTGTTCCGCCTGCTTCTCCGGCCTCCGGGGCAGGGTCTGCAGCAGGATCTGCCGGTGACTGTTCCGGCTGCGGGGTCCCCGGTTCCTGGCCGGCGCGATCCGTCCCGCTCCCGTCCGGATTCCGGGGTTCTTCGTCCGGCCCCATTACCCGGTCACCCACAATCCTAATTACCCGGTCTGCCATCTGGTCTTCTTTCGAAACCGGAGCCTGCCCCTCCTCCGGCATCTGGGCCATTTCCGGCCCCTGGAAATTCCCCTCCGGCCCTGCATATGCGGATGCCTGGACACTCTCCGTAGACATGGAGGGCGGCAGGGCAATTCCGGCTCCAGCATCCGGAAGTGCATTTGCTGTCCACACAACTGCCGCCAGTATAAAGCTGCTCCCCAACAATACGGTATAAGGACATTTTCTTTTGTTCTTCTTCTTTTTCATCGTTTTTCCTCATTAGAATTGATAATATAGGAACGGGTCATCCATTCCCAAATACATACAATATACGCACATCCAAAACAGTACCACCAACCCGAGGGTTACCGGAAACGAATACTTCTTGGCTTCATAAAATTTCCTGGGAAGCCCGGTACAGCAAAGCAGCCCCCCTGCCAAAGGCCAGAAACAGGCGATCCCATACTTCAGAAAATCCCCATAGAACACGGCTTCCCCGGTCTGTCCGAAAAACGGGAACAGGCGGCTTAGATACATCCAAAGCTGCTGCAAATCCACCACGGCAAATATCAGCCAGGACAGCGGAATCAGAAGGATCATATAAAGATGCCCCAGCACGGGCACCCGGTCCAATACCTTCTTCCATCCCAGCTTTTCAATGGAAATAATCACGAAAATAGAAAATCCCCACAGTACAAAATTCCAGCTGGCCCCATGCCATAACCCTGTTAAAATCCAAACCAGAAATAAATTCCGAATCACCCATTTCCGGTTGCCGCCCAGAGGAATATAGACATATTCCCGAAACCAGCTTCCCAGTGTAATATGCCAGCGCCGCCAGAATTCCGTCATGGAACGGGATAAATAGGGATTCCGGAAATTGTCCGGAAATTCAAAGCCCATAATCCGCCCCAGGCCCTTCGCCATCAGGGAATACCCGTAAAAGTCAAAATAAATCTGAAAAGTATAAGCCACGATCCCAAGCCAGGCCAGGGGACAGGAAATACTTTCAAAGCCGATGGCATTTACCTGGCTCCACACACCTCCTACCCGGTTGGCAATCAGCACCTTCAGAGCCAGCCCGATCGTAAATTCCCTCAGGCCCTCTTCCAGGTTCCGCAAGGAATGCTCCCGGCTTTTCAGCTGTTCCTGTACCTGATTATAGGTCACAATCGGCCCCGCAATCAACTGGGGAAACATGCACAAATACGTCCCCAGGGTCAAAAGGGAACGTTCCGCCTTCACCCGTTCCCAGTATACATCAATCAGATAGGAGCTGATTTGAAAGGTATAAAAACTGATTCCGATGGGAAGCACCAGTTCCGCAAAGGGCAGCCTGGTTTCCACATCCAGCCTTCCCAGGATCCGGTTTATATTCCCACTGATAAAATCCAAATATTTAAATACAAACAGGCTGCCCAGGTTCCAGGCAAGCCCCAGTACCAGCCATACCTTCTTTCTTCCTTTTCCACGGCTCCTTGCAACGCAGCGGGCCGCCAGATAATTTACGAGAATGGAAATCAGCATCAACAGTACATAAGCGGGGTGCTCCCGTACCCCATAGTAATAAAAAATCAGGCTTGCCGCCAATATTACCGCATTTTTCCACGCCCTCGGAGCCAAAAAATAAACCGCCAGAAATACCGGCAGAAAATAAAATACGAATGTAAAACTGCTAAATACCATATAGGTAACCTCTTTCAATCCTTATACTATTATTTTACAAAAAAAGCCAGGTTTTGCAAGTACCTGGCCCTTTTTAATATATTAATTATATATGAACTGATTTTGCACGCAGTTGTAACATTTCCGGATTTCTCTACCGCCTTCCGCAGCACTGTTTGAATTTCTTGCCGCTTCCGCAGGGACAGGGATCGTTGGGATAGATTTTGGCTGCTTCCCGGCGCTTCGGGCCCCGTACGGAAGTATCGTCACGATTGGTTCCCGTCACCTTGGCTACCTGCTCCCGTTCTACTTTCTGCTCGATTTTAATATGAAGCAGCAGACGGACGGTGTCTTCCTGGATTCCGGCAATCATGCCGTCAAACATATCAAACCCGCTCATCTTATATTCTACCAGCGGGTCCCGCTGTCCGTATGCCTGCAGCCCGATTCCCTGACGCAGCTGGTCCATATCGTCAATGTGATCCATCCATTTCCGGTCAATCACCTTAAGGAGAATTACCCGCTCCAACTCACGCAGCGCTTCCGGCTCCGGGAATTCGGCCTCCTTCAGTTCATACAGCTTCACGGCCTGTTCCTTCAGACTATGCTTCAGTTCGTTGGCCTTACTGTCCTTTACCATATCCTTTGTAATCGGTTTTATGGGGATAATCGGCAAAAGCAGCTGGTTCAGCTCGTTCAGATCCCATTCCTCGCTGGACTGATCCGCAGAAATACAAGTATCCACGGTATTTTCCACCCGGTCCGTAATCATCTTGTAAATGGCATCCCGCATACTCTCGCCATTGAGCACCTGCCGCCGTTCCTTATAAATAATCTCACGCTGCTCGTTCATCACCTGATCGTATTCCAGCAGGTTCTTACGGATTCCAAAGTTGTTGTTCTCGATTTTCGTCTGTGCCTTCTCAATGGCATTGGTCAGCATCTTATGCTGGATCTGCTCATTTTCCGGCACTCCAAGGGCGTTAAACATGCCCATCAGCCGTTCCGATCCGAACAGGCGCATCAAATCATCCTCCAGGGAAATATAGAACTGGGATTCTCCCGGATCTCCCTGACGCCCGCTTCGGCCCCGGAGCTGATTGTCAATACGTCTGGATTCGTGACGCTCCGTACCGATGATTTTAAGCCCCCCGGCTTCTCTTGCCGCATCATCCAGCTTGATATCCGTACCACGGCCCGCCATATTGGTGGCAATGGTTACGGCTCCGTGAACACCTGCTTCCGCTACGATCTCCGCTTCCATCTCATGGAATTTGGCATTCAGTACCTTATGGGGAATCCCCTGCCGCTTTAAAAGCCCGCTGATCTCTTCGGAAGCCTCAATGGTAATCGTACCGACCAGCACCGGCTGTCCCTTTTCATGGGCCTTGATTATCTCCTGGATCACCGCACAAAGCTTTTCCTTCTTGGTCTTATAGACCGCATCCTGCAAATCCTCACGCATCACCGGACGGTTGGTGGGAATCTCAATAACGTCCATGCCGTAGATATCCCGGAATTCCTTTTCCTCCGTCAGGGCAGTTCCGGTCATACCGGCTTTCTTCGTGTATTTATTGAAAAAGTTCTGGAAGGTAATATTGGCCAGGGTCTTGCTCTCCCGCTTCACCTTCACATGCTCTTTTGCTTCAATGGCCTGGTGCAGCCCGTCCGAATACCGTCTGCCGGGCATGATACGTCCGGTAAACTCATCTACGATCATAACCTTATCATCCTGCACCACGTAGTCCTGATCCCGGAACATCAGGTTATGGGCCCGCAGAGCCAGAATAATATTATGCTGGATCTCCAGGTTCTCCGCGTCTGCCAGGTTCTCAATCTTGAAGAAATTCTCCACCTTCTTGACGCCTTCCGCGGTCAGATTCACTACCTTGTCCTTCTCATTGACAATGAAATCCCCGGATTCCTCGATCTCTACCCCCATCAGGGCATCCATCTTGGAAAATTCCTGGCTGGCTTCTCCCCGTTCCATCTGCCGGGCCAGAATATCGCAGGCTTCATAGAGCTTGGTGGATTTTCCGCTCTGTCCGGAAATGATCAGAGGGGTTCGGGCCTCGTCAATCAAAACCGAGTCCACCTCGTCAATAATGGCATAGTAAAGCTCCCGCTGTACCAGCTGTTCCTTATAAATTACCATATTGTCACGAAGGTAATCGAACCCCAGTTCGTTATTTGTCACATAGGTAATATCACAGGCATAAGCCTTCCGGCGCTCATCATTGTCCATGGAGTTCAAAACCACTCCGACAGTCAGGCCCAGGAATTCATGCACCTTTCCCATCCACTCCGCATCACGCTTCGCCAGATAGTCGTTGACCGTCACGATATGGACGCCCTTTCCCTCCAGGGCATTCAGGTAGGCCGGAAGTGTGGATACCAGCGTCTTTCCTTCCCCGGTCTTCATCTCGGCAATTCGGCCCTGGTGCAGTACCACGCCGCCGATCAGCTGTACCCGGTAATGTTCCATACCGATCGAACGTTTGGCCGCTTCCCGCACCGTTGCATATGCTTCCGGCATCAGCTGTTCCAGGGTTTCCCCCTCTTCCAGCCGTTTCTTATATTCCTTGGTCTTCTCCCGCAGCTGCTCATCGGTCATTTCCTGCATGGTCGGCCGCAGGGCTTCGATCTTATCTACGATTGGATTCACCAGTTTTAATTCTCTCTCACTATGTGTTCCAAAGATTTTTTCAATAAATCCCATAAATTCGCTCCTATCTTGTCCTCTTTTCCATTCGTATAGACTTTACCGATTATTGTACCACTTTATAGGTATTTAAACAATAGCGAATCCCGGAAACGAATTATGAATTTTTTATGAAATCCTTCTTTTTGCATCGTTTTTGTGCTAAAATCTGTTTGTAATCCATTGATCCGGGCTTTTCAGAAGCCCTTTCACCCTACATATTTTAAGTACAGAAAGGACGATAAAAATGGGATATCAATACAAGACCCACGGCACCTGCTCCACCCTCATTGATGTAGAGCTGGACGGCAACATTGTGAAAAACGTCATCTTTACCGGAGGATGCAACGGCAACCTTCAGGCCATTCCCAAGCTGGTTAAGGGCATGACCATCGACGAAGTAGAGGAACGTATCGGCGGCATCTCCTGCAACGGGCGGCCTACCTCCTGCGGCGATCAGCTGGCCAAAGCCTGCCGGGCAGCTTATGAGGCTTCTTTACAGTAGCTTCCTTGCGGCAGCTTCCCTGCAAACATTACAGAAAGCCGCGCTGCCTCCGGAAATCCGGAAAAAGCCGCAGATACCTCCTGCTTTACAACACGGGATTTGCGGCTTTTCCCATGGGCTTTCCCGTTTTTTCTCATGAGCCCGCACACCGCCGTCCCGGCTTTTGGGCCGCCCCGGCGGCTTCTGTGTCCCCGTTGTGTTCCCATTGCTACTTTGTTTTCCTTTTTCTTTACAAAAAGTACACATTTTCTTAACAATTCTCTCCCGTTTCCTACCCCTTATTGCCTTAATCCCCCTTGCATCCCCTTTTCAATTAGAAATACATCGCCTTAGATTTGATTGCAGATCTCAAAAAATCATTTATTTCCGATAATCATTTCAAATTATTCAAATAATTCATATATTTCATACAATTTCATTTTTTATTTCAATTATTTTTTAAAAAATTTAAAATTAATGCTTGACATTCTTGTTTTTATCAGATATAATAAGTTTAACAAAAACAAAGAGAGATACTTCAAACAAACTAAGAAAAGGAGGTAGAGTCCAAAGGAAAGAGCATGAATTACCCCATAATCTAAGAAAGGGAGGTACGGTCCACCGAAAGCGTAAGTTTTAACCATCAGGAACCTAAGACACATCATTTTACAAGCCGTGACGAGAAAGCGGTTGTAGAACACCTAAGAAAGTAGCTCTTGAGCATCTGTTTTGTAAGTGAAGCCTTGAAGATGAATGAAAGAGTAAAATGATAATCCAGCCGGTTTCGTTCAGATATGGATTACATTTTGAGAGATTCAATGGTAAGAATATTCATGAAGCACAACAGAGGAAGCAATTGTTTGAATTCGATTCAGAAAGAAAGAGGTATCGTCCAATGGACAGCATAGTATAGAAGGCATCATCAAAGAAGTTGCGTTGATGATGCCTTTTTATTTTTGTTCTTATTTTCCGTTCTTTCGCCGCTGTTATACCGCAAACTGGCTGTTATACAGCTGTGCGTACAGTCCGTCTTTTTTCAGCAGTTCTTCGTGCGTCCCCTGCTCCATCACTTTTCCGTCCTTCATAAATAAAATCACATCCGCCGATTGAATCGTAGACAGACGGTGCGCCACGATAAAGCTGGTCCGCCCTTTCATCATCACGGCAAAGGCATTCTGGATCTTCATTTCCGTCCGGGTATCAATGGAAGAGGTGGCCTCATCCAGAATCAGCATAGGCGGAAGGCAAAGCATCACCCTCGCAATACACAAAAGCTGTTTCTGTCCCTGGGACAGGCTACCGCCGTCTTCCCCGATAACCGTATCGTATCCTTTGGGCAGCCGTTTGATAAAGCTGTGGGCTTTTGCGGCTTTGGCCGCATTGACCAGCTCCTCTTCTGTGGCATCCGGTTTTCCCATGATCAGATTCTCCCGGATGGTCCCGGCCTTCAGCCAGGTTTCCTGTAAAACCATCCCGTAATTTTCCCGCAGGCTTTTGCGGGTGATATGGCGGATTTCCTCTCCTTCTACATAGATCGCCCCTTGATCCACATCGTAAAACCGCATCAGCAGATTGATCAGGGTCGTCTTTCCACAGCCGGTGGGGCCAACGATTGCGACCCGCTGTCCCGGCCGGACTTGCAAATTGAAATCCTCAATTAACTTTTGATCCGGTACATAGGAAAAATTCACATGGGAAACAGTAACTTCCCCTTTGACCTGGCTTAACCTTACAGCGTCTTCCGGCTCCGGAATCTGCGGCTCTTCTTCGATCAGGTCCAGTACCCGTCCGGCGCAGGCCAGGGCGTTCTGCAGCTCCGTTACCACACCGGAAATTTCATTGAAGGGTTTTGTATATTGGTTGGCATAGCTTAAAAAGCAGGACAGCTGTCCGACCGTAATCGCGCCCCGGATTGCGGCAAGTCCCCCTACAACACCTACTCCGGTATAGACCAGCCCGTTGATAAACCGGGTGGACGGATTTGTAATGGAGGAAAAAAACGTGGCCCGAAGTGAAAAATGGGTCAGGCGGTCATTGATTTCATCAAATCGCTCCTGCATCCTCTTTTCCTGCCCAAATGCCTGCACTACCTTCTGGTTTCCGATCATTTCGTCGATAAAAGCTGTCTGTTCCCCTCTTGTCACCGATTGATGCTGAAACATGGTATAAGTACGTTTTGCAATAAAGCTGGCCACAAACAGGGAAACCGGGGTAATCAGCACAACTACCAGCGTAATCCCCACATGGATGCTTAACATAAAGCCCAGCGTTCCCACTATGGTCAATACTCCGGTAAACAGCTGTGTAAAGCCCATCAAAAGCCCGTCGGCAAACTGATCCACGTCTGCCACCACACGGCTCACCAGCTCCCCATGGGAATGGCCGTCAATATATTTCAGCGGAAGCGCCTGTATCTTCGCAAAAGCATCTTTCCGGATATCCCGGACAACGCTGTAAGTGATCTTGTTATTGCAGACATTCATCAGCCATTGAGCCAGGCCCGTAATCCCGATTACCATTCCAATCTGAAACAGGATTTTGAAAATCCCGGAAAAGTCCACGTTTCCCGGCCCCAGGATCTTGTCAATGGCATAACCGGTCAGCACCGGAACATACAGTGTGGCAAACACCGTCACTACCGCAAACAACAGTGACAAAATCAAGATCATCCAGTATTTTTTTATATAAAGCAGTACCTTTTTCAGGGTTTGGGACTGCTTCTTTCCTGCCTGATTATGATCAGCCTGCTGCGCCATTTAATACACCTCCTGTCCGATGATTTTCTTCCCCTTCCGTTCCGAACTCCCGGGATTCTTTTCCTTCCCCTGCCTTATCCTGATATTGGGACTCGTAGATCTCCCGGTAGGTTTGACAATTTTTTAACAAATCCTCATGCGTTCCGATTCCGGCCACTTCCCCGTCCTCCAGCACAATGATCTTATCCGCATGACGGATTGAGGAGGTTCTCTGGGATACGATAAATACCGCAGGACTGCCTTTTCTTTCCCGGATGGCGCTGCGCAGCCGGGCGTCGGTGGCATAATCCAGTGCGGAGGCGCTGTCGTCTAAAATCAGTATTTCCGGATTCCGCACCAGCGCCCGGGCAATGGTGAGCCGCTGCTTCTGTCCTCCGGAGAAATTCTTTCCACCCTGGGATACCCCGCCGTCTATCCCGTCCTCTTTGGCAGCTACCACCTCCGAAGCCTGGGCTACATCAAGGGCTTCCGTCAATTCCTCTTCCGTAGCGTCTTCTTTCCCCCACAAGAGGTTCTCCCGGATCGTTCCCTGGAACAGCACAGCCTTCTGGAGTACGATTCCCACCCGTTTTCGCAGTTCCGAAACGGGATAGGTTTTCACATCCCTTCCGTTGATCAGCACCTGTCCTTCCGTGGCATCGTAGAAGCGTGGAATCAGATGTACCAGGGAGGTTTTCCCGGAACCGGTTCCTCCGATGATTCCCACTGTTTCTCCCTGATTCACCGAAAAACTGATATCCGACAATGATTTATCCCCGGCATTCCGGTAGGTCAGGGAAACGTTCCGAAACTCCACAACGGGAACCGCACCGGCGGCTGCCGCCGCTTCGCTTACCGGATCGGCCGATGCCGCTTCGCTTACCTGCTGGCTGTTTTCCATTTCAAAGATCCCCTGAACCCGGTTTCCGCAGGCCACGGCCTTTGTCACCGTAATAATCAGGTTTGCCAGCTTAATCAGCTCCACTAAAATCTGGGACATATAATTGACCAGGGCCACAACCTGGCCCTGGGTCAGGATTCCGGCATCCACCCGGACGGCCCCGGTATACAGCAGTACCATCAAAGCCCCATTGATCATAATGTAGGCAACGGGATTCATAAACGCCGTAATCCGCCCCACAAAGTTCTGCATTGCCGTCAAGTCCCGGTTGCTGCTGCCGAAACGCGCTTCTTCCTCCGTCTCCCGGTGGAAGGCCCGGATCACCCTGACTCCGGTCAGGTTCTCCCTGGTGATGCCAAGGACCTTATCCAGCCGTTCCTGCACCTTCTTATATAAAGGAATGCTGATCAGCATAATGCCGAACACCACCAGGGACAGCAACGGTATTACCACGGCAAAGATCAGGGCCGCTTTGACATCAATCGTGAAAGCCATAACCATGGCGCCGAACACAATAAAGGGAGATCTTAAAAACAGCCGCAGCACCAGGTTCACACCGGACTGAATCTGGTTAATATCACTGGTCATACGGGTAATCAGCGTAGAGGTCCCTATTTCATCCACCTCGGAAAAGGAAAGGCTCTGAATATGGGCAAATAAGCTGCTGCGCAGCTTCCCGGCAAAGCCTACCGCCGCCTTGGCCGAAAAATACTGCGCCGTAATGGAGCAGGCCAGCCCCACGATTCCAAGAGCCACCATAATCAGGCTCATCTTTATAATATAGGGCCGATCCTGATTGACAATCCCCACGTCGATCATTGCCGCCACCACCAGCGGTACAAACAGCTCAAAGGAAGCCTCCAGCATTTTAAACAAGGGCGCCAGAACCGATTCCTTTTTATAACTTTTCATATAAAACAGTAATTTTCTCACAATTCACTCTCTTCCTTCCGCATTCTTTCCTGCTTCCGCATTTTTCCTGCTTTCGCATTTTTCCTGCTTCCGCATTCTTTCCTGCTCCCGAAGCGACTTTACCGAACTTCTTTTAAATGCACCGACCAGGCCATATATTCATTCTTCATCTGAGGAACCGGGATTCCGGCATGCATCAAGGCTCCCCCGGTGTACTGCTGATCCGTCCCTTCCATCCGGTAAAGCGCCTGTTCCTTTAATCCTTTCAGGAACACATAATGCACCGGCGGATTGAACATGGTATCGGTAGTTACCGCCTGAAGCAGGGCCTCTGTCCCATCCTCATTCACAAATTCCCAGGCCGTAAGGGCATTTTGCTGCCAGGGGCTGGTCAGCCGGAAATAACGGCCGTCCTGGATGAGCTTCCAGTATTTTTTGTAATCCTCAATTTGCAGACGCACCTGCTGCTTTTCTTCTTCGGTAATCAGATTCAAATCCAGCTCATAGCCAAAGCTTCCGGCCATCGCCACCACCGCTCTGGTCTCCAGGGGCGTCGTCCGCCCGGTCTGATGGTTCGGCACTGCCGAAACATGGGAGCCCACCGTCGAAATGGGGTAGCAGAAGGAGGTGCCGTACTGGATCTTCAGCCGTGCAATAGCATCGGAATTGTCGCTGCACCAGATTTGGGGCGTATAATACAGCATTCCGGCATCAAACCGTCCCCCGCCTCCGGCACAGCCTTCGATCAGCAAATCCGGGAACCTGGTTAAGAGCCGTTCCAGGAAATCGTAAATTCCCAGCACGTATTTGTGGATAATCGCCCCCTGGTTCTGCTCCGCTGCCCCGGCGGAATAGACATCCGTCAGATGGCGGTTCATGTCCATCTTAATATAGGTAACGCCTGCTTCTTCAATCACTTCGGCGATTTGTGTAAAAATGTAATCCACCACTTCTTTTCTGGAAAAATCCAGTACCAGCTGATAACGGCCCCGTACCGGCTCCCTTCCGGGAATTACAAAGGCCCAGTCCGGATGCTCCTGGTAAAGGCGGCTGTCCTCCGACACCATTTCCGGCTCAATCCATAAGCCGAACTCCATTCCCAGGGCCCGTATTTCTTCTGCCGTCTGGGAAAGCTTCCCGCCCAGCTTCTCTTCATTGACAAACCAGTCTCCCAGCCCGGAAAAATCATTGTCCCGTTTGCCGAACCAGCCGTCGTCCAAAACCAGCATTTCCACTCCCAGTTTGGCTGCTTCCCTGGCAATGTCTACGATTTTTTCCCCGTTAAAATCAAAATATGCCGTCTCCCAGCTGTTAATCAGAATCGGCCTGCGGATGTCCCGCCATTTTCCCCGGCAGACATGACGGCGGATCAGCTCATGGAAATTGGCCGAAAGCTTTGAAAATCCATTGTCGGAAAAGCTCATAGCCGCTTCCGGCGTCCAGAATTCCTGGCCCGGCTCCAGCTTCCAGGAAAACAATTCGTCGGACATGCCAAGGAGGAACCGCACCTGTTCATACTGGTCACAGGCAGTTTCCCCTTTAAAATTGCCGCTGTAAAGCAGTGCGGCGCCATAACAGGAACCGAATTCTTCGGTTGCGGACCTGTCTGCAAGAATCAAAAAAGGATTCTGCTGGTGGCTGGAAGCGCCCCGGCGGCTCCCAAACACCTGTTCTCCATGAAATACCGTATTCCGTTCTACATTCCGTTCCATGCCGTGCCTGCCATGAAAATGGAGAATATCATACGTCCCGTTCATAAAATCCAGAGCCATACTGGCCGCTTTTTGAACGGAAACCGCGGCCGCCCCCTCATTGCAGACCCGAACCGCCCGGGTAATCACATCCAGCTTCGGCAGGACGCCGTAATAAAGCTTCACCCGAACCCCGCTTCCTGCGTCTGCCAGGGTCAAAATTAGAGTTTCCGCTTCTTCTTCCTCTTCGTAGACGGCCGGAAGCCCAGGAATGGCGTATTTCCCTTTTACCACCTGATTGGATTCATAGCGCAGATCCGCACTGAAGGTGCCGTCTGCATTCTGCAGGACAAATGCCGGACTGCGATAGTCCCCATTTCCGCAGGAAGGATATTCCTGCGGCAGCGCATCCATGGAATAGGTGCGGTCTTCCCCTGCGTCGTAGGGATTTCCGGAAAATCCGCGGTCATAATAGGTCAAAAGATACCGGAAATCCCCTTCACAGCGGTTGCCATAATACAGATGCAGCAGCTGGCCGTATTTTCCCACCGCCATCTGGTAGGTGGTATGCGTCGTATGAAGTGAAAAAATCTGATTTTCTTTGTCAATGATAATTGCCATTGATTTCTCCCTCTTTCTATAAATGATTGTTCCTGTACAAGTTCTTTTACTGCTCCCAAAGGGGATTTGTTAATTATTTCACGTTTTTCCATTTCTATCTTTCCTATTATAATCGCTTTCCATACCGGACGCAATATGTAAAATCAAAAACAAAATCCGGGTTCCCGCCCAAAGCCGATTCAAAAACCTACTTGAATACAGGTGCAACATCCCATATAATAGGTTTTGAATCAAATGATCGGATCATTATATCAGGAGACACGCTATGATACATATTGCCATTTGTGACGATGAGAAGGAGTTTGCCGCATACCTAAGCGGATTGATCAACCGGTACGCTGCAGATACTGGGGAGGAAATAAAAGTAAGCCTTTATTATGACGGCATGGGGCTGACGGAGCGGTACGATCCCTCCATTGACCTGATTTTCCTGGACATTCAGATGCGGCTTTTAGACGGCCTGCACACGGCCGGGCATATCCGGAAGCTGGATGAAAAGGTGGGCATCATTTTTTTAACCACCCTCACTCAGTACGGTCTGGAAGGCTATCAATACCAGGCCGCCAATTACATTATCAAGCCCATCAAATATGTGCGTCTGAAAGCAGAGCTGGATCAATGGCTGAAAAAGCACCGCAAGGAGGACAATCCTTCCATTGTGGTTTCCAATGATACCGGAAAATACAAAATTTTTCTAAACTCCCTCCGTTATGTGGAAACCTTTAACCGCAATCTGCTGCTGCATACGGAACAGGAAAATATCATTTGCTACAAGAGCATGAAGGAGCTGGAAGGAATTTTAAGCCGCCAAGGATTCGTCCGCTGCCACTCCAGCTATCTTGTAAATCTTTACTATGTCAAGGGCGTACGGAAGCTGGAAATCGAACTGATTACCGGAGAAAAAATTCCCATCAGCCAGCCAAAGCGCAAGGAATTTATGGAACAAATCGCCGGATACTGGGGAGAGCTGTTATGATTAGGGTTTTGGATCTTCTTTCTTTTTTCATAGACTGGGGCTACTGTTTCGTGTTTTTTTGGATACTCCATTCCTTTCTGCCCCTGCGTAAAAGCTGGCCGGTACGCATTCTGGCCTTTTTGCTGAGCGGTATTATAGCCTCGGTTGTTATATATTCCAATGACCTTCCCAACCTGCTGGGCGCGCTCCTGGGTTTTTCTGCCTACATTGCCGTGTTCCATCAGGGACATTGGGCCAGGAAGCTCACTGCCATATTGGTTTTTTATCCCGCTTTGATCGCCATAAATTACCTGACGCAGGATATCGGAAGCCGCTGCTTTTTTTCCTTCACCGGGCTGCAGGGCGTTTCACTCCGGAACTGGACCCGGGAACAATTGCTTATCAGCACTTTATTCCACACCATTTCCCTGCTGCTGAGGCTTTTATTCTGGTTTTTTTCCTGGCAGTTTTTAAGGAAATATCTTCTTCAGATTACTTCCAATCTTACCGTAAAAATGTGGTTTGTGGTAGATATTCTGATGCTGGCATCCTTTGTGGCTATTTTTACCATCATCTATTTTATGCCGGAAAATCCCTGGATCGTCTATCCCATCTGCGGAGCCTCCATCTTTTCCAGCTTCGGCTGCCTGTATCTGGCTTCCTATATCTGCACCTCCCTTCGGACTGCGTACCATGCCCAGGAATTGGAGCGGAAACAGGACTACTACCAGGAACGGCTTCAGGAGGAAGAACGGGTACGCAGCATTTATCACGATCTGAAGAACCATTTGCTGCTGCTTTCTGCCCAGACGCAGCCAAAAGAAGACCTCCAAAACTCCATTCAGGGCCTTAAGAACCAGATACGGGAATATGAAAACTACTATCACACCGGAAACGAATTTCTGGATATCATCATTCAGGACAAGGCCAGGGCAGCCCAGGCCAGGAACATCGACTTCAGCGCCGTTATTTCTCTGAGAGACGGAGCATTCTTAGAGCCCTTCGATATCAGTACGATTTTCGGCAATGCGCTGGATAATGCCATCGAAGCCAGTGAAAAGCTACCGGAGGACCGGCGGCTGATCACGGTAAAAGCAGCCAGAATCCGGGATCTTTTGATGATTACCGTGAAAAATAATACCCTGCCCCAGGCTTCCATTCCCCGGGGCACCACCAAAAGTAATCCCTTCGTCCATGGTTTCGGCCTTTCCAATCTGAAGAATGCGGTACAAAAATACGAGGGACAATGCAGCTTGAAGGCAGAGGACGGCGTATTTACCCTAAAGATTGCCATTCCAATCCCGGATCCTTCAAACACACGTTAATGGAGTGTACAAAAAATCTGCTGACACATTATATTCCTTACGTGTCAGCAGATTTCAAAACTCTCAATATTATATTATTTTATCTTTTCTTCTCTATTCTGACTTGCTCTCCGAATCCGTCTCTTCCTGAGCCGGAGCTCCAAACAGCTTGTCAAACTTTACCTTTGCCCAATTGGACTCATTGATTTCATAGGTGGCTGCTTCTTTGTAGCCGTCGCAGATCCCGTTATAATATTCGGTCTTCTTCTGCTCCGTCAGGGATTCCTTCTTTTCCGCCGTCTTCTCCTCGTCCAGCTCGCTGTCTAAACGAATCACATAGAAATAACTGTCCGTGGTAATCAGATCCGAAACTTCTCCCTCTTTCAGTGCATCCGCCGCTTTGATTACCGCTTCATCCATGCTGGTCTCGTCCTTCCCGTAGGAATAAGTAGAAACCGTATATTCATTCTTTTCCGCCGTTCCTTCAAAGTCTTCTTTGGCTGCGGCAGCCGCTTCTTTCATGGCTGCGGCCAAAGCCGTCTTCTCTTCCTCGGTGTAATCTGTCGAATTTCCTTCGCTGTCCGTCTTGCTGGTAGCAGAAACCCTAAAGTAGCTGAACGTCCGCTGGGCTGCTTCTTCGTCGGTCACTTCCACCTCTGCTTCCGCTGTGATGGCCGTCCGCATCTTCTGCTGTATCGTGTATAGGCGCAGCAATTCCTGGGCATATTCTTCGGTGGCTCCCATCTGCTTCACGGCCTTTTCGGAATTGTCCGCCAGAAACTGCTTGGCCGCTTCCTTCATGGCCTCCGTTTCTTCTTCACTGATCTCCACCTGATAATCGGCCATATGCTCTTCCAGCAGGTACAGCAGCTCCAGATTGTCTGCAATGCTCTTCTTGGTGCTGTCCTCCATGGTCATCCCTTCGGAAACCTCCTGGCTCCAATAATCCGTACCGAAATAGCTTACATACATGGGATCATAGGAAGCCTGCTGGAACTTTGCCATAAAATTCATAAAACCCAGGGAAATTTCCTTTCCGTTCAAAGTTGCCCCAACCGCATTTGCATCTATGGTGCTCCCGCATCCGGTCAGCGCAATGGAACAGGCCATCGCTGCCGCCGCCAAACAGCTCGTTAACTTTTTCACATTCATAAAAGATTCCTCCGTATCTCTTGTCTTATGCCCAATGCTTTTCCATTATAGTGCTTTTTTTCAGGCTCCGCAAGGGGTTTAACAGTTTTTTCACAGAAAAGCTTCCGGATTGTTACTGTATTAGCCTGCGGCCGTGCAGCGCAGTGCACTGCGCAGGAGTGAACAGTAACTACGGATTGCTGCATTCATCATGTATCGGTCAGCAGGATTTCCCCCTTTTCCAGCACCGTGCAGATTACCTCCTGTACCGGAACGGTTTTCGTGCCGGAATTCCGGTTCATCCGGAACGTAAAGCAGGGGGCTTTGGCATCTGCCGTAAAAACCAGGGCGCCGTAGAATCCTTCCACAAATTCCGGAATTCGTGCCGCATTGATACGGGCTTTTTCGTAAAGGGCAAATCGAATGTCAGTTCCTTTCTGAATGATATCCGTAAAGTAGAGCTGGTGAGCCCGGGACTTCATCCGGGCAATCAGAAGCAGGTTCTGGACGGATTTGGGCGGTTCCCCAAAACGGTCAATCAGCTCTTCCAGCATCTCTTCGCTCTCCTCCTCCGTTTCAATTCCTGCAATCCGCTTATAAATATCCAGCTTATGGTACTCGTTGGGAATATACTTGGGCGGGATGAACGCATCCATTTTAATATCAATGGTGGTTTCAAACTGCTCCTTGGGTGTTTCCCCCTTTAAGGTCTTAACCGCCTCATTCAGCATTTTACAGTATAAATCATAGCCCACCGCTTCCATATGGCCATGCTGCTGGGCGCCTAAAAGATTCCCGGCCCCTCTTAGCTCCAGATCCCGCATGGCAATTTTAAAGCCGCTTCCCAATTCCGTAAATTCCTTGATGGCCGCCAATCGTTTTTCCGCAATCTCCTTCAGCAGCTTGTTGCGTCGGTACATCAAAAAGGCATACGCCGTACGGTTGGAACGGCCCACCCGGCCCCGCAGCTGATAGAGCTGGGAAAGCCCCAGATTGTCGGCGTCATGGATAATCATGGTATTGACGTTGGAAATATCCAGGCCCGTTTCGATAATCGTGGTGGACACCAGTACGTCAATTTCCCCATTGATAAAATCGTACATGATCTTTTCCAGTTCCCGTTCCTTCATCTGCCCGTGGGCAAAAGCCACATTTGCATCCGGCGCCAGAGATGCAACCTTTGCCGTTACATCCTCGATTTGGTTCACCCGATTGAACACGTAATAGACCTGGCCTCCCCGGGCCATTTCCCGATGGATGGCCTCCCGTACGGTTTCCTCGTTGTATTCCGTCACATAAGTCTGAATCGGCATCCGGTCCATGGGGGGCTCTTCCAGCACGCTCATATCCCGAATCCCGATCAGGCTCATATGCAGCGTCCGTGGAATCGGGGTGGCCGTCAGGGTCAGCACGTCCACATTCTGCTTCATTTGCTTGATTTTTTCCTTATGGGCAACCCCGAACCTCTGTTCTTCATCTACGATCAAAAGCCCCAAATCCTTAAAAACCACATCTTTTGACAATACCCGATGGGTTCCGATCACAATATCCACAATCCCTTTTCTCAAATCCTCTGCGGTTTTCTTCATCTGAGCCGTGGTGCAGAAGCGGCACATCAGATCCACCCGTACCGGAAAATCCTTCATCCGCTGGGCAAAGGTATTGTAGTGCTGCTGGGCCAGAATCGTAGTGGGCACCAGATATACCACCTGTTTCCCTTCCTGAATTGCTTTAAAAGCAGCCCGGATGGCAATTTCCGTCTTGCCGTAGCCCACGTCCCCGCAGATCAGCCGGTCCATGATCTTGGTGCTCTCCATATCCCGTTTGGTGGCTTCGATGGCCAGTACCTGATCCTCTGTCTCTTCAAAGGGGAACAGTTCTTCAAATTCCTTCTGCCAAACCGTGTCCGGGCCGTAAACGAAGCCCTCCTTGTTCTGTCTGGCCGCATAGAGTTCCACCAGCTCCCGGGCGATTTCCTTTACCGCTCCCCGGACCCTGGTTTTGGTCTTATTCCATTCCTGTCCGCCCAATCGGTTCAGCCGGGGCTTTTTGGCATCCGATCCGGCATACTTTTGAATCAGATCCAACTGGGTGGCCTGGATATACAGGTTCCCGCCCTTATCATATTCAATCTTGATATAATCTTTTACGGTATTATCAATTTCAACCTTTTCAATGCCCCGGTAAATCCCCAGGCCGTGGTTCTCGTGCACCACATAGTCCCCGATTTTTAACTCCGTAAAATCCCGGATCTTCTCGCCCTCATAAACCCGCCGCTTTTTCTTCTTCTTTTTCTCGGCCCCAAAAATATCGCTTTCGGAAATCACCACAAACTGCAGCTGGGGATATTCAAAACCACGTTTTAATTTTCCATAAACCACCATGATTTCCCCGGCCTTGACGGAATGCTCATAGTCCTCCGTGTAAAAGCTGCTAAGGCCCTCCTGCTGCAAATCCTGGGCAAGGCGCATGGCCCTGGTGCGGGAACCGGACAGCAGAAGCACCCGGCTTCCGGTCCTTTTGTACTGCTTCAGATCCTTCACCAGAAGCTCAAAGCTGCTGTTATAGGGGTTCACCGTCCGGCCTGAAATATAAAATTTAGATTTAATTTCCAGTTCATTATTTGTTAAATCTAAAGTTGATAAAGCAATACAACGCCGTCTTTGCAGGTATGCAGCCACTTCCTCCTCCGAAGCCAGCGCTTCCATCTGGCCGGGCAGGATATAGCCTTTTTCCAACCGATGCTGCATACTCTCCGAAAATTCTTCCCGGGTTACGCGTCCCCGTTCCAGGCACCGTGCCGGTTCATCCAGAAAAACCAACGTCTCTTCCGCCGGGAAATAATCCAGCAGGGACACGGTTTCCGAGAAAAAATAAGGCAGAAAGCTTTCCGCCTGGGCCGTCCTTTGCATTGTCAGCAGCTCTTCCCGCAGGGCTTCCAGGGTGCTCTTGATCCGATGGGCCTCTTCGGTCTTCATTTCCTTCCGCAGCCGGCCGGACAACGCTTCCCCCTCCGCAGAAATCCGCTGTAATCCCTGTTTCAGAACCTTTTCCTCCAGGATTACCTCACAGGCCGGATAAATCCATACTTCCTCCAGATTTTCAATGGAACGCTGGCTGTCGGCCTCAAAGCTCCGGATGGAATCAATCTCATCCCCCCAGAGCTCAATCCGGACCGGATTCTCCTCGGTCAGGGGATAGATATCTAAAATCCCGCCCCGGACCGCAAACTGGCCGCTGGCTTCCACCTGGTAATTCCGCTCGTAGCCCAGCATTACAAACTGCGCTGCCGCCGCTTCCAGCTTCAAGGTGTCCCCTACCTGAAAATGTTTTCTGCTTTCTTTTATAACGGAAAGGGGAACCAGCTTATCCATCAGGGCGTCAAAGGTAGTAATGACCATGGGATGCTCCTGGGTCAGGATTGCTTTCACGGCTGCAAGCCGCTGGCCCGTCAGCAGGTTCCCCCGGATATCCGATTGATAAAATAAAATGTCCTTGGCCGGATAATAGACCGCATCCTGCTGAAAAAAGCGGCAGTCCTCATAAAGCTCCCGTGCCTTCTGCTCGCTGAATGTGACAACAATTTTATGATACCGGCTTCCGATCCCGGAAGATGTCCCCGGCTCCTGCCGTTTTTGTGCATCAATTGCCGCGGCTTTTTTTTCCGGCCCGCAGCCGCAGGCACAGATCAAATGGGGCTTCTGGGAATCAATGCACCCCGCCACCTGCCGGATGCCCGCTCCCTTCTTCAGATCCCCTTCCAAATCTTCAAAGTCTTTTAATTCCCATAAAGGGCGTGTGAATGCATTCATGGTATCCCTCATATCTTTCCAGCCGACAAAATCTACTTGCCGTTATAGCGGTTCATAGCCTCATCCGTTTTCCCCTGTACCATAAGGGCCGCTGCATCTGCCGCCAGTTCCATGGCTTCTTCCACCTGCGCCCGTTCTTCCCTGGAAAAACGGCTTGTCACATAGTCCGCCAGGTCCCAGCCCTGAGGCTTTTCCCCGATTCCTACCCGGATCCGCATAAAATCCTGGCTTCCCACCCGGGCAATAATATTCTTGATGCCGTTGTGGCCCCCGGCGCTGCCTTTCATCCGCACCCGCAGTTTTCCCGGCGCCAGGCTGATATCGTCATAAATGACAATCATCTGGGTTGTTACGTCCAGCTTATAGAAATTCAAAAAGGCAACGATACTCTCCCCGCTTAAGTTCATAAAGGTCTGGGGCTTCACCAGCAGCACCCGCTGCCCCTCTATGATCCCGAACCCGGAAAGGGCCTTGTGCTTTTGTTCCGTTACCGAAATATGATATTTTTCCGCCAGCAGGTCAATCACGTCAAAGCCTGCATTATGTCGGGTTTTTTCGTATTTGGATGTTGGATTTCCTAATCCTGCAATAAGATACATGGGCGTTGTCTCCTCTTTTTTTCTTCGAAAGAAAAACATATCTGATAACTCCTTTGGTATTCAAACTATTTCTTCTACCAGGCAGCAATGTTTTTTTGTCTTTTTCTCATAACCGATTCCTACTGCCAGTATACGTCCGGTGTACCGGGCGGAACCTCCTGCATTTTTCCGAAAACACTGGTCATATTTCTTTTCCCGAATCTGTGCAATTGCATGCTCCGGTGTATCGTCTACTTTCAACTCCAAAATCAAACAATCCCTTTGCGGATTCTGAGGATAAAAAATAAAATCCACATATCCTTTTCCGGCCCGTGCTTCCCGCTCTACCCGATAACAGTCCCTGGCCGAAAGATATACTAAATTTACAATTGCCGCCAGTTCCGTTTCATGGTTATACGTCAGAATCGGGGTTTCCGTATCATGTGCACGGCTTAGAATCTCAGACATCATATCCGTATCTCCCCGAAGAGTGGCTTCCAGCATATGTTCCGACTCCCGGGCCAATTGATATACATATCCCAGGGATTCCTTTTCCTTAAACATTTCTTCAAATTGTCTCATCAATTCTTTATTGGGAATAAAAACTTTTCCATTTTCACAGGTCAAGAGCCCATATACCACCATAGCTGAATAAATCTGCCGCTTCGTATTCAATTCCCCGGAAACCGCCGCATATTCCTGTACTGCGGAAGCAATCCCCTCACCTGCCGCCAGAAGGACCAGATCATATCTCATTTCTTCTATATTATTCCGCACATAAAAAAAGATCTCGTCATAAGGGCCTGAATTTGTCCAATAATTTGAAAGCTGGTTGTCCGCCAAAGCTCGTACCACGGAACAGGGATTATAGAGCTGCACTCCCGCTGCAGTCCAATAGCCGTCATACCATTCCCGAAGGGCTTCTCTTGTTATCGCCGGATGCTTCTGACGTTTTAAATAACGTTCATACAGCTCGTCTACTTCCGGGTCTGTAAATCCGAAAAATTCTCCGTACCGGGACTTTGCAGTCATTGTATATTCTGCAAACATATTTAATTCCGAGCCACCGGAATACTTGGCAATCGGCAAAATTCCGGTCATATATACCAATTCCACATAAACCCTGCTTTTAAACAAGGACTTCAAAAACAGTAAAAACTGCTTTTTCTCGTCTTCCGTCACGTACGGCATATGGAACACTGCATCCCACTCATCGACCACAAACACGAACCGCTGATCATTTTCTGCAAAAAAAATATCCGTCAAAAGATCCCACAAAGCTTTTTCACTGTCCAGCTGTAATTCCCGGTAGACCTCTGACAGTTCCTCTTTCAATGTTCGGATCAAATAAGAGATATACTGTTCATAGGAACAACAGTTCTCCGGCACGTCACTGAAATCCAGATAAATGACCTGATGGGCATTCAGATGTTCCCGATAGCCCAAAGCCGATGAAATCTGAAGCCGGTCAAATATTTCCCCGCTGTTCAACCCTTTTTCAAAAAAAGCTGCCACCATGTTAGCCATCACTGTTTTTCCAAAACGTCTCGGCCGTGTAATACATACAAACTGAGGTTCTCCCTCCATATCTGCCAGCAATTCCGAAAGCAGCCCGGTCTTATCTACAAAATAGGGCGCCTTTGCAATTCTTTTATAATTCTCATATGGTATCCTGGTTTTTAAATATTTACCCATCTGCCGAATCCGTCCTTTCTTACGGCTGTGCCCCTTATTATACACAACTTGCCGTCCAAAGACAACTCTTTTCCAAACACTGGCCGGGCGGGGCCAGAATCCGTTACTGTGAACACCACGGGTGTTCACAGTAACCTGCATCCTCAGGCCAGAGAGGGAACGGCGGTTTGGAATCAAATCCAAAACCGCCGTTCCCTCTCTTCTATTTGTGATGCTGCTGTCTATTCTGCCGTCTGCTCTTCCTGATATTTGTCCAGTATCAGCTGCTGGATTCGTTCTCTGGTAGCGGAATTAATGGGGTGAGCAATGTCTCTGTATTCGCCGTCTGCGGCCTTGCGGCTGGGCATCGCGATAAACAGGCCTTTTTCCCCTTCAATTACCTTAATGTCATGAACCACAAATTCCTCGTCAATGGTAATGGAAACTACCGCTTTCATCTTTCCTTCTTTCTCAACTTTGCGTACGCGTACATCTGTTATCTGCATTCCATCGTCCCCTTTCTGCGCCCTCCAGGTTGCTTATGTTACATCACATAACGTTCGTTATGTTCATAGACAATCTTGATTCCATCCCCACCGCTGAAATAGGTATTGGCCCGCAGTGTATCCCTGCTTTCCACAATGCAGTTCTCAATATGGGTATTGTCGCCAATATAAACATCATTCAGAATGATGGAATTCTTAATCACGCAGTTCTTTCCGACAAAAACTTTCTTGAACAGTACCGAATTCTCAACCTTGCTGTTGATAATGCATCCGCTGGAAATCAGGCTGT
Source organism: uncultured Lachnospiraceae bacterium (assembly GCA_910588885.1). Lineage (GTDB taxonomy): Bacteria > Bacillota > Clostridia > Lachnospirales > Lachnospiraceae > 14-2. The sequence continues at coordinate 44,052 of CAJUSQ010000001.1, forward strand.
TCCGTACGTCAGATCCCGTATTATACTTGGCCGGAGGCAAATCCGACACTTTGGAATATACCTGGGGGTCTTCGTTAAAATATTTACGGACTTCCGGCTTCAGGAAATCCATATTCGTATTATAATAGGATTCTACCGTGGAAATATTGTTCCAGTAGCCTTCCATTTTATAACCATAGATACGTTTTAAATTCTTATACCGGATCAAAATATCCGTTACAAAATCATGGCGGTCTTCCATGGCGCACCGTTCCAGCATCTCAATCAGCTGCCTTCTGCGGATCACATAGATTCCGGTAGAAATCGTATTGGACTGGGCCACCATGGGCTTCTCTTCAAATTCCACAATCCGGGACTCCTCGTTCATCTTCAGCACACCGAAGCGGCTGATATCCATAGAAGCCGGCATGTCCTTACATACCACCGTAATATCCGCCTTCTTGGCGATATGGTAATCCAGGACTTTGTTATAATCCAGTTTGTAAACACAGTCCCCGCCTACGATTATGACATAAGGCTCATGGCTTCTCCGCAGGAAATCCAGATTCTGGTACATGGCATCCGCCGTCCCCCGGTACCACCAGCTGTTATTGGCTGTCACCGTAGGCGTAAAGGTATACAGCCCCCCCTGCTTCCGGCCGAAATCCCACCATTTGGATGAGCTTAAATGTTCGTTCAGGCTCCTGGCGTTATACTGGGTCAGTACCGCAACCTTCTGGATATGGGAATTGCTCATATTACTCAAGGCAAAGTCAATACAGCGGTAGCTTCCGGCCACCGGCATCGCCGCAATGGCGCGTTTATTGGACAGTACCTGCATTCTGTTGTTATTTCCGCCTGCTAAAATTATGCCTATTGCTTTCATATTCTGTCACCTGCCTTAATTATATACTCGCCGCCGGCCAACACGCCTTCCGGATAATCCGCCTGTTCCGTCTTCCCGGAAATCGCCGTATTCTTGCCGACCTTCACTCCGGCCGGTATAACAGAATTCTCTCCAACCGTAACAAGCCCGAAGGAATAAATGCCGGCATTCAGCTTATTGGGGGCTTCCTCCCCGATCCCAAGCCGGCACCCGTCCCCAATACTGCAGCACTCTGCAATGATGGACTTGTCAATGATCACATTGTCCCCGATCACGGTATCCTTCATCACGATGGAATCCCGCACAACACTTCCTCTGCCGATTCTGACACCGGCCCCAATTACACAGCCCCGGACTTCACCGCAGATTTCGGATCCCTCTCCGATGATGCTCCGGTCAATTACGGCTTCCTCGGAAATATACTGGGGACTGATGATATCGCTGTTGGTATAGATCTTCCAGAATTCCTCATACAGGTTAAATTCCGGAATCAAATCAATCAATTCCATATTGGCTTCCCAATAGGAGCCAAGGGTTCCCACATCCTTCCAATAGCCGTTGTATTCATAGGCAAACAGCCGCTGCTGCTTCTCATGGCAGTAGGGAATAATATGTTTTCCAAAGTCGCAGCTCTTCTGCTCCGACATGGCAATCAGCGCTTCCTTCAATACCTTCCAGGTAAAAATGTAAATGCCCATAGAGGCAAGATTGCTCCGGGGATGCTCCGGCTTCTCCTCAAATTCCGTAATCCGTTTCTGGCCGTCGGTAATCACAATTCCAAACCGGCTGGCTTCTTCCATCGGCACCGGCATGGCGGCAATCGTCACGTCCGCATGATTCTCCTTGTGAAAATCCAGCATGACTTCATAGTCCATCTTATAAATATGGTCGCCGGAAAGAATCAGCACATACTCCGGGTTATAGCTTTCCATATAATTCAGATTCTGATAAATGGCATTGGCCGTACCGGTATACCATTCACTGTTATTACTCTTCTCATACGGCGGCAGGACCGTTACACCGCCCTGGTTCCGGTCTAAATCCCAGGGAATCCCGATTCCGATATGAGTATTCAGCCGAAGGGGCTGATACTGGGTCAGCACCCCTACCGTATCAATTCCGGAGTTAATGCAGTTGCTCAAAGGAAAGTCGATAATCCGGTACTTTCCCCCGAAGGCTACCGCCGGTTTTGCTACGCTGGCTGTCAGTACCCCCAGCCGGCTCCCCTGTCCGCCTGCCAAAAGCATTGCAATCATTTCTTTACGAATCAAGCCTATCACCTCTCGTCCTTACTATTATTCTAATCGTTTTTATTATACCATATAACCCAAAATTAGTACACATATTTCACAATTTTTTCTCCTAAATTTTATCATTTTTGTCATTATATACAAATGCCCCTGTATTTTCCTGTCTAAACTTCTGTATTTCTTCTCATAGCGCCTGAAAAGCCCCTTCCCCATTTTGCCCGGCTGACTATCGGTTGACTATCGGAATTGTTTGGTATAAAATATATGAAAAAATGATATAATTTAGAATGGATGGTATCAATATGTATAAAATCAATTTTCAGCAACCAATTCAGATCCATTTTATCGGGATCGGCGGAATCAGTATGAGCGGGCTTGCAAAAGTCCTGGCCCATGAGCCCTTCTGCTTTCCTGTTTCCGGTTCCGACCGGACCGAGACCCCTTTGACCAACAGCCTTTCCACTGAAGACGGGATTTCCGTATACTACGGACAATGTGCCGACAATATCAAGGAAGGGACACAGCTGGTTGTCTATACGGCCGCAATTTCCGACAGCAATCCGGAGCTACGACGGGCAAAAGAGCTTCAGATCCCTGTCATGACCCGGGCCGAGCTTTTGGGACAGCTGATGGCCCAGTATAAAAATTCCGTCGGGGTATCCGGAACACACGGTAAGACGACAACCACCTCCATGATTGCCCAAATCCTTCTGGATGCCGGAACGGATCCCACCGTTTCCGTCGGGGGTATGGTAGAGTCCATACACGGCAATATCCGGCTGGGCGCTTCGGACATTTTCGTAACGGAAGCCTGCGAATACACGGACAGCTTCCTCTGCCTGCCGCCCCGGTATGCGGTGATCTTAAACATAGAGCTTGACCACACCGATTATTTCAAAAGCCTGGAGCAAATGCGTCAATCCTTCACGGAATTTGCCCACAAGGTCCCGGCGGACGGAGCCGTCATTATCAACGGAAGTATTCCCCGCTATCAGGAGATCACGGAAGGCGTTTCGGGCCGCGTCATCACTTACGGCCTGGAACCCCATAATGAATATTATGCGGCGGATGTCCAATTTCATGCACAGGGATTGATAAATTTTTCACTGATGCACAAGCAGCAATGCCTGGGCACGATCCAGCTGCCGGTTCCCGGAATGCATAACGTGTCCAACGCAGTGGCGGCCGCAGCCCTGGGCCTTGAGATGGGCCTTCCCTTTTCTGCCGTTGCAAACGCCCTGTCCGGATTCACCGTACCGAAGCGCCGCTTTGAGGAAAAGGGCTTCTTAGGAGGGATACGGATCATTGACGATTATGCCCATCACCCGGCAGAAGTGGCGGCTGCCCTGGACACGGCCAAAAGCCTGAACCCGGATCGGATTGTCTGTGTTTTCCAGTCCCATACCTACACCCGGACCAAGGCGTTTCTGAAGGACTTCGCCCGCTCCCTGTCCAGAGCGGACCTGGTGGTGCTGGCTCCCATCTATGCGGCCCGGGAAACGGATACCCTGGGAATCTCTTCCCTGGATCTGCAAAAAGAGCTGCAGGAATTGGGGACGGAATGCTATTGTTTCCCGTCCTTTGGTGAAATTGAAGATTTTTTATTGGAAAAATGTATAAACGGCGATATGTTGATAACTATGGGGGCCGGAGATATCGTAAAGGTAGGAGATTTCCTGCTTGGCCAATAGTTATCCACCTTATCCACATTTCGGCCCGAGTTTTCCTCCCGGCCGGGATGTGGATTTTTCGTTTACATAAGATGATTTTTCCACCGCCGTTATTTCCCGGTTTTTGTGGAAAACCCTGGCTTTTTTCATTTTACATAACGATTTTCCACAAAATTATCCACATTATCCACATTTCCCGTATCCCTTGATTTTTCGGGCCTTCCGGAAAAATGGTACTTTTTTTTTTCTATTTTCTGTGATACACTGTGCTTGTACGACCTGATCATTTTTGATAGAAAGAGGTGTTCCTATGGCTGCGATTGCACTGCATCATGACAAAGATGTTTCTGCAACCTATGTTTCCAATTCTTTTATTGATTACTATATGACCGCCGCCAACGGCGAATATGTGAAAATATATCTGTATCTTTTGCGCTGCATGAGTAACCCTGAGAACAGCTTTTCCCTGTCTGCCGCCGCAGACAGATTTGAGCATACGGAAAAGGATATCCAGCGGGCTTTGAAATATTGGGAGAAGATGAACCTGCTCCAGCTGGAATATGACGGGGAGAAGAATCTTTCCGGCATCCGTTTCCTGGATTCCCTGCCGCCCCGGGAATCGGATGCGGCTGCCGGGAATCGGAGCGATGCACCCCTGCAGGCTGCCGTTTCCAGGAGCCTGAACGGCCTGGGCCCGGATCAGGCCGCATCGGTCGGAATTGAAGATGATGGTTTCCTGCAGGCTGCAGCTTCCGGGGTTTCGGATGATGGAGCTCCCCAGGCTTTGGATCATCTGCCGCCGGAAACGGTTCCTTCCGACACTGAACAGGACGGGACGGCCAGGAAGCGTCCGGACTATACTGCCGCACAGATTGCAGAGTTCCAGGCTCAGGAAAGTGTTAGCGAACTATTGTTCGTAAGTGAGCATTATTTAAAGCGGCCTCTGACTACCACGGATATTCACACCATATTTTTCTGGTACGATGATTTGAAGCTGAAGGTGGATTTGATCGAATACTTAATTGAATATTGTATCGGAAAGGGCCACACCAGCCTCAGATATATGGACAAGGTAGCCATTGCCTGGAAGGAGGAAGGTATCCAAACGGTCGCTCAGGCGAAACAGGCTTCTTCTTCCTTCAGCCAGCTGCATTTTTCCGTGATGAAAGCCCTGGGCATCAGCGGCCGGAACCTGGTAGCTTCCGAAACCGCACTGATCGACAAATGGTCCAAACAGTACGGATTTACTGCCGATATTATTGCGGAAGCCTGCCGGCGCACCATTTCCTCCACCCACCAGCCAAGCTTTGAATACACGGACAGGATTCTGGGGAAATGGCACAAGCAGAAGGTACGCCACCTTAACGATATTGCCAGGCTGGATTCTGATTTCCAGAAAACACGGACGGCGGCAGCATTGTCAAACCGGGCGGCAGCGCCAAACCGGTTCCATAATTTTACCCAGCGTACCTATGACTATGAAAAGCTGGAGCAGCAGCTTTTAAGCAGCCCGAATGCCAGGTAGGCGGCGTTCCATAACGGATCTTTCCGCAGAAGCCCCAGGGCAGCGCCCGCATCGGCCCAGTCATGATTTTAAGGAGGAAGCATGTCCTTAACCAACACCCAGTACAGCACTCTTATGCGCCGGTACGAAGCCCGGCAGATGGAAAACCAGCATATTTTACAACAGCGCATTGCAGAAGCTTATGACCGCAGCCCCCGTCTGAAGGAGCTGGAGGAATCCATTTCCTCCGTTTCCGTTTCCCGGGCCAAAATGCTGTTAAACGGGGACGAAAGCGCTTTAGGCCGGCTAAAAGAAGAGCTTGCCGGGCTGTTTGCCGAAAAGAAAGCGCTGCTTTCGGAATTGGGATATCCCCCGGATTATTTTAAACCGCCGTTCCAATGCGAGGACTGCCAGGACACCGGCTACATTGGCAATCAGAAATGCCATTGCTTTAAGCAGGCAGCCATTGATTTGGTATATACCCAGTCCAATATGCGCAGAATATTGGAACAGGAGAATTTTCAAACACTTTCCATGGATTATTACTCCAAAACGGAATGCAATCCGGCTTCGGGGCTTTCCAGCTACGACTGTGCCCTGCAGGCCGTTTCCGTATGCCGGGAATTTGTTTCTGCCTTTGATACGGAATTCGGGAACCTGTTTTTGTACGGGGACACCGGGATCGGTAAGACCTTTCTGTCCAACTGTGTGGCAAAGGAGCTTTTGGATTCCGGCCATTCCGTCATTTACTTTACGGCTTTCGAGCTGTTTCATATATTAGAACGGGCTACTTTTTACAAAGATGAAGCAGTAAATGCAGATTATCAGAACCTGTTTGACTGTGATCTGCTGATACTGGACGATCTGGGTACGGAATTCTCCAATTCTTTCACCACCACCCAGCTGTTCCTGTGCCTGAATGAGCGGATTTTAAGGAGAAAATCCACCATCATTTCCACAAACCTGAACATTTCACAGTTAGTTGAGGCTTACTCCGAGCGTACTTTTTCCCGGATCAGCAGCCACTATACAATGCTGAAAATGTTCGGAAAGGATATCCGCATTTTAAAAAAGCTAAAGGGCCTGTAATAAACATCCATAATGGCAACATTACCCTAAGAACCCAGTGGATAAGCCATTATCCATGTAAATAAACAAATGAATTAATGTATGGAGGAATTCGAAATGCAGCATGATGAAAGAAACCTGGAAACCATCCCCGCAGGAGCTCTCGGCTTAATCGCCCTGAACAGCTGTAAGGAAATTGGCGAAGCGGTGGACAAGTATCTGGTAAGGTGGAGATATACCAGAGAACATGAACATGAGGATAACATTGCCTTCAAGGGGTATCAGAGGGATACTTACACCATTGAGGTATCTACCCCCCGTTTCGGCACAGGGGAAGCCAAGGGCACAATCCTTCAGTCCATCCGGGGGTATGACCTCTATATCCTGGTGGACGTCACCAATTACAGTCTAACTTATACCGTCAACGGATATCCAAACCATATGTCTCCGGATGACCACTATCAGGATCTGAAGCGTATCATCGCCGCAGCCGGGGGCAAAGCCCGCAGAATTACGGTAATTATGCCGTTTCTCTATGAAAGCCGCCAGCACAAGCGCTCCGGCCGGGAATCCCTGGATTGCGCACTGGCCCTTCAGGAGCTGGTTTCCATGGGTGTAGACAATATCATTACCTTCGACGCCCATGACCCCAGAGTGCAGAATGCCATCCCGCTTCACGGCTTTGAAACGGTACAGCCTTCCTACCAGTTTATTAAGAGTATCTTAGGCAGTATCGACGATTTGAAAATCGACAGTGACCATATGATGGTCATCAGCCCGGACGAGGGCGGCACCAACCGGGCCATCTATCTGGCCAATGTGCTGGGACTGGATATGGGGATGTTCTACAAGCGCCGGGACTACAGCCAGATCATCGACGGGCGCAATCCCATCGTAGCCCATGAGTTCCTGGGGTCTTCCGTAGAAGGGAAGGACGTATTCATCATTGACGATATGATTTCCTCCGGCGACAGCATGATCGATGTGGCAACAGAGCTGAAAAAACGCAAGGCCCGCCGTATTTTTGTTATGGCAACCTTCGGCCTTTTCACCAACGGCCTTGAGAAATTCGACAAGGCGGTGGAAGAGGGGCTGATCTACCGGGTGATTACCACAAACCTGACTTATCAGACACCGGAGCTTTTAAGCAAGCCTTATTATATCAACTGCGACATGAGCAAGTACATCGCCTATATCATTGATACGTTAAACCATGATACTTCTATCAGCGACCTGCTGGATCCCTATGATCGGATTGAAACATTAGTAAAAAAATATAAAGAGACTCATTAATTATAAAAACCGTCGGGCAGAGAGTATTGTTTCTCTGTCCGACGGTTTTTATGATTCACTGTATTACGCATTCAGGATCTTCTCTATTTCCCCAATCAGCTGGTTCTTCACCGCCGGTTTCAGAAAATATCCGGCCGGTTTCAGCTTCAGTACCGCTTCGATATTGGCCCGGTCGTTGACAGCCGTCAGGAAGATCACCGGAATGTCCTGCAGTTCCTCGTCTGCCCGGATCATCTCAAGCGTCATTTTTCCGTCGCAAATAGGCATTTCGTAGTCCAAAAGAATCAGATCCGGCCGTTTCTTGCCAATGGAGGTCATCGCCTGGGCGCCGGAAATTGCCACGGCCACTTCATATTGTTCCTCCAGCATCGCTTTCATAGTCCGAAGGGTGGTACCGTTGTCGTCCACTACCAGAATCCGTTTCTTATTCTGCTGTTCCTTCTTCTCCGCCGCCGCATCCTTCTTGACCGCTTCCACATCCAGATCCAGTCTCCGGCAGACGGCTTCCATAATTACCGTATGCTCCACCGGGCGGATCAAATTCTCAAACTGCTCTCCTTCATAGTATTTAAAGAAATTGCTGCTCTCTTCCCTGGTTCCGATTGTCAGAACCGGAACCTGCGTATACTGGCTGCTCAGCAGGAAAAACATGGACGTATCTATGTCGTAGGCGCCGATCAGGCTGATCAGCACCAGATCCGGGTTCACGATCTTAAGCATCCCCTCCAAAACCCCTGCATTTTCCGAACAAAGCTGTACGTGGAAGTACCGGGACAAAAAGGTATTCGTTTCCTTCACCACCTGGTTCAGCTTTCCGATCAGTAATATTTTCTTCATGCTTCCTCCTCCAATCATTTATTACTTCCACTGCTCAATCAGCAGCTTTGCCAGACGGTCTGTTTCTTCCGGATCCAGATTGGTTACGGCTTCCGCCAGCTTCCGGATATTTTGGTCGATCTCCTGGGGAAATTCGTAGGCCCGCAACTGGCCAATCAGCTCATCCGCCTGATCAATATCCATTTCCTCCATGCTCATCCGAATCATTTCCACAAGGGCCCGTATCACGGCAAAATCCGTTACTTCTTTTTTATCCTGGGCTTCAATGCCAAAAACTCCCCTCAGCTTTTGGCGGTAACTGCTCCATTCCTCTAAAAAGGCAGGTGTTACGGAACGGATTGTTTCTATTTTACCATCTTTTGCAGCATATTCCAATACCTTTGCAAGTCCTGAAAGAGGAAGGATCCCCACCGTTGCCGCAAGGCTTTTCATCGCATGTACCTGTATCCGGTACCGTTCCAGCTGATCGGCATCCTCAATCTTTCGGTATGTTTCTTCCAGGTTTTCCCCGGCCGAATCAAGCTGTGCGTAAAATTCCTTTACCGTATATTCCAGCAGCTCCAAATCCGGCAGATGCAGCCAGGCATACTGCCAGTCCAGGCCGTCCACCGCAGGAAGGTTCTCCAAAACATCCCCCGATATCCCGGTTTCCTCCTGCTGCTGGGGCGTTCCTTCCATTGCCCCTTCCCGGATGAATTCTTCCGGCAGCATCCGCTTGATCATGTCTTCCAGCTTTTCCGGTACTATGGGCTTTGACAAAAAATTATCAAACCCTTCCGCCAGATATTTTTCCTTGGCTCCGGACACTGCATTGGCCGTCAGCACCACAATGGGCGTTCCCTGACACGGAAAATCGGAAAATTCCCGAATATGATGGAGGGTTTCCACCCCGTCCATTTCAGGCATCATATGATCCAGGAAAATCAAATCGTAATGGTTCTCCTGTACCAGCTCCAGGCATTCCGCCCCTCCGGAAGCATCCGTAATCCGAATCCCGGTTTCTTTCAGCAGGTTCCGGAATACCTTTCGGTTGACCGCATTGTCATCCACCACCAGTACCTGTGCATCCGGAGCCGTAAACTTTGTGCCGTAACTGTAATTTTCGGAAATCTGCCGTACCCGGGATTCAAAATCCCCAATGGGAGCGGCATCCAGCAGCTTCTGTTCCAGTTCGAAGTAGAATTTGGAGCCTTTTCCATAGACGCTTTCCACCTGCAGCTTGCTGTCTAACAGGGCCAAAAGCTTGATGGTAATACTCATACCCAGGCCCGTCCCTTCGATATTCCGGTTTCTCTCTTCCTCAATCCGCTCAAACTCCGCTGAGAGCTTCGGCAGGTCCGCTTCTTTGATCCCGATTCCCGTATCCTCTACTTCGAACCGCAGCACGGCCCTTTCCCCTTCCGGCCGGCTTGAAACCCGCAGCCAGACCGTCCCTTCATGGGTATACTTTACCGCATTGGAAAGCAGGTTCGTCAGAATCTGGCGGATCCGCACATCATCCCCGTAAAGCAGGGAGGGAATGGCATGATCCGCTTCGATTTCAAACCGGAGCCCTTTTTCCCTGGCCCGCTGGGCAGCCATATTGGCCACATCATGAATCAGGCTGCTGACATCGTATTCCACGGGTACAATCTCCATTTTACCGGACTCGATTTTGGAAAAATCCAGGATATCGTTAATCAGGGACAGCAGCGTCTGGCCCGCCATGTAAATGTCCATGGCGTATTCTTTCACATTCGGCTCCCTGGATTCCCGTAAAATCATTTCATCCATCCCCAGAACCGCATTGATGGGCGTACGGATCTCATGGGACATATGGGCCAGGAATTTCCCTTTTGCCTCATTGGCCGCCATTGCTTCCTGCCTTGCCGAATCCGCATCCTGTTTGGCCTGAATCAGCTGGAGATTCTGCTCCTGTGCCGCAATCACCTGCTCCTGTAACAGCCGGGCGTTCTCTTCCGCATTCGCCCGGTATTCCTTTGCAAGACGCAGCAAATGTATGACGATCATGATCGTTCCGAAAACCACCATACAATACTGCCGGATCGTACTGATCCCGCTGTCTTGGAAAAACAGCGTCAATACCACATCTGCCAGTTCCCCTGCCAGCAGGACAATCACGGCAAGGACGGTCGGCACCGTCTCCCGGCTTCGATTCCGGTAATCCAGCTGGAGCATACTTATGACCGCAATCAAACAGACGGCGGCCATGGCTGCCATAGAAGTATATTCGCTCTCCACCAGATCCTGAAGATTGCATACCCGAAGCAGGATCTGGGCCAGGGTATGGAAATTGATGCACCATAACAAAACAGAAAAACGGTGCGGAAACATTTCTTTCAGATTTTTCCCGAAATACAGGGTTAGCACCAGAGGCAGCAGCAGTCTTAAATCCCGCAGGATATCGCCGGCCGTCTGTACCCCGTAAAAAATGCATAGGATATCTACTTCTATAAAGTAATAAAGCCCCGCGTTCAGCCCGGCCAGTCCCAAAAACAATTCGCCCCGGGCCGGCTGGCGGGTATACAGCCGGATCAGAGCCAGCACAAACATAATTACTGCCATAATTAGAATCAGTAAACAGCAGACGATATCTGCGATATCACTTCCGGACATCCCCATCAGCATGACTCCATGTACCGCTACGCTTACCTGATTCAATGATGTGGCCAAATCGGGAGAAGTGGAAACGCACTCAATCCAGAGCTTCCCTTCCGAAATACGCAATGGGATATGTATGGAATTGCTTTTTTCAAAATGCGCTTGTAAATCCGCCGCATCATGGACCCCGCCGTCATCATGATACAGCAGCTCCCCGTCCAGCGTCACACGGAGGACGGTAGCTGCCGAAGAGATATTCAAAGTCATGCCGCCATAATCCTTTGGAAGGATATTCTGGAATACCACATGATCATTGGCATTGCATTTTCCCAAATAAGGCAAAACTTGTTCCTGATTCCCCTTTTCCAGCGCCTCTTCAATCAATTCCTGCCTTTTTCCTGACTCCTGCTCCGCCTTTAAAATCTCGGCTTCTTCTATTACGGCCACTGTCCAGCCTTCATCAAAAAAGTATTCTATACCGTCCAAAGGAGTCACACTCATTTCCCCTGTCTTCGGCCGGAACAGGGCAAGTACCATAATCCCCAGTACAATGAGAACCGAAATTCCTGCTAATTTTTGTAAATACTTCATTTTTCCCCAATCCAATCTACATTTTTCTTATATATTAGCATAAATTTACAATTTTCTCAATACAGGAAACAGGGCGGTAACACATCGGAATCAGGGCCTTTGGGTTCCAAACCTCGAAAGCCTGTCATAGAATTGGCTGTAAAAATCCGCTTCCGGGTCGTAATCCGTCAGATAAAAGGTCTCCAACAGCCGCAGGTTTTCCTTTTTCCGTAACTCCTCATCCCGGCGTTCTTCCATTTCCTCCTGCAAATCCGTCAGAAAGTAATGCCAGTCTACAATATATTGCTGGTACTGCGGGGCATTCGGTATCCCCAGCCACTTTTTTACCTTCACCTTGCCCCGGTTCTGCTTCCTGCACTCCCGGGTCTGGAGAAAATATTGCACGCTGCGGTTCTCGTAAATGCGTCCCAGTGGAAATAAACGGCAGAGTCCGGGACGGAATTCATGGATTGAACACCTGTTCTCTTCATTTAAAAACCCGCAGGCTTCCGAAGCTCCCAGAAGCTTCAGATGGGGCAATACGATACCGTCCACCACGGTAAGGCCCAAACGTTCTTCCAGCAGCCGGGGGACGCTTTCTCCTGTGCCGGCCCGAATCTGATGCACGTCCAGGGGATCCAATAAAATGGAATCCCCCATTTCCGTACAGCAGTCCCAGCATCCCTTGCAGTCCTGGCAGTCTGCCTTCACCATATCGTTCAAACCATAACGCCTTCCGTCGGAAATCTCGTCGATCTCAATCTCTCTTTTCATGGATGTTTCTTCCTGCTTTGGCGCGCCGAAGCCTGCTTTTTGCCAAAGCTACTCCTCTCCGTCTTTTTTCCTGTCATACCATTCCAGGCTATTTCCATGATACTTCATCTTCCAGGCAGAATGCAAGAAAAAAGGAACCGACAAACAAATCATTGCCAGTATTGCGCTGTATTTCAGCTCCGTTTGCTTCAGGGCCTGTTCCTGCCGGACCAGCTGCATTTGCCGGGCATCGGAAAGGGTGAAGCCCTCCTCCGTCAGCTTTGCCATATTTTCTCCCGTCAAATCAAGGCGTCCCCATATCCGGATTCCGGCCTCTTCGGATTTCAGCCGGAGGGGAGTGCCGATGCAGCAGACGAAGGGCTCCTCCTCGGCAACCGGAACCGGAATCAACAATACCTTTGCATTCCCAAAGGCGCTTTCCCGTTCCGGGGAAGTGCCTTTGGAGGAATCCTGCCCTCCTTTTTCCGCAACCTCCGCCTGCTGCTCATATCCGATCCGCAGTTCCGAAACATCCCCGGTGATATTTCCGGCCTTTTTCAGCATCCCAAAAGCCCTTTGATTTACATAAAACGTCTTCATGGCTCCTTTTTCGGAAATACCGTAGACCTTTTCCAGGTATTCTTCGGACAGCTCCATACAGGAGAACGTCAGTTCTTCTCCCTTTTTCCTGAACGAAACGGTACTTTCCCGAAAGGGGCCGGCAAAAATCACCCCGTCCAGCCCGCAGGCTTTGGCAGAAACAGGTTCCGCTCCTTTTCCGGCTTCGGCAAAAACCTCATATTCCACGGGAGTTTTGGTCGCCTGATACAACCCAACCCCATGGCAGAGGGCCTTTCCCAAAAAGAATATTCCCCCGCAGAAGAACAACGTCATGATTTTTACGGTATCATTTTGCTTTCTCAAAATCCGGAATCGTTTCCACCACCTCATACCGTTTTCCTCTGCCCCATCCTCTGTCCTATTAGAAAGGCCCCAAAAAACAGCAGAAACCCGCCGATTCCCGCCATAATCAGCCACCACTGCCCGGGCTGATCCTCGTTCTTTTGTACCGCAGGGGTAAAGGGGGATTGAATTGCGGTTTCAAATTCCAGGCGTTCCGTCTGTTCCTGCCCCGCTTCGTCTTCATAATAAAAGGTAACGGTTCCCGCCGTTTTTCCATAGGTGCGATCTCCCTCTGTCAGTCCGCTGACGGAAACCTGTGTGCCGGCCGCCGCCTTGGTTCCCGGCTCCATATCCCCGATAAAAATCGTTCCTTCCGGCGTCAGCCCGTCGGCTTCCAGAACGGCCCTGACATTGTACACCTTGGTTTTCCCCAGGTTCATGGCCTGAACCGATACTTCCACCACGTCCGCTACCGCCAGCTCCGACGGAATAGCCGGGGGATCAAACAGCATCCTGGGGGACTGGTAGGAGGAAAGCCTTACTTTCCGAACCGCCGTATAGACATTCCCCTTGGCATCTGCGTACTCCATAGACAGTTCCAGTTCATAACGTCCCTGGGGCGCAGCGGCATGGATCTGATATTGGCAGGTCAGTACACAGGTTTTCTGTGGGGAAAGCTTCTCAATGTATACCGTATCCCCGATTCCATCCAGGGAAAGATATTCGGATGCAGCACTCATTGTGATTGTCATATTTTTCACAGACTCTTTCCGGCTGGTATTCACCAACGTAATTTCGGCCGTTACTTCTTCTCCGGCTTTCGGGTTTTCCGGAGTAAGCCTGCAGGATTCCACCAGGATTTTCGGAGCAAAGGAAGGCAGCTCCTCCTGGCTTTGTCCCGAACCGGGCGTTCCGTCCGGGGTGCCCGCCCCACTGCCGCTGTTTCCGTCCCCGAATACGCCGTCACCTCCGGAATCGCCGCTCCCGTCTCCGGATACGCCGCCGCTTCCGGGCACATCGCTGCTCCCGGAACCGCCATTTCCGTCACCTGTTCCGTTTCCGCCGGAGGGAGACTGGCCGGGGCCTTCCGTGGTTCCGTTTCCCTGCCCCGTTCCTTCCGTGGTTCCGTTTCCCTGCCCCGTTCC
>CAJUSQ010000001.1:58610-107035 GCA_910588885.1 uncultured Lachnospiraceae bacterium
TGGTTCCGTTTCCCTGCCCCGTTCCTTCCGTGGTTCCGTTTCCCTGCCCCGTTCCTTCCGTGGTTCCGTTTCCCTGCCCCGTTCCGTCCGTAATGGTCACATAGATTCGGAATTCTTTGGATACCTCACTCCCGTCCTCCGCTATGCCTTTTGCCTCCATTTTTACGGGGTAACTGCCGTTGTTCCGTTTTTCCTTCAATTCCAGCCGGAAATCCGCCACATAGCATTCCGCCATTCCGCTTCCTCCGTTTACGCTTACATTTTTCAAAAAAATAGTCTTATTATAATTTTTCATAATAAAAGGCGCCGTACCGGAATCTCCAAGATCCAGAGAAACCTGAAGGCGGTGATTTTTCAGTTCCCCGATTGCCAGAATCGGAACCACCAGATGTACGAAGCCTTTTTCCGCTTTGGGAATATACCCCTCCGCATAAGGCTTATCCATTCCTTCATAGCAGTTCTGGCTGTCAATCATCAGATGGACTTCTTCTGCCGGGACGGAAGACGGCTCCTTTGCCCCACCGGAAGCCGACTTCCCTGCCGGCGTGTCCGTCTGCCCTGCTTGGGCTGACACCCTTACCGGAGCTGCCAGGGTGCACAACAGGGCCATTATCATGATTCCGGCACAGATCCGAAGCTTCATTTCCATTCCTCCTCCATTTCGTGGACATCATCGCACAATTCTTCAATATCCTGAGCGTTATGGCTGGCCAGCAGAATGGCCTTTCCCTGGGCCTTCAGCTCCTTCAGCAGCTCCCGCATCTGCGCTGTCCCGGCCCGGTCCAGGCCGTTAAAGGGCTCATCCAAAATTAAGACCGCAGGATCTTCCATAATCGCCTGGGCAATTCCCAACCGCTGGCGCATCCCCAGGGAATATTTGGATACCGGCTTTTTGGCCGCCGTGGAAAGGCCCACCCGTTCCAGCGTTTTTTGAATTTCCTTTTTGCCGATTCGTGCCCGGAGATCTGCCAGGATCTTCAGGTTCCGATATCCGTTTAAGTTGGGAAGAAACCCGGGAGTCTCAATGATCATGCCGAGATCCTCCGGAAAATCACAATCCTTTCCCACCTGCTGACGATTCACGAATATTTTTCCCGTATCCGGCCGCAGGAAGCCGCATATGCATTTCATCAATACGGTTTTCCCGCTCCCGTTATTTCCCACTACGCCGAAGATGTGTCCGGCTGGGACGGACAGATTTACATCCGTTAAAATCCGTTCCTTTCCGAAGGATTTGCCGACGTGGGCTACCAAAATCCCGGTTCCGGATTCCGGCGGATATTCGGCCGCCAAGCCTGCCTGATCCATTGTCCTCATCCTTTTTCCCTCCTTCAGTTTTTTTCCGTACCGGTAAATTGAAAATGATAACGGCGGATACGGCCCAGGGACAATCCGAACAGCAGAAGGCTGCCTGCCGCGAAAAATCCATAGGAAACCCAGAGCTTCGGCAGATTGTCATATCCGAAATTATGCATATAGTAGGTGGCATGATTCAGCGGCGAAAGCCAGCCAAAGGCGATATTCGCCAGATTCAGCCGTTCCTGCGGGATGGAAAACCATTCGGCAATCATCTGGGGATTCAGCAGAAACCCAAAGCCGCTGAATACGATGCCGCCGATCATGCCGCCGTTTCCCTTCCACAGGTTCAGGTACAGAATCAACCCGGCCATAAAAACCGTATACCCCAGCATCAGTGCAAAAATATGAAGCATACATTCATATGGAAAGGACAGCTCCAGTACCTTTACAAAGGCCGGGACTGCAATTTGTTCTCCAATCCTGGAATAACCCAGAATTGCTGCCGTGTCGCTCCAGAGATTGGCCGGATAGGCTTTCGATCCCGCCAACACACAGGTGGACAGAAGGACAAAGCAAAGCAAAACAAAGGTTGCCAGCACCAGGTAGAGAATCTGCCCCGCCATCCACACCCTGCGGTTCATACGGATCAGGAAAAACGGAACATCCGCTCCCAAATTCGGCAGATCCCCAAAGAGAAAAAGCAGCAGCAGCGATACCACCAGCACCGAATTGGCATCGCCAAAGGTCCAGATAAAGGGCTCCGCCGCCTGGAGAAGCGTATGATGCTCCTGGGCAAAGCGGATCACCTTATCCGACAGCAGAAACGAAAGAACAAACGCCAGGCAAAAAACCAGAATAATCTTCGGATTCCGCCGCCATCTCCGGAAATTTGCCATGGCTGCAAGCCAAATCTGCCGCGTTTTATACACCATTTTGCACCTCCTTGAGAATCGGCCAAACAAGCCGGACCGGTTTTCCCGCAGCATCTTCCCCGGTTCCTCCCCCGGGATCAGAGCCGGGCAATACAGCGTTTTAATAGGAAGTAATACAGACACCACACCACCAGAATCCACCCAAGCAGCAAAACCAGAACACCAGTTTCCCCAAACACCCACGGATGGGCAGGGGCCAGCCATTCATAAGGATACAGGCAGTACCAGTCCGCAAAATACCGCTCATACGAAATCACCAGGAAATAATAGAGGACAAAGGAGCCGCCATAGGCAATACAGCGGCTGCCTGCCCAGGCCGCCAGGGCCGCCGCCAAAACGGCCCACAGCATTCCGGAAGCAAATATCAGCGCCTCGTTGATTCCGGCCGCTTCTTCCGGCTTCAGCAGGCGGCAGATCCGGACGCCCAAAGCCTCCAGAAGCCCTCCGCTGATTCCGCAGGCCAAAAATTTTCCTGCTATATAAGATCTCACGTTTGTACGGGGCAGGTATGCTTTCAGGTAGCCGCTCTGATACTCGTTCAGCCAGGCAGTACCATAGGGCAGCGCCGCCAGCACCGGGACACAGGCCCGGAACAGGTCGGAGGTAAATCCTGCGAAGAAAAGGACGCTTACCTCCAAAATCAGCCCCGCCCAAAAGCCCAAGGACCCGATGGCCCGCTTCAGGTCCGTCTCGAAGCTGTTCATTCTAATAGCCCAGCTCCCGGTCTATGATGGAGCCGTCAATGGCATTAACAGTCAGTACCGGCCCTTCTTTTCCTGTATAGCCTTTCTCCCCTACGGCTTCCTGACGTGTCCCGATAAAATCCCAGACCGGAACCAGAAGACCCGTATCAAAGCTGTCTGCCTCGCTGATCCTGGTATACCGCAGGGCTACCTGATGAATGTCAATCTGAACGGCCGACAGATCCTGTTCCGGTATATCCTGGGCATTTGTTACAACGACCATTTGTTCGAATATATCCCTGATTTCCTCAAAGGGCTTCATACCGGATTTTTCCACTACCGTCTCGGTTACTTCCAGCGGGGTATTATAGGAAAATCCGATGATGCCGTCATTGTTGACCGTGATTTCAATACTCTCTCCGCCCCACTCTTTTTTTACATAATTCTCTCCCTGCCACTCGTCGGTGAATTTGCTTTTCCCCTCATTGCTGACAAAGGCTCCGTCTATATTTCTTAAATACTGTAACACATAGGCTTTGCGGTAACCGTAGGTCCCGTCGCTGTCCGGCTCCCCATTGACCAGCTCACAGTACAAATCTCCGTCATAAAACTGAAAATCGGTAAGTCCCAGCTTGTTTAACAGCTCCTCTGCCTGCAACCGGGCTTCGTTCCGGGTAATCGTCGTAGGCATATCCGAATATTCTTTCAAATCTTCCGCCGCAACATTTTCAAGAAGGAGTGTATCTTCCTTCACGCCCTCTTCCTCTTTCCAGCGTCCCAGGATGATCTCTTGCCCCACCACTACAGTGTCAGCATCCACGTAGCCGTGCTTATTGCTGAAGAACCGAATACAATTTCCATAATCCTCGTTATTTTGCGCATACAGGCAAAGGTAGGATCCGTTTTGCCCGTCGCTGACTCCATAAAAAACCTTTCCGTCCGGATTCAGCTCATTTACCCAGGTATAGTAATCATCCCCCGGATTCTGTTCCAGCAATTCTCCGGTATCCTGAAAGCTTCCGACTGTGGCATATTCTTTGAGATCTATTTGATCCGGCGCAGTCTCATAGGCTTCCCGGAGCTTATTGATCTCATTCTGGTATTCCTCCTGATAAACCTGGATGTCACCCCCATAATCCTCCGCTTCTTCCAAAAGCCGGTCCAGCTCCCTGTTCCAGTAAGCAATTTCCTGCTCAATCATGCCTTTCGTCTTCTGGTTCAAGGCCCTTCCTTCATATAAGGCTTCCTCGCCCACCAGCGCGTCCTTCACCTTGTTCAGGAATTCCTGACTGATTTCACTTTGTTTCACCCGAAATACCGACATCTGATCCGTCTTTGGGACATCCACCTTCGCGTCAACGCGTACCGCCACATGCAGGGACTCATCTTCAATGGTGGTTTGATACGTTTCATAATCTCCGGCCACCTCTCTGAGATCCGCCGACCCCTGGCTTGTATCTCCGGCTTCTTCCACCATTTGATCCAAATCTTTATTTTTCACCATAGATTTCTCCGGGCTTTTCTGGCAGCCGGACAACAGGATTGCTGCCGCCACGCCTGACAGAAGCAGATATGAGGTTACGTTTCCTTTTCGCTTTTGATTCATTTTACCGCTCTCCTTCCTTTCGATGAAATTATCCTAACACGGATTCCCGCATCAAGTATTCATCGCAATTTGAACAAATTGTAAAATGATTCGGCCCCGGTCAGACCTCATCCGAAGGAAAACGCAGGATCATCCGGGTTCCCTCCCCCACCCGGCTTTGAATTTCCAGGGAAACCCGGTGCTTTTTCAAAATCATGGCAGTCAGGGCCAGCCCCAGTCCGGCGCCCCCGTATCTGCGGCTTCTGGATTTATCTACCATATAAAACGGCTCTAAAATTTTATCCTGTTCCTCCTTGGGAATCCCGCAGCCAAAGTCCCGGACTTCCAGGAAGGAGCCTTCCGCTTTCAGCAAAATCTTGCTTCCGGGCGCGCTCGCCTTCCCGGCATTGTCAATCAGGTTCACCAGAACATCCGTCATAAGATCCTCGTCCATGAAAAACGCCTGGCCCTGCTGGGAGCATTCCAGGGTCAGCTGCTTTTCCTTCAAAATCCCCTGGCAGGAGCGTTCGGCCCGGATAAAAATCTGCTGCACCGGAATCATTTCAAACACCAGTTCTCCTTCCTGGTCCAGCTCCAGCAGCTTCATCATTTTTCGGGAAAGCCGTTCCAGCCGCCTGCATTCCTCATAGATATAAAGCAGCGCTTCCTGCCGGTCTTCCTCCTTCAGTTTGACGGAAAGCAATGTTTGGGCATAACCGGAAATGGCCGTCATGGGGGTTTTCAACTCATGGGTCAAGTCCCCCATAAACAATGTCTTCCGCTTCTCGGACTCCTCCAGGCTTCTGGTTCTCGTTTCCACCGCTTCCGCCATTTTATTGAAGCTCTCTCCCAGCTGTCCGATTTCATCCTGACGCCCCACGGTAATCCGCTGGTCATACAGCCCCGCCGCCATCCGCTTCGTAGTATCATTCAGCACCTGCAGCGGATGCAGGGCTTTTTTCAGGAAAATTGACAAAAGCAGCACAACGGTAACGCCCACGCCCAGGGAAATGGCCAGCATACAGAGGGTAACGCCCCTCATTTTATCCCAAACACCGGAAATATCCGCTACTCGATAATAATTAAGCCTTCCGTTTTGCTGCCGGAAAAAGATCATGTAATGGCTGCCGCCCCAATCCAGACGTGCCGACTGAAATCCCCGGTAATCCTCATTTTCATCAAACTCCAGTTCCGACAGCTGTTCCATGCTTAAATTTGTATGATTATAAATTTCCGTCAACTCCGGCCAGGTGCGGACACAGATATTAAAGTCATCATGTAGATTTTTAAAATAATATTGTAAAAATATGTCATCATCTTCCAGTGACGGATTCCGTTCCAGGTTCCAAACCAGCCGGTCGGAAATTTCATAAGCGCTTTGGCTTGCCTTCACAACCGCTTCGTTCAGAAAGCTTTTTTGCGCCAGCACCCACAAAAACAGGTCTCCCAGCAAAAAAGCGGCCAGCACTGCTGTACCGCTTAACCACAATATTCTCGTTCTGATTTTCAATGATCACTCCTCCAAACGATATCCCAGCTTCGATATGGTTTTAATATGCTGGCTCAACCCCAGCTTTTTTCGAAGCTGTCCGATATGCACGTCCACGGTTCTGGTTTCTCCCACGTAATCCACTCCCCAGACCATCCGCAGCAGGCTTTCCCTGGAAATGGCAATATTTTTATTTTTTGCCAAAACGGAAAGCAGGTTGAATTCCATGGGCTTTAAGGGTACCTCCTCCCCGTTCCTGCGTACGGTATGCTCACTGAAATTGATTTCCATATCTAAAATGTGGATCACGTCTTTTGACTTCCCGAACCGTTCCAGCACCTTTTCAATCCGCACCAGCAACTCCAGCACTTCAAAGGGCTTTACAATATAATCCTCGGCCCCGCTTTTCAGCCCCTGTATCTTCGAAAGCAAATCGTCCTTTGCCGTCAGGAAAATTGCCGGAATCCCGTAACCTTTCACCACCTTCAATAATGCAAAGCCGTCCACCCCCGGCAGCATCACATCCAGAAGGGCCAGGCGGTAATCATGGTCCTGCTCCAACGCCTCCACCGCTTCCAGCCCGTCTCCGAAAATCGTGGTTTCATAATTGGCCGCTTCCAGATTCATTGCAATCATCCTTGCAATGGCTGTTTCATCTTCTACAATTAAAATCCTCATAAAAAACGACTCCTTTTACATTTATTAAATCAAAATATAATTTTTCTTCTCCCAATTAACAGAAATGCACTTTTATGCATCTGCCATCTTTTTAATAATCCCACAAGCCTTGTAGTGCTTTAAGGGGCAATATTTCACGGGTACCCCCTTTTCTTTCGCCAGGCGCAGGATATGCTGCACTTTTTTGCCGCTCTGCTCCTTCTCATCCAGTAAAATTTTATAGGGTACTCTTCGAAGGAGCACCCGTGTTGTTTCCCCGATTCCGGGCTTTACCAGGTTAAG
This sequence comes from uncultured Lachnospiraceae bacterium, assembly GCA_910588885.1. Taxonomy (GTDB): domain Bacteria; phylum Bacillota; class Clostridia; order Lachnospirales; family Lachnospiraceae; genus 14-2. The sequence continues at coordinate 65,559 of CAJUSQ010000001.1, forward strand.
GTCGGAAATCCCGTATTCTTCCGCAATCCGGCGTACTTCGTCAATCCCCCGGCTCTTAACCGAACCGTTTTCCGCCTTGGATGCTTCCGCTCCAAACGCTTCTGCCCCGGATGCTTCCTCCCTATCCGGAAATTTCGCCGCAATGGCATTGATAAACTCGTAGGACAAATCCGAGTCCTCTAATTCTCCATAATACACGGCTCCGTGAAAATCCTTTTCTCCGATTAAATCCTTCCGCCAAACGGTGCGGCTGATCAGGCCGGAAACCGTACTGTTTAAACAGGCGCTGGGAATCAGCAAGTCTTCCCGGGTTCCGTACAGCTCCGTCACCCAGGCCGGATCGGCAACAACCGCCAGCTCCGCAGATACCCCCGGATATGCCCTCAGTGCCTGCTTCAGTTCTCCCAGAATCGCGCCCTTTCCGATCCATCCGTCCACAAACATCAGTTTGTCCACCTCGTATCGGTCCAGCAAAAAAGCCATCCCGTTTCTGTCAATTCCTTTTCCACGGATAATGGAGATTGAATAATGGTCAACATCTATGTGATACTTAAAAGTTAAATATCGTTTTAATAAAATTCCAATAGGGATTCCGGCCCGGGCCAGGGACACCAGCACCACGTTTTCCCCTTTTGCCTTCCGAATTTTTTCCGCCAGCACTCCGATAGCGGCGGCAACCGGCCCGGCATATGCCTGCAGCGCTTCCCGATAGACCCGCATATATGCTTCGCTGGGAACATATTCCACCGGAAGCATTTCACAGTAATGCGTTCCCGCTTGGATTCGCTTTTCCCGTTCCTCCGTAGGCTGCGGCCGGATCAATCCCGTAATATCCTTCAGCAGCAGCGTCACGTCCTCTTTCTTATAGGATGTTCTCATACTTCACACCACCTGATTAAGTAAATTCTTGTGTTACCTGCCGCTGCCAGTCCTTCGCATAAGGCGTCGGCTCCTGCGGCAAAAGCTGCAATGGATGCGGGCTCGCCTCCATCCCCCTTCCGGTCTCCTGCCCGGAAGGTAACGCCTGCGTCCGTCAGAATCAAAACCCTGTCATAACGCTTCAGCTCATATACGAACGTCCGCCGTCCCATCTCATAAAAGCTGGGCAGCTCATACCGGCAGTGTAATGGATATTCCGCCTCCCGGCTGACTGCAATCGGGCTTCTGGTGGTAGCATGGCACTTCACCCGGCATCCCAGCTTCGAAAGCTCAGCCGCAACATGGATGGCAGGATACATACATTCTTCGGTTCCCAAAACCAGAACCGATTCCCCGCTTCCTCCTTCCCAAAGCCCGTACACCTGTTCCCATAGCTTTTCACAGGCCCGCCGATAGGCAGCTCCGGTGGTGATTCTACGCGGATTAACCGCTCCTGTTATTGTTTCGCGGCAAATATATGTATCATTTTCTTCCCGTTTTTTGCCCTCCGGCAGATTTCCTTCTATTTTTTTTCCTTGAAAATACAGGGATTCGTAGTGCCCGTCCCCCAAAAAGCCCTCTGCAAGCTCCGTAAACCTGCTATGGTCTGTCCTGACCAAATAGTGAACAGATATTTTCCGCTCCTGATATCGTAAAGCGGCTTTTTCATCCATCCCATTTAGTAAAGACGCTACTGCAAATTTCAATTCTTTCGGATATGCCTTCTGCAGCAAATCCGCCAGCTTCGCAATGGTATCCCCGGTAGTGACCTCATCCTCCACAAATACCACCCGGTCAGCCTCCTGGATCCGTTCCATAAGCCCATTCTTTACCAGCCGCTGCTCCGTGGCATGACTGTGAGATTCCGTAAAATACAGATATTCCGCTTCTTCCAAATCTTCCCGGGTCGTCTGGATATAATCGCTGTCCAAAACAACGGCCAGCCTTGACCCAATGGCCGTCGCCGTTTCCGCAAAGCCAATCAGCAGCAGCTTTTCCCCGTCATAAGCCTGGCGCAGACACCTTGCCAGCGCGTCAAATACCGCCAGGGTTTTCCGGGGCGAAACGGGCACATGCTTGGCCTGCAGGGGGTTCACCACCAGATAGGGACGCTTCTGATTCTTCTCCCGCTTCGCCACCCGCACCAGAAGCTCTTTCAAGACGGTATTCACTACCCCTTCGGAAAACAGGACATCCGAAGGAATCCGCACCGGCTTCCTATTTCCGGCTGCAAGCCCCTCCGGTGCAATGGCCAGTTCTGCCTGCTCCAGCATGGGAAGATCAAAGACACTGTCCCCGGCTGCAATCACCTGTCCCCTCCCCAGCTGTTCCTGCAGCCGTTTGATTGCCGTCCCTTTGTCCAGGGCCTTGGGCACCACGTAAACCTTCGCCCCGTTTTGAACTACCATTGCCAGCTCTGAATCCAGTTGGCTTGATAAAAATTTCACGGTCTTTTCCGGCTCCCTGCTTTTTGTAAACACAAACAGCTCCTTCACCCAGCGGATCTCGAAGCAGACGGCCTTGTCTTTGTCCAAAAGTTCCAGGGCCTTTTCCATCTCCCCTCTGCTCTTCTCCACCAATTTTCGGGAAGCTTCATACCAGTCCGAATCCTCCCGGCCGTTCCGCAGCAGTATCCCGCCATTGCAGGCCAGGACATAGGGCAGTTCCCCAATCCCAAGCCGAATTCTATAATATTGCTCCAGGGTCCGGGTCGTAACCGGTACCACCAGGGCCAGCTCTGCAATCAGCTTCAGCCCCTGCCAGGTCTTTTCCGTCAGAAAAGAGATTTCCCGTCCCTGATAAATTTCGGCACAGCGTTTCATTGGGCCGATTTCATGCTTATAAGAATAAATAATTGTATTGTCCAAATCTACATAAAAATGAATCATCTAACCACGCAAAAGGGTGTGTGGCAAGCCACACACCCACTCCTTTACTACTCATTCATCATCACTCTATCTGCAATCTTCCGTGGGGCCCTGCCCCACTTCCTACTGCATCCCTTCGCAGCCCTTACTGCTTATTGCCGCCCAGCAGCGCTTTCCGCATCAGATCCACCGGAATCATGGTTACTGCAAGAAGCACTACCGCAATCCAGCCCTGGATTCCAAAGGGCACGCAGCTGAACATATTCCCCAGCCAGGTAAATACGGACACCGGAATCAGCGGGGCATTTACGATTACTGCCTGAATAATAATAATAGTGAAAAATACTTTCAGGAATCCGGGATTTTCCTTCAGATTCTTGAAAATGGCAAAGCCGTCATCTCTTACGTTAAAGCCGTTAAACAATGCTGCTACAATGAACATGACAAAATATCCGGTCAAATGCTGCTCCTCTGTCCCAAACAGATTTGCAAAAAACGGCAGCTTCAGATACAGGAAGCTGATAATCGTTGTCCAGGCACCCATAATACAGATCTGGGTCATCATCTTCCTGCTGACAATACTCTCATCTCGTCTGCGGGGCTTTTCCTGCATATACTTCTTCTGTGCCGGCTCGTTGCCAAGCATGATAGCTCCCAAGCTGTCCATTACCAGGTTGACAAACAAAAGGTGCGTCACCTTCAAAGGTTCTTCCACGCCGAAGAAGGGGGCAATGGCACTGACAACTACCGCCGCTACGTTAATGACCAGCTGGAATTTACAGAATTTCAAAATATTGTGGTAAATCGTACGGCCATACCAGATGGCATCCTTGATGGACTCAAAGTTATCGTCCAGAATTACGATTTTTCCGGCTTCCTTGGCCGCTTCCGTACCGCTGCCCATGGCAAAGCCCACATCCGCCCTCTTCAGGGCCGGGGAATCATTCACTCCGTCTCCGGTCATACCCACCACCAGGTTCATTTCCTGGCACAAACGCACCATCCGGGACTTATCCGTAGGCAGCGCCCGGGCGATTACCCGGATATTGGGGATCATGGCTTTCACCTGGTCATCCGTCATTTCGTTGAGCTGGGCCGAGGACAACGCCTGGTCCGTATCCTTTTGGAGCAAGCCTGCATCCCTTGCAATGGCAACAGCTGTTTCCAAACGGTCCCCGGTAATCATTACTACCTGGATTCCCGCATTCTGCACCTCTTCAATCGCGCTCTTGGCCTGGGGCCTTACATCATCCCGGATTCCCACAAGGCCGATTATTACGATATCGTCATTGATGGAATTTTCTGCCAGATCCTGTTCCGAATAGCCGAAAGCCAGGACACGCATGGCCTTGGAAGCAATCTCGTCGATTTTTTTATTTAAAACATCCTTTTGGATCTCCTTGACCGCACCATCCTGATCCAAATACTTCACGGCATTTGCCAGAAGCTTTTCCGGTGCGCCCTTGTAAAAGGTCTTACCCAGGCTGTCAATTCTGGCCTGGCTGAATTTATTGGTGGAATTAAATCCCTGGTTCTTTGAAACCACATATTCCTTATTCTCTGCCAGGCTCTGGAAGGTGGCTTCCCCGATAAATTTCATCAGGGCCTGATCCGTCGCATTTCCGCCGATCACCTTATGGGAGGCGTCAAACATGGACTGGGTGTTCTTCCCGATCGCCAAATCCACCAGCCCCTTCACCTTACTGTGCTTGCTTAGCTGTGAAATCTCAATGGAGGTTCCGTCCGCCGTGAAAAAGTCCACCACCTCCAGCATACCCTTGGTAATGGTTCCGGTCTTATCACTGAACAAAATATTCAAAGATCCGGCCGTTTCAATTCCTTCCGCTTTTCTCACCAATACGTTGTGATCCAGCATCTTACTGGTATTCTGCATCAGCACCAGGGAAATCATCAGAGGCAGCCCTTCCGGAACCGCACACACGATAATAACTACCGCCAGGGAAACGGCTTCTACTACATCTTTCACAATTTCTGCCGCCCCGATGGAAAAATAGGCCGATACCCCGCCTGCCGTCACAATAAAGTGAACGAAATAAAGGACTGCGATCACAATTGCCCCGATATACCCGAAGGTGGAAATCTGCTTCGCCAGCTTGGCCAGCTTCACCTTCAGCGGGGAATCCGGTTCCTCCTCCTGCATCTCCTCGGCCATTTTGCCCATCATCGTCTTCAATCCGACTTTCCGGACATCCAGGATGCCTTCCCCGTCGAATACCACGGCTCCCCGAAACAGGGAATGCTTGTCCACAAAGGTATCCCCGGTAATTTCCTCTGCCAGCCGGAAGTCTTCGGCTGCCGCCGTTTTTTTACATTCCTCGGCTTCCCCGTTTAAGGCGGAATTGTCTACCCGCAGGGAACCGTCCACCAATACCCCGTCTGCCGGAATCTTGTCGCCGGACTGCAGCAGTATCTTGTCACCGACTACCACATCGTCTACATCGATAACCGTCACCAGGCCGTTCCTGTGCACCTTGCACTGGTCCTTCTTGGTACTGTCCTTCAGCTCCCGGTACTTGGAATCGCTGGCCACCCCGGTCTTAGCCGTTACAAAGGCCACAATCAGAACCGCCACAATCGTTCCCAGAGGCTCGTAAATCTCTGCATAGCCAAAGAAAAACATAATAATCATCAGCGCTGCAATGGCCAGCAATATCCGGATCATAGGGTCCCCAAACGTCTCTTTGAACTCCTGCCAAAAAGTAGTGGGCTCGGAATCCGGTATGGTATTGGAGCCATGCTTCTGCCGGGATTCCAGTACCTCTTTGTCATTTAATCCATTGTAAATCATACACTCATTAATCCTCTCAATTTATTCCGCCGGGACAGGGCCGCCTTTTCCCACTCAAATCCCCTTCGGGACTCTGTGCTTCCACGGCCCCAAGCCCGGCTGCTTACTCTCTTCCGGCTACTGGAACCTGGCCGCCAGCTCTCCCAGCCCCGGGTCATTGGTCCCCTGGCCGATGGCGTTAAACTTCCATTCTCCGTTATGACGGTACACTTCTCCGAAAATCATGGCCGTCATCCCGGAATAATCCTCGGTCAGATTGTACATGCACATTTCCTGATTGTTCCTTCCGTCCACCAGACGGATAAAGGCATTGCGGATCAAGCCAAAATGCTGACGCCGCTTCATCGCCTGATAGATATTTACCACGATTACGATTTTGTCATAATCTGCCGGAATCTGAGCCAGATCCACCAGGATCTGTTCGTCGTCCCCGTCCCCGGCTCCGGTCAGGTTATCGCCCATATGCTGCACCGTCCCGGTATAATGGCGCAGGTTCCCGAAATAAATAATATCTTCCTTCGCCATCAAACGGCCGCCCTTTAACAAAAATGCCGACGCATCACAGTCAATCGCCTGGGGCTTCGGTGAAAACAGCCCTCTCTTCTGCTCTACTTCATCCCAGCCCAGGCCAATCATAATCTTGGCCAGGCCCGCGTTATCCTTGGACAGGCTCACCTTCTGTCCCTTTTGTAAACTAACTGACATTTGAAACCTCCTTTAATATTCCGTTTCCATACCGGCGCAAAACAGCGCCTCCCTTTTTGCGTCTATCCTACTTCCACACCATAATTGGCACAAAGGGCTGCCAGGCCGCCCTGGTAACCGCTGCCAATGGCATTAAACTTCCATTCTCCGTTATTCTTATACAGCTCTCCGAATACCGCTGCCGTTTCAATGGAGAAATCCTCGCCCAAATCATAACGCAGGAGCTCTTCCCCATTCTCTTCATTATAAATACGGATAAAAGCATTGCTCACCTGGCCGAAATTCTGCCGCCGGGTTTCCGCTTCGTAAATCGTAACGGTAAAAGCCACTTTACTGATATTTTCCGGAACCTGATCCAGGGAAATCTTAATCTGCTCATCGTCGCCTTCCCCTTCCCCGGTCAGATTATCGCCCATATGCTCCACGGAACCGGAAGGATGCTTCAGATTTCCGTAAAATACGAAATCCTCCTGCCGGGATACCCGCCCGCTGTCGGTCAGCAAAAACGCCGCCGCATCCAGATCAAAAGCTCCGCCGGTATCGAACTGGTTTACGTCCCAGCCTAAACCCACCACTACTTTCTTTAATCCGGGATTGCCCTTTGTGAGGCTCACCTTCTGTCCCTTCGTCAAACAAACTGGCATTCTACACTTCCTCCTTCTCTATGAATGTCTGTACGGCGCCTTATGCCACTTCTATTCCATAATGCCCGCACAGCGCTGCCAGGCCCCCCTGGAATCCGCTGCCGATAGCATTGAACTTCCATTCGCCGTTGTGACGGTACAGTTCCCCAACCACCATGGCTGTTTCGATGGAAAAATCCTCGCCCAGATCGTAACGGATCAGCTCCGTGTTGGTGGATTCGTCCACAATCCGGATAAAGGAATTGGATACCTGGCCGAAATTCTGACGTCTGACCTCCGCCTCGTAAATCGTAACGGTAAAGGCGATCTTGGAAATATTGGCCGGGATCTTAGTCAGGTCAATCTGGATCTGTTCGTCGTCCCCTTCCCCCTCGCCGGTCAGGTTATCGCCCATATGATGTACGGCCTTGGAGGGATGCTCCAAATTCCCATAGAATACGAATTCCTTCTCCGAGGGGCACTTACCGTTTTCCCCTACCATAAATGCGGATGCATCCAGGTCAAAGGCATTGCCGGAATCAAAGGCATTCACATCCCAGCCCAGGCCGACCATAATGCTCTTCAGGCCCGGATTTCCTTTTGTTAAGTCTACTTTCTGTCCTTTTGATAAATTAATGGGCATAACCAGTTACCTCCTTAAGTAAAATATAATTATGATTAAATTTTATTGCTTCCTTTTAGTATTTCTTGTCCGGCATATGATACATTCTATTAAATTCTGATTTAATATTTTCAAGTCTTGCCTGGTCGTCTATGCGCTGCTTCCTGGCGGTTTCCTGAATCTGCTTCGTTTCCTCAATACCGTTGACAATGGTGCGCCAGGTTGTTTCCAGGGTTTCAATCTTAATGGAGCTTCCGGAAGCCAGACGGGCCGTCATCTTAGACTGCTCCACGGTATTCCTTGCATTCTTCATCAGCATCTCATTGGTCTTCTCATCCAACGCGGACATAGCCTCTGCCTGGATGCGCTGACGTTTCAGCATAATCGCCTGTGCAAGAGCCTGTTTAAAGACCGGAAGGGTAATAATAAATGCTGAATTAATTTTTCGTACCAGGTTCATATTGCTGAATTCCATGGTTTTGATCATGGGAATCGACTGCATGGCCACATTTTCCGCTGTACGCAGATCCTGGGTACGCTGCTCCAACATCATCAATGCCTGCTGCAGGGACTGAAGCTCAAACTGGATGGAGTTATCTCCGGTTGCCTCCATATCCCGGGTACGCTGTTCGATATAAGCTTCGATTTCCCGGCATCCCTGCTCCCCGGCCAGAATATATTTCACCAGATCATGATAATAATTCACATTGGCATCAAACATCTGGTTCAGCTTACGATTGGACTGTTTAATCTCCGATTCATACTGCTTCAGCTGGACGTAGATCTTGTCCACCTCATCCCCCATCGTATGGTATTTTGCCAAAATCTTATCCAGCTGCTTCCTCAGGTTTCCGAATAATTTTTCAAAAAGCCCGGGATTATCACGGATTTCATCAATGTCAAATTTTGACATAATATTTGCCAGAACCTTCAGCATTTCGCTGGATTCATCAATCTGGGACATGTTCATACTGTTCAGGACCACATCCGAAGCCTTGGAAATTTCCTCTGCGGCCTCCGCCCCAAAGGAAACAATGGTTTCCAGATCGTCAATGGCAATGGTGCTCACCAGTGCATCCACCTCCGGGGAATTCACCAGCTCCTGGTTCATCTGCTGCCGGTCCGCCACAATGTCATACTGCTCCACGATGGCCAGCTCTTCCTTGGTATCCGGAACCGTGACTGTCTGCTGTGTATTTACTTTCGTAAAATCAAGACCCATACTTATGTACCTCCTTTAAAAATTTTATCGCGCCATGAGGTGCGTGTGTTGGATGGAATCCCGCCGAAATTAGGAACCCGTAAATCATACATATATTCACCAATCTGATGTTCTTCCACTAACTTCTTATTAAAAAACCGTTCCACCGTCTGATAACCGGTGGGTACGAAAAATACCACATCAAAACCCAGCAAATTTAAAAATGCCGTCAATATGGTATCCTCCAGCGAAATTCCCGCCTCCGTGGTACAGATGTACACAAGCTTTGGATTCGTTTTTGTAAAATCAAACCGCTGTATCATCCGAACCAGTTCCTTCTTCAGGTTCAGAACCGTTGCAACTATGGTATATTCCGTCCCGTTTTCAAAGGTGCCCTTGATGGTCCTCTGCTCTAACAGGAGCTGCAGCTTATCCAGAATATGTTCCTGCATTTCCTCCCGGAGAATACCGTAAGGATAATCCCGGTGGGACTTGATCTGATTCCGCAGCAGCTTTCCGTTTTTCAGAAACTGTGTGGCATGGCTTTTCATGGGATTGGCTTCCGTGCCACTTAGATACGGAATCTTGGAAACCACCAGGGTATCATTGCCCATTAAGGCTTTGATCCCCTTCCAATAGGGCTGTACCTGGCCTTCCTTCACCCCGCTGACCTTTGCAAAAATCACGGGCATGTTCACCACATCGTCCACGGTGCTGAAATTGGGACGGTATTTCAGCTCCTGATGCCAGAGAAGGGCGATTTCCTCGTACATGGTCTGCAGCGTCAGCGACACCGCCTTGCCATACTGCTGGTTCCGGTACATGCCGGAATCCGTATACATGATGGAATCCAGCTCCCGTTCCGCATGATAGGCCGCCGTCCCGATCTGCAGCTGGCTGTTCTCCCGGGGATATTGGTTCACCGTCAGGCTTTCCCCATAGTGCAGCTCATAGAGCAGCGGATCGTTTAAGCAGCATTTGGTATTTAAATTCGGTACCAGCAGCAGCACATCCGTCGGCAGCTTTGACAATAATTTCACAAAGGCCGCTTCTCCCTGGTTCCGGCATCCTCCCAGATAGATGAAACAGGGAATCTCCGGCGGTTTCCAATTGGGAAAAAGCCGCCCCTGATACCGTTTCAGCCAGCAAAGGAGATAAACCGCCCGGTTTGTCAGCTTATTCAAGGTCATATCCGGCTTTGCGGCCTCCTCGGTCACCACGTCCACAAACGCCTTTACCATCAGCCGCTGCAGCTCCAAATTAGCCGGATAAGTCAGATTTTGCGTCAAATCCCCAATCATCTGTTCCGTTTTGGTGTAATTCCCCCGCCGGATGGCCTGAATCTCTTCCATGGACGGCATGGGAAGCTCCTGATCGACGATCACCACCTGACGCTTGCTGTTTTTCAGCTCCAGCTGGAACTGATAAAGCTCGTTCAGATAGGTAAGCTTGTCCTCTGCCCCGTTGATCCGGCAAAAGCAATTATAAAACAGCCCCGGATCGGTCCCTCTGTTCCGGACGCCGACCCGAAAATCCGCAAGGCCCTTGCCCTCAATCCAGGCATTGGTGCAGGGCATAATGGAAGGCTTCTTCCCATACAGCCGTTCCTGCTCCATAGCCGCCTGCTGCCGGCCCCGAATCCATTTCAAATTAAAATCTGCCGGAAACGGCTTCATTCCCGGAAGCACCAGCTCCTCCGAAAAAGCGGAACCCGGGTCTAACCTCCGATAGGCGCCGTCTCCCTGATACTGCAGGAGCACCACATCGCAGCCGGCAGAAGCCAGTACCCGGATCAGCAGCAGCTCATAGTTGCTGATCTCCCCTTCATACAAAATCTTCGGAACCTGATTTTCCCCCAGCTTTACTACCACCCGTTCAAAACGGTAATAAAGCCAGCACATAAATTTAATATATGCATTTCTCAGCATATTTTCATTCTTGCCATTTTTTCGCAAAGTATCCAAGGTATCGTAGATTGCCGTAGAAACCGCTTCCCGCTGATATCCGCTCATCCTGGGAAGCCATTTATTCAGGCTTGCCGTCAGAAATCCCAGGTTAAGCTGGAATCCCATCCCCATAATTTCCCCATAATAAGAAAGCTGCTTCTCGTCCGGGTTGGGAATCCTGCCTTCTATGACCACGCCGGAGCTTCTGGCCGCCTCGTAATATGTTTGAATCAATTCACTGATCTGCTCGTTATAACCGTTAATCCGATAAAAATAGATTCCCCGGCCTTCCCGATTCCCCAACTCCAGAAAAAAGTCCTCGGGCTGCCGAATTTTTCTGCGCTCCAACATGAATTCTGCACCTTCAATATCCGTTCATTCTGTCCTTATGCGTCTTCCGTCCCTGTCCGTCTCACACTGCCCTGCCCGCTTCAATACCGGTTCATTTTGCCCTTATGCATCACAAACCCTAAGCCGGCGCCCACAAAGCCGCCCAGGATATGGGTCAAATTCGCCACATTGTCCTGTACAAACAGCCCGTTGTACACTTCCCCGCCGATGTAGATGGCCGCAACCAGAATCAGCGTAATGGGAATCGTGCCCTCCTTCAGATTCGCAAAGGGTGACAGCAGGATAAATGCAAACACAATACCGCTGGCCCCCAGCAGCCTGATGTCCGGGAAGAAAATGTAATTTACCAGCCCCGTCACCAAGGCAGTGGTCAGCATCACAAATAAAAGATTCGAGGAGCCGTATTTCTCCTCCAGCAGCGGCCCGATCACCAGCAGCAGCATAATATTTCCGATAAAGTGGCTCCAGTTCGCGTGTCCGAACACATGTCCGATAAGCCTTACATACGTAAAGGGATTGGCCAGAGAAGACCGGTATACGCTGAACAGCAGCTGATTGGTATACCCCTTTGTCATCCAATCCAGCAGCAATGCCGCAAAACAAATGATGGCAAATCCCAGAACAACCGGAGAATTAAAAGATAACCTGAATTTTGAATTTGACCTGCTCATTTCTCATACCTCCAAACCATTTGTCAAGGACGATTATACCATATTTCACGAATATATACAATTATATCCATTTTTTCTCATGATATAAATCCTCTTTTGCCTGTTTTCCGATCATCGGGATCCGTTTTATGTAGTAAATCCTTGTACAAAAGTCCTAATATACTCATAGCCCACCGCCAGATTCAGGTTCTGCCCCGCATCAAACCCGGCGGTACTGATTCCGATCACTTCCCCGTACAGGTTCAGCACCGCACCGCCGGAGCTTCCATGGGAAGTGGGAGCGGTAAACTGAATCATATCCACATTGTCCACCTTCCGGAACCCGGAAATAATGCCGTCAGATACGGAATTAAACAGTCCCAGGGGACTTCCGATGGCTACCACCCGCTGGCCCCGCACCAGCTTCCCGGCTCCCTGGTAAATCGGCAGGGGGCAAAGGGCCCGCTGAATCCGGATTACCGCCAGATCCAAAACCGGATTGTATTTGATCATTTCATCCGTGGTATACACCTTATCGTCCTCTTCGATCTTTACGGAATAATAGCAGCCGCCGTTGGCTACATGGTGATTGGTCAATATATAGCCTTTTTTTCCGATCATAATACCGGACCCGGTCCCGATCACTTCCCCGGATCGGTCATGAAGCGCAATCATCACCACAGAAGAAGCCAGCTGTGCCAGCTCTTCGTAGGATTTTTCCGCCCGGACAGTGCCGCCACAGCCCGGGGCTCCTGCGGATCTTTCCCTCTGCCCGGGGGAGCCGGCTCCTGTAAAAGCTCCGCTTCGGCCATAGGTCATGGTTTCCGAAACGCTTCCGCCCTGTCCGGGGGACATCGTTCCCCCGGCGGCTCCGCTCTGCGCCCAGGCCCCATTCCCTGCTGCGTTTTCCTGCTTTTGGCCTCTGCGTCTGCGCTCCGGAATTACCACCCGTATCATTCCGGACTGGGGCTGGGCTTGGTTTTGCGGATAGCCCTGCGTCCCGGCCCGGGACTGGATCTGGGTTTGCGGGCAGGTCTGTATTCCGCTTCGGGGATGGGATGAGATCCCCTCCGATGGTGGGCTCGCCGCCGATGTCCCGGCCGCCGATGGTGGGCTCGCCGCCAATGGCCCGGCCGCCGCCGGCTTCTTATCGGTTTCGCAGGGAGGCAGCTCCTCCCCGGAAAATGCCCCTAGCACAAAGGAGGAGGACAGCTTTTTCCAGGGTTCGCTGCAGGAAATATCACTCTTCGTCTGCAGCAAAAGTACATCGCAGCCCGTCAGGGCAGCCAGATAGCAAAACAGGTATTCCTGCTTTTTTTCCACATTGCAGACCACCAGCTTCCGCATCATCCTTTCCGCAGAACCGAACATTTGTTCTCTAAAAATCACGTCAAACCAGAACAACAGCTTTACAATCAGATTTTTCCCCATGGAACCGCTGGCTCTGGGGTTATCCTCCAAATAGAGCTTTTCCACCGTTCCACAGGCTCTGGCAAGCAGTTCCCCAAAGCCCGGCGGCGCCTTCGGGGTCAGCTTCGTTTGAATCCTTGTCCGCCCCTCCTGTATCCATTCGTCGCAGCATCCGGCATAGAACACCGAATCCTCATAAGACAGCTGTCCCGGCAGCTTCTGAACCCGCCGATAGAATCCTTTGCCTTCCGCCTCCGCTGCCTGGAGCTGACGATCCATTTCCAATACTTCCGTTTCCAAATTTTCGTTTCTTCCAATGGCTCTTACAAAATACACATCTCTGCAGCCCCGGTTCACCCCGCCCCTGACATGGGCAAAACTGCTGATGCTTGTGAGCTCCATCACATTAATCCGACATACCTGCAATTGTTCCATCTCTTTCTCATCCTGTTTCTCTGCTATTCTTATCTTTTTCTGTTTCTTTCTATTCTGTTTCCTTCTATCCCGCTTCCTTCTATTTCTTATTATATTCCATCCCCGCCGATTATACAAGGCTTTCCCGGTTCCGGAACAGGCGCTTTTCTCTCTCAAAGTCACTTTTCACACCCATGGTGTTCACAGGAACGAATCCGGCCTATTGAAAGTTGCCTTACGACAAGAGGCCGGATTCCGGCCCTATTACGGTATTGGCAGGGAACCGATGGCCTCCGACAGAATCCGCAATCGAAAAGCACCTCCGAAGAGATGCTTTCCTTTATATTGCACTGACGTATCATTATTTCTTTCTTACCGGAAAACAAACCTCCGTGACCAGTTCCTCCGGATTATTTGTCTGGCTCGGACTCACATGATAGATACAGAAGGATTTCCCGTCAAACTCATATCCGTTCGCTGCCACCCAGTCTGCTACTGCTTTATTCACCTTTAAAATCTGGTCATAGCTGCCCTTATATATGGCAGAAGCAATCTGGATCGGCGGCACAGTTTTAAATTTTACATGCTCCGTATCCTGATAAACCCCTACAACCGCGCTCTGAATCTCCACGTCCGGATCATGCTCCTTATGCCCTTCATCATGGAAAATCGCCATTCCATAACACGGCAATGCCTGCTGCACTTTCTGCGGCTCCAACTCCCGGCACATAATCTCCCATAACAGCCCTTCCTGGTCATAAGCGGGAATTACCTGCCGCACGCTTGCTACATAACGTTCCGGTATTGTTTTTAATATTACATCATAATCCATAAGCCTGCCATCCTTTCTCAGCCATTTCAATGTACTGTCAAGCAGCATCAGTTTCTGCTTTGCCGCCATAGCTTCCTCTTCCAGTTCCTTCTGTTTTACCAGCAGGAACCTCTCCATTTCCTGGGGATCATCATACTTTCCTAATATCTCTTTTATCACGGAAAGTCCAAATCCCAGGGTTTTTAATGACTGTATCCGCCCTGCCAACAGAAGCTGTGATTCGCTATAATATCGGTATCCTGTAAAATCATCCACGCTTTCCGGACGAAGGATTCCTATTTCATCATAGTGTCGGAGCATACGGATACTGATCCTTGACAGCTTTGAAAAATCTCCTATCTTTAACATTGGTTCCACCTCACATATATGCGTTTTATTGAGCTCAAACATAGTTTAGAGTATACCATAATGTAAGAGTCAACCCCATATCCAAAAATTATTTTCCAATCTTAAATCCATCCGGCTAAAACGCAAAATCCCCTCCATCATACCTGCTCCCCCTGCTTCCTTTCTCCCCGCCCGGTCAGGCGCCATAACCACCGCCCTGACGAAAGGGGGCTACCAAATTCCTCCAAGGTATGCTATAGTAGAGGAAGTTTATTTTCAAATAATATTCATAAGGAAGCAAGCCATGAAAAATTCATTGATCTATTACAGTATAGGCGCCCTGCTCTACTGCCCGGCCAACAACGAAACCATCGCCCAATCCGTGATTTCCGAAAAATTTGAACAGCCTTACTCCCTGGCTCTCTGCCTGGAGGACACTATCAACGACTGTTTCGTAGCGGAAGCGGAAGAATTCCTGCTGCATACCCTGCACCGCATCCGCAGGGCTGTTTCGGAATCGGATTTTTATCTGCCGAAAATTTTTGTCCGCGTCCGGAACAGCGGCCAGGCCCTTTCCCTGGCCCGGCGTTTAGGAGAGGGCATTGAAATCCTCACCGGATTCATTGCGCCCAAATTTTCCCTGGAAAATGCAGACGGATATCTTGCGGCCCTTGCAGAAATAAACCGGATGTCCGGGCATCCATGCTATTTGATGCCCATTTTCGAGGATCCTTCTATGATTCATCTGCAGAACCGGTATCCCATTTTATATCAATTAAAGGAAAAACTGGATTCGGCGGGGCCCCTTGTGCTGAACATCCGGGTGGGCGGAAATGACCTGTGCCATCAATTCGGGTTCCGGCGGCACTGTCAGGAATCCATCTACGGCATCCGGCCCGTGGCCCAGATCCTGACGGATATCCTGACGGTTTTTGCCATGGACTATGTGGTATCCGGCCCCGTATGGGAATATTACAGCGGCCCCGGCTGGGATACGGGACTTAAGCAGGAGTTGGCCGAAGACCTGCTGTGCGGCTTTATCGGAAAGACCGTGATCCATCCCAATCAGATCCCCTTTGTAAATGCGGCCCTTAGAATATCCCAACGGGATTTTGCGGACGCCAAAGCAATCACAGGCTGGGATACGGCATCCGCCCGGTTTGTTTCGGGGAGCGCCGCCAAAGAACGTATGAACGAATATAAGACACACTCCAACTGGGCTGTCCGAACCTTGTTTCTGGGGGAATATTACGGGGTGGGGGATAAGTAGCTTTATTTGTGAGAATGAAGTAGCAAAACATCTGTACACAAATAGCGGCTTCGAGATAGAGAAATCCATGGGCAATTTTAATCAGAGCGGATTTTCGGGTTTGCCACCATTATTTTCCATGGTATTTGTTGAAAATTTGTTGAATGATGGTAATAGTCAAAATGATTTCTGTCATATATCCTCCTTAAATTTTTGTGATTATTACGTCTATTGAGTTGATTTTGCGTTGCAAATCGCATATACTATAAGTACAATGAACTGCGAAAGGGGTTGATACGATGGCAAGCACAACAAATTTCAGCGTCCGTTTGGACAGCGACATTAAAAAACAGTGTGAAACGCTTTACGGCGAGTTGGGTATGAACCTGACTACCGCAATCAATGTTTTTCTGCGCCAGTCCCTCCGGGCCGGCGGTTTTCCTTTCGAGGTCAAGCTGGAACAGCCCAACAAGGAAACGATTGCCGCCATGCTGGAGGCGGAACGTATCGCGCGAGATCCCAACGTGAAGCACTACTCCGATGTGGAAGAAGCGCTCCGGGAGTTGAAACGAAAAACAAAGACCATGAGCTGTCAGGAAATTGGGTAGGACATCGGGAATGTCATATCCAGCCTGATTGGTTATTGGTCTACCGCATTGACGATGACATTCTGGTGCTGACGCTGGCCCGCACCGGAACACGCAGCGACATTTTCGGCAAATGAGATACCGCCGTATAGGAAACAAAAATCCTGTGCGGTGGTTTTTTACGCTCATAGTTCCGGCTCCTGCTTTCTTGTCTGCTCACTCCTCGCAAGCTGTACAGCGGTCTTTTTCAGTTTCTCCACGCCCTTGAGTTCGTCCCGCATAGCCCGCATTTGCTGATATTGCAAGTTTTTCTTAGCAGTCAGGGTGTCCACCTCACGCCGCCACTTCTTCGGCGTAATCGGCTCCCCGGCAACTTTCAGTTCATCCAGATACCGGACGGCGGCTTCATAAAGGGCGACCTCCGTATAGTGCTGAACTATTACGCCCATGCTACCTCTAATAGCGCAATGGCAGAAGAAGAACGCAAAGCGCCCTCCATAGACGGTCTGCTTCTCACAGGCGCACCACAAACATACGGCGGGAATTGACATGTGAATGCCAATTCCCGCCGTAAAAGCCACTTACCACTCAAATACTTTCTTAATCTCCCCTGTTTCCAAAGCCTCTCCATAGACACCGGAGGCAATCGGGCCGGAAACTTCTTTTCCGTACAGCAGCAATACCCAGTCCTTCTCCGTTCCCTGCTCCGGAGAACAGAACATATGTTCTTCCACCTCTAGTCTACTGACTCCTGCTTCTGTCTGATCTGTTTTGCAAAATGCTCCTTCTTCTGCTTTACAAAGAAACGGCCGGTCTGTTTCCTGCATCTGCGCGTCGTAGCACTTCCCGTCCCGGGGATTAAACCAGAAGCCATAGAGGGTTTTTCCGTCCGCAGCCTTCTCCCGCATACTTCCGATCCGAATCCGGCAGCTGCCGCCGCTGGGCAGGTAGGCACACAGAAATTCCCCATTTGTTTGGATTGCCGCCTGGATATGGGCATCCATTTCTCCGTCCTCCTCCTGGCATATCAGCTCCTGGGCCGGAACACAGTCCCAGAGCGGGACTGCCTCCATAAAATCCCTTAAATAGCGGATTTGTCCGGCACCCTCGGCATCCAGGGCTTCCCACCAGGTATCACGCATCATTTCGTTCCGCTCTTTTTCCGAAATGGAGCACCAGACGCTGCAGTGGCCATATGTATGCCCGAAGGCTCCGGCCAGCAATGCCCAATAAGCCCGTTTGCGCACCATCCAGGAACCATGGAATTCGGTAAACACCGGAAAGCTGGTGGGCATTTTTTCATAAGCAGGTTCCCCGTCCCACACCGGCATGGTTCTGCCCTGCCCTTTTTCTTCCCGGCGGTACTCTTTTTCCACCAATTGATAATTCTTCGGTGTGCTGCCATGGCCGGACTGGAGCATAATAAATTGAATCCACTGCTCCTGGTCAGTCCAATAGGACATGGAAGAGCATTCCCCGGTTTCCATTTCATGACAGGCATGGTATGTGATCAGCAGTTTACGCCAAATCTCCGGTTCCTGGTCGTACGCCAGCTCACGGCCCAGAATTCCCCGGGCCAGCCCTTCCGCCAGACGCCGCCAGACATTGCGGTAATCCACGCCCTTATGAATGGGCTGACGGTCCCCGCCCAGACACCAGACCACATTCTCCCGGTTTTTATAACGGGCGCCGATCCACTGCCCATATCCATACGCATTTTCTTCCGTCACGGTTTTCGGAAACGTGCCGCCCATCCAGTTATCCCCGACCACCAGCTGGCCCCACACCGGCAGCAGCAGCACATAAAACCCGTAATCCTCCGCTCTGTCTAAAATCCAATCCAGGTATGCAAAATACTGCTCCCTGGGTCTTGTCAGATCCCCGTCCTCCAGGGCTGCGATCCCGGCCGGATTGCGCATTTCCACATCCTGCTCCGGATCCAATGCCACAATCTGCAGCACCGTAAAGCCCTGGCTTTTCCGCTTTTTCATCAGATACTCTATATCATCCCATTTCATCCGCTGGGGCATTGTCCACACCGTATCTGCAATCCAGACAAACGGTTCCCCGGTTTCCTTAACAAAATATCTGCGATTTTCTGAAATTGTAAGCCGCTCCATTGATTCCTGCCTCCATCCTGTTTTTGGCAAACTGCCCAGATTCTGTACTGATTTCATTATAAGAAAAAGCAAACTTAATTTCAGTATATAATTCAGTAATTTTTACTAAATAATCACTAAATATCAATCCTTCTTTCCCAGATTCCCATGCAAAAGCGGCAGTAACACCCCGCCAATGCTGTTTCCAAGGGTCATAATCGCCAGATAGCCCAAGGTTTTGAAGGACCATGCCCCTCCCAGGGAAAAATAAAACATATTGGCGATGCAATGCTCAAAGCCCGCCAAAATAAAGACGCTGACACAGACAAACAAAATTACGGGATTCTTGGTTTTCTTATAGCCGTCCACGGCCCCGTACATCAAAATCCCGCAGAACACAGACAGCAAAAGCAGGCTGACAACATCATCCGACAGCTTGACCTGACATAAATCCGCCGCCTTTTCGGAAATTCCCCGGATTCTGGTATGCAGCACGGCTTCGGCTCCCAGCCAGGTTCCCAGAAGGTTTCCCAGCCAGATCAGCAAAAGTTCCGGCAGATATTCCGGTTTTTGTTCCAAAAGATAGCCGACCTTCCCGGTATACAGATTCAGGCCGTTGGTCACAATCAGATAAAGCCCTACGGAAAACAGGACCGCGCCCACAATCCGGTTCTCCATGGATAAGAAAACGGTTCCGCCGATGGCAATGCCGATGCCGGCCCCTGCGGCTAGTAAAAACGTCTCAAGATATTTTTTCATTGGCCCTCCGCTGCAGCAGTCCCAAATACCCGGAACTGTCTTTTCTTCTGTTTCATTTTTTTGAAAATCTCGTTGCATGTTTCATGAAAACAAACGCAAGACCATTATATATCAGGAGACTTCTCCTTTGCAACTAGAACATATGTTCTCATTCCTTTTCGTTCTTCTCCCAAGCAGCAGGAACAGTTCCGCCCAAATGCAGAATCCGCCGGCCAAAATCGCTCCGTTTCCAAAGCGGTACAGCTTTAGATACTCCAATTCCATGACGCTTTTTTCCGTCTGAAGCAAATGCCGCAGCTCCTGGGATTTCTCCCGGATATTTTCCGACCAGCCGGAAAAATCCGACCACTTTCCCGGTACCAATTCTCCCAGCCAAAGCAGGTTCTGATAAAAGTCCCACCGCAGCAGCGTCCCGGTTATCCCATGCCGCACCGAAAACTCCTCTCCTGCGGAACGGACAGACTGCCCCGGCTTTGGGCTGACGGTAATCCGGTTCCAGGCAATTCCTTCCCCTTCCCTGGTATCCTGCAGAATCAAAAGCTTCCGGGGAGAAGGGAACACCCCGCGAATGACCCATTCCCTGCCTTCCACCTGCAGGCTCATTCCCTCTACCTGGCTGCTTCCGAATAAAGCGGCCGCTGTTTCCTCATCCAGCAGGCAGCCCTGATCGTCCTCCGGGTTCAAAATTGCCCCATAGGGCAAAAGCTGCTGGGAGGAGCCGCAAATCCACAGCAGATCTACCTGCTTCGTCCTTCCGGTGGCTTCTGCATTCACGGTTTTATTCTCCTCCTGGGCCCAGGCAGTAAAGGATACGCCCTCCTCCTGCTCTGCCTCTGTCAAACGCATCTGTTTTACCGTTTCCCGGTCCACCGGGGAGGCCAGGGTGAGTACGGCATTTTGCTCCAGGGCAGCCGCCTTTTTCCGGTCCCGGGCTCCGCTGTACATCAAAATTCCTGCCAGGGCCAGGCAGATGAGAAGGACTGCCCGCCCGGCGTATTTTTTCATGGCTCCCGCAGACGTACCCGGTCGCCTGCTTTGATATAATCTTCACAAAGTGTGATAATCCGGGAGTTTTCCGACAACAATTCGGAGCTAACGGCCGCAAAGCTGCCGTTTTGATCCTCCACTGTCACGTCCACCCGACGGGCCGCCAGCTGTACTCCCAATATGGTTTCCTCTTCCTCCAGGACCAGCACAAAATTTTTGCTGTTATCCACCCGGACGGCGCTGGCGGGAATGGTAAGGGGATAATTGTCCGACTGCTTTGTAGCCTGAAAAACCGCCGTATCACCGATGGACAGTGTATCCGGTTCCAGCAGGATTGTCACCGTCACCATTTTATTTTCACTGTCCTGTTCCAGGCTTAAAATCTGCAAATCCCCGTATTCCTTTCCCCCTGCTTTCAGCGTCACCGTATCTCCGACTGCCACATATTTTCCCTCTTCTTCGCTGATCTGTGCCGTATACCGCATACCCGAGGAAATATCCGCCAGGGTAACGGCCGCTGTATCCGTGGTCCGCTGCCCCGTTACCAGGGCCATCTGCGTCACAACCCCGTCCACCGGAGCCGTCACCGTACCGCCGTTTTCTGCCAGCTCCTTCAGCTTCTGCAGATCCTTTTCCTTTTCCTCAATACTTAAATTATTGATCTGGGTGCTGGTATCCTTTGCTCCGGATCTGGCGGCATCCTCCACCCGGCGGGCCGCTTCTGTCCCTGCCTGCTCCTGCCCCCGCAGCGCTGCTTCATAAGCATTCCGGGCCTCATTTACGGCGTTTTCCAATTCTGCCCGCTGCTGCCTTCGGGTTTCTTCCTTTTCACCTGCATCCTCCGGATTTCCGTCGGAACCAATTCCTGTCCCTTCCTCCGGATTTTCGCCAGAACCAATTCCCGTCCCTTCCTCCGGATTCCCGTCAGAACCAATTCCCGTCCCTTCCTCCGGATTCCCGCCAGAACCGGTTCCTGCGCCTTCCTCCGGGCCGCCGAAGCTCTCGTCCCTTCCGTCGGGGTTCGCGGCATCTCCTCCGCCTACTCCGCCGCCATTCCCGTTATCTGCTCCCGGCAAGCCGCTTTCGTCCTCGTTCATGGTCTGCTTCGGCGTTCCCAAAACACCTTTTACTCCTTGAACCGAACTGTTGTTCTGCCGATCAAAAGCTGCCAAAGCCTCCTGAGCCCTTTTTAACCGTTCCTCCGCTTCCGCCACCAAAGCCTCCTGGGCTTCCATGGTGCTCTGATAATCTTCTCTGGCCCGCTTCCGCTCTGTCTCCCGCTCCTGCTGTTCCTTTGCGGCATTGCTGCCTGCCGCTTCGTTCTGCAGCCGCAGCGCCTGAATCTCGTTTTCCAGGCTCTCAATTTCTTCCTGAAGGCTTTCCGGTTCCAACAGTGCCAGCACCGTACCGGCGGTTACTTTTTCTCCTTCACTGACATAAACGGTTTTTACCAGCAGTCCCGGCTGGGTCAATACGGCCAGTTCCCGGTTTTTTTCCACAATGCCTTCCGCCGTTACGGTATGGTCAATTTTTCTGGCCGAAGGGGATTCCGCCTCTACCTGGGCCACCGCAAAAGACGCCACGGACCGGGAAATCACCGTAAAAGCCAGCATAACCGCCAGAAGCGCCCCAAACCCTTTGACAGCCAGGCTTTGGAACCGCCGTTCGTTTGCCGGCCCTTCCATTTTTTTCACAGGCTCCCTGCTCCGAAACCTTATTCTGTTAAACTTCACTTTCTGCACCTCCTATTCTTTCATCGCTGCGGCCACAATCCCCTGCTCCAGATAGTCCGAGCCCGCCAGAAATACCAACAACGCCGGAAGCAAGGTAATCAGGGAAGCGCCCAGGGCAAAGCCCGCCTCTTCCAGGCTGATCTGGGGAAGATACAACGACAGGGGCCAAAGGCTTTTGGTCTTCAGAAACGTAATCGGCTGCTCAATCAGGCTCCAGCATTCCAAAAACTGCAGCACCAGCGCCGAAATCATCCCGGCGGCCCCCAGGGGGATACCGATCCGCAGAAAAATCAAAAGCTCCCCGGCCCCGTCGCACCTGGCTGCTTCGAGAATGGATTCGGGGATCCCGCAGAAAAAACGGTAAGTGATAAACACGGAAAAGGTAGAAAATACCGCCGGAAGAATCACTGCCCACAGGGAATCCAACAGCCCCAGCCGATCCAGCACCAGATATTCCGACAGCATCGTTACCTGAAAAGGCATCATCATCAATATGATATACAGCAGATACACCGCCCGTTTTCCGGGAAAACGGTACCGCGCCAGCCCCCAGGCGGAAGGCATCCCGAACACCAGCTGGCCCAGCAGGATCGCAGCCGTAATTTTCATGGAATTCCAGAACATTTGAAAAAACTCCGGGGAATCAAAGAATAATTCGAACATATGTTTTAATGTTGGATACAGCGGAATGAGCCGCCAGGACACAAAGCCGCCGGAGCCTTCCGACAGCGGCCGGATACAGTCCCGGATCTCATTGCTGCCCATGATGCTGCCCCCTGCCAGAAACAGCAGGGGAGCCAGCGCCAAAAACGCCATTGCGAAAAGCGGTACCACTAACACGATCCTTACGATTCTTTTTCTCATCAGCTTCCTCCTCATTTACCGGAATACCCGTATCCGCAGCCCTTTGCCGGAGCCGGAGGGCCCTTGTCCGCTACTCCATATCCCAGCTCTTTTGCAGCATACAGACCAGGCCGAAAATTACCAGCGCCATCAAAACGGCCCCGGCCGCCATTTTATCGACCGACAGCTCCCGGAACCAGTTGTTGAACAGGTGCTGCAGCAAATAAATACTGTCTTGAGGATAATTTCCGGATACCAGGTACGCTTCCCGGAACACCTTAAAAGAGTTCAAAAACGAAATCACCACAATGGTAAAAGCCGCCGGGCGAATGGCGGGCAACGTAATTTTTAGAAAGCACATCCATTCCCCGGCCCCGTCTACCCGGGCAGCCTCGTAAATCTGCTGGGGTACCATGGACAGCCCGGCAAGCCACAGCACCACGTCATATCCAAGATTCTTCCAGATATAGCTGAACACCAGTACGCCAAAGGACGCCCCGGTATTCATCCAATCCGCCCCGGGGATCCCCAGGGCGGACAACAGCCCGTTCAACATCCCCTGTTTGTCAAACATCAGCTTCCACAGCAGTACGATGCTGGCCGCAGGAATGGACAGGGGAACCAGGTACGCCCCCTTCAAAAATCCGGCAGCCTTTCCTACCCTCCGGAGCAGTACCGCAATCCCCAGGGAAATCAGGATCAGCAGGGGAAGGCATACGGCGGCAAACCGAAGGGTATTGCCTGCCGCCAGTAAAAACGCCTGATTGGTCAAAACCGTTTGATAATTGGAAAATCCTACAAATTTCCCGCCTACGGCCTGGGTAAAGGAACGCCGCACCACATCCAGAAAGGGGATCAGGTAAAAAACAAGCACTCCCAAAAACCCCGGCAGTAAAAACAGCCATCCCGTATATTTATTCCGATACATACAGCTTCACCTTCTGCATAATGGCGGAAACCGTATCTTCCACAGACTGGCTTCCGTTTAAGCATTTGATGCCTTCCTCAATCACCAGCTCCTGAATGACCCGGTCATTGAATGACGGCCCCTTCAGGCTTTCCAGCTGCCTGGTCAAAAGCGCTGCCTGCTCCTCTGTCAAAACTTCGACTTCGATTCCATAAGATGATCCGTCCGGCTTGGACGTCCCCACACTATAAGATTTCTGCTGGCCCTGTTTTTCCGTATAAGCCGCCCGGTTGACCGGAAAGCCCTCGTTTGCCGCACTCTGGCAGGATTTACTTAGAATGCCTTTTACAAATTCCCGGGCCAGCTCCCCCGCTTCGCTGGCGGCGGCCACCCCTACGGAAACATAGGGTACAAAAGATGCGTTTTCCCCGCCAAAGGGACGGTAATTCCCGTTTAACTGCTTCTCGGCTCCGTAAATACTCTGTACCCGGTCATAATCCGTGACGGTCCCGATGTCGTAAACGCTTTCATAGCCCAGCCGGGAAGTGCCGCTTAAGGAGCCGTACAGGATTCCATTCCAAACACTATAATTTTTCACTTCCGTATTGTATTCTTCTGTCGAATAGGTATCCAGTTCAAAAATCCCCTTTGCCGCCGTCAGGAATTCCTTCAGTTTTTCTTCCGAAAGGGAGCCGTCCTCCGTCTTCATACCTGCGCTGGCAGCGTAATACAGCTCATACAAAAAACCCGAAGCCGTTTTCGGCGGCAAACCATGACATTCCGGATCCGCCTCTCTTGCCTTTTTCAGATACTCCAGCATGGAAGTCAGGCTGCTGCCGGCTTCCAGGGCTTCATCCGCCCCTTCCACTGCCGAGAAATAAAAACGGGTGGGCATTTCAAACATTTTCTGATCCCTGATATAAGGTTCTTTTACATTTTCAAACAGGCCCTCGGCCCCTTCCACTTCCTCTACCACATCGCGGATATCCGCCAGAATCCCTTTTTCGATATAGCTTTCCACCGGAATCCCGTCTAAGATCAGCACATCCGGGCCGTTTCCGGCCATAATGTCGGTACTGAGGGCACGCAGGGCATCTTCCGCCGTAACCCCGTCCCCACCGGACAACCCGATCATCTTTTTCACAAATACATCCGGATTCTGCTTCTGGAAATACGTAATGGCCTGCTGCAGTACCGAGGTATCCTCCAGAGCATAGACCTTCAGCTGCTTCTCCGGAACAGCCGACGCCTCCGCATCGTAGGTGTAGCGGTAGATCCGGGGCGTAGACAGGGAATCCGAGCCTGCCACAAGGTAATTGGATTCATCCACCGTAATTACCCCGTAAAATTCCAGGCTTCCGTCTCCCAACGAAACCAGCTGGCCGTTGATCAGCTGTTCATTGACGCTGCCTCCTCCACGATGGAAAAAAAGGCCCTCATGGTTTACATAAACAATACTGCCCTCTTCGGCGCCTTCCGTAAATACCACCGGATACAGCCCTATGATCCCGTTACCTTCCCGATGGCTGTCGGTTACCTGTTTTAAGATTTCATCCTCGGTTACCGCTCCTGTCCCGCCGTCTAATAGCGCAACGCCGGAAGGGCTGACCGTCACCGCCTGATTCCCGGCTATGCCGAAATAATCAATTTTTTCCGCTATATTTGTTGAAATTTTCTTCAGTTCCCCGGTTTCGGTATCCGCCTGATACAGGCTTCCATCCATATCCAGGATCAGCAGCGTCCCGTCCTCGGTATAAGCGGCTCCCAATACCTGGTTCTTCGTATCCCCGCCCCCGGAATATGCCGGAAGGTTCAAGGTCTTGCTGACGGCCGTCCCGTCCCGTGCCACGAGATCCATTTCGCCGTAATAGCCAAAAAGCGCCGCGCCGCCCTCCGGTGAAATGGCCACCTCGTTTACATACAGCTGCTCTAAGCCCTTCATTTCCGTGGTTTCCCAGGTTTCTCCCAAATCCGCGGTATTCAGGAGGTAATAGGCCAGGCTGTTGGCATTAAAGCCCACCGCCGAAATACTGCCGTCCGAAAGCTTGCGTACCGCATTCAGATGGTCAATCTGCTCCGGCAGCGTAATTTCCGTTTCCAAAAAACGTCCCTTTCCTCCGGCGTCCGAAAAAGCATCTTCGCTGTTTCCTCCCTGGGAACCTCCTTCCGATCCGGCGTTTCCTTCTGTCCCGGCGCCGGCTGTTTCTTTGCCGCCTTCCGGGTTTCCATTCCTATCACTGCAGCCTGCCAGGCTGGTAACGGCCAGTACCACCGCCAGAATCAGCCCTGCCGCCCTGTTTCTCTTCTTCATATGCTTCTCCTTTCCGCAGCCCGATCCTGCAACGGTTCCCCAAAACCGTCTCAGGCAAACAGCCGCTGCCTTTCTTTTCCTCCTTATCATACCAGCCCTTTCTTGAAACTTTCTTAAAATCAGCCTTTAATTTTTTCTCCCCTTTAAAGATTATTTTAAGAATTTCATGATATTGTTTATGGTATACTTCGCATTATACTAATATTACGATAAAACAAAACCGGAGGTCTTATGCGAATTTTACTCATTGAAGACGATCAAAAGCTCTGCGAAGCTTTAAGATTCCAATTAGAAAAAGAACACCACCAGATCGAAATCTGTCATGACGGCCGGGACGGGCTGGACTTGTTCCTGCAGGACGCCTACGACCTGGTGCTGCTGGACCGGATGCTGCCCACCATGAACGGCCTTCTGGTCCTGCAGAAAGCCCGGAAAGCCGGTATTGCCACGCCGGTTCTCATGATCACGGCTTTAGGGGAGCTGTATGACCGGGTAGAGGGCCTGGACAACGGCGCCGACGATTACCTGATTAAGCCTTTTGCCTACGAAGAGCTGTCAGCCCGGATCCGCTCCCTGGGACGGCGCAGCGGCGCCTGGGAACCACATGATACCTTTTCCTTCGGAGACATTACCTATGCGGGAGACTTAAGGGAGCTGTCCGGCCCGGGAGGTTCCCTGCTGCTGTCCGGCCGGGAAGGACGGCTTTTGGAAGTATTTCTGCAAAACCCCAATACGGTGCTGCGGCGCATGGTCATCCTTTCCCGGGTCTGGGGCGCGGATGCAGAGGTAGAGGAAGGCAATCTGGACACCTACATCCATTTTCTGCGGAAACGGCTTCGCCAGGTCAAAAGCCTGCTGTATCTGAAAACAATCCGCGGCATCGGATATTCTCTGGAGGATTCCCATGTTTTCTAAGCTGCATCGTAAAATGGCCCTGTTTTGTACTTTTTTCACCGGAATTATCCTGGCCGCCTTAAGCCTTGCCTGCTTTTTCTTTGCCCAAAACAGCATCTGCCAGAATAATTACGCTTCTTTCTTAAAGGAGCTTAGTACTCTTATGGCAAATCTGCAAAAGGAAAACACCATTTCCCACCAATGGCTGAATCAGCTCCAGGAAAACCATCATCTCATGCTCTTCCTGTACGACAACGGAACCCCCCTTTTCTATCAACAGCTACAGGCGGATTCGAACATCCGTTCTAATGAACATCTGCCTGACCTAGCCATTGAAACCGCCCGGACCCGCTATGGACTGGATCTTTTCAAATCCCCTGCCTCCCTGGTCCCCCAACATGAGGAATTTTCCCTCTCTGCCCAGGGTCTGGATTATTATGCTTCCGCAGGGGTCCTGCCCAA
This sequence comes from uncultured Lachnospiraceae bacterium, assembly GCA_910588885.1. GTDB lineage: Bacteria > Bacillota > Clostridia > Lachnospirales > Lachnospiraceae > 14-2. The sequence goes on from CAJUSQ010000001.1 coordinate 93,066, forward strand.
AGGGAACGGGCGGCTAAGCTTTGTCATTCTCTATTCTTTAGAAGAGCAATCGCAGCAGGTCTCCCTGCTGCGTTCCGTAATCCTTTGTGCCGACGGAGCCGGGCTTTTGCTGCTGTTTTTCTTTGCCTGGCTGTTTACCGGACATCTTTTAAAGCCCTTGGAAATCAGCCGGAAGCAGCAAAGCCAGTTTATCGCCTCCGCGTCCCATGAGCTCCGCTCCCCTCTTTCCGTCATGCTTTCCGGCCTGGAATCCCTGGAAAAAGCCGATAAGCCCGAAGAAAAACGGCGCTTTATCCGTATTATCCGCTCCGAAGGCCGCCGTATGCAGCATCTGATTTCCGATATGCTGTTGCTGGCAAATTCCGATTCCGGAAATCTGCGCCTGCATCTGTCCCTGCAGCAGCCGGACGAGCTTTTGTTCCAGGTATATGAAGCCTACCAGGAGCTTGCCCGGAAGAAACAAATTTCCCTGGGGCTTCTGCTGCCGGAAGAGCCCTTCCCGGACTGTCTCTGGGACGGGGAGCGCATCCGCCAGCTCATCGCGATTCTTTTGGACAACGCCCTGGCCTATACCCCCGCCCGTAAATCGGTTCTGCTGTTTCTGCATTCGGAAGGCCCCCGGCTCCTCTTGGGTGTGGCAGACCAGGGACCCGGTATCCCGGAATCGGAAAAAGAGCAGATTTTCCGGCGGTTTTACCGGGCAGAAAGCTCCCGTACCGATAAGGAGCATTTTGGCCTGGGACTGTGTGTGGCAAAGGAAATCGTGCTGGCCCACCAGGGACAGATCTGTGTGAAAAGCAGCAGTGAATCAGAACTTATGTTCAATTCATTCTATCCCGAAACCGAAGCGGCTTCGGAAGAACCAAATATTTCCCCCTCTCTTTTGGGCCATCCCCTGCTGCAAAAATTTTGCGCAGAAAAAGCCGGCGGCTCCCTGTTTCTCGTGAAGCTGCCGGCTGAAGTTTCTCCATCCGTTTTACATTTCCCCTCCGAATAAGGGGGTTGACAAATAGCGGTCCCCGGAATCCGGCAGTAAAACCACAATCCGCTTGCCCTGGTTCCCGGGCCGTGCGGCCAAAAGGGCGGCCGCTTTTAGCGCTGCTCCGGAAGAAATGCCCACCAGAATCCCTTCGCTGACCGCAAAGGCCCTGCCTTCCGCAAAGGCGTCCTCGTTGTCAATGGGGATAATCTCATCATAGATGCCCGGATTCAAGGTTTCCGGCACAAAGCCTGCCCCGATGCCCTGAATCTTATGGGGGCCTGCCGTTCCCCCGGAAAGTACCGGGCTGGATGCCGGTTCCACTGCAACAACCTGGATCCCGGGGTTTTTTTCCTTTAAAAATTCCCCGACTCCGGTAATCGTCCCTCCGGTTCCCACCCCTGCCACAAAAATATCAACCTTTCCGTCGGTCTGTTCCCAGATCTCCGGGCCTGTGGTGGCTTTATGCACCGCGGGATTTGCCGGGTTCTCAAACTGCCCCAGGATCACGGCTCCCGGAATGCTCTCTTTCAATTCCTCGGCCCTCTCAATGGCCCCCTTCATCCCCTTGGCCCCTTCGGTCAGCACCAATTCTGCTCCATACCCTTTCAAAAGGTTTCTCCGTTCCACACTCATGGTATCCGGCAGGGTCAAAATCGTCCGATAGCCCTTTATGGCTGCCACAGCCGCCAAACCAATCCCGGTATTTCCGGAAGTCGGCTCTATGATCGTGGCTCCCGGCTTCAAACTGCCTGTTTTTTCCGCTTCTTCAATCATTGCGCGGGCAACTCTATCCTTTACAGAGCCTGCCGGATTCAAATATTCCAATTTCGCATAAATTGCCGTTTCCGATACCCCTGCCTGCTTTGCATAGCGGCTGATTTCCAGAAGCGGTGTTCCTCCGATTAATTCCAATGCGCTTTTTTTGATTTTGCTCATAGCTGCTCCTTCCTATATAGCATACTTTTCCTATCGTTTTACTAGGTTTTATTATATAACATTGCATTTTCCCTGTCAAGAAATTTTTACTCCCTTACCTGCTCCCTGCCGGAAAAAGCAGCCGCCTTGTCCTCAAGGATCAAGGCCGGCCGCTTTTTCTTCCGACTTAATATAGGGCAGGAATTCCAGGGGGGGCTTATCCTGGTGGATCTCTTCCATAAAGGTATACCAGATCCTTCCCGGATAGGTGGCCCCGCTTAACCCCGGCAGCTCTCTGGGCATGTCGTAGCCCACCCAGACGCTGGTGGTATAGTAGCTGGTGTAGCCTACAAACCAGCCGTCTTTATTGTCATTGGTGGTTCCCGTTTTTCCGGCGCTGGGGGTATTGGACAGGGCAAGCCCCTTGCCGGTTCCATCCGTCAGCACCCCCTGAAGGATATCCGTCATCATCCGGGCCGCATTCTGGTCATAGACCGGGACGGCTTCTCCAGAAGCTTCATAAATGAGGTTCCCTTCCGAATCCGTAATCCGGCTAATACAGGTCGGCGTCCGGTAATTTCCGTCATTTTCCAGGGCGCTGTACCCCGCCGCCATTTCCAGAGGGGAGGTTCCCGTGGTAAACCCGCCCAGAGCAGAGGGCAGACGCACATCCTCCGGGCTCAATCTTGCAAATTTCATAGCCCTAAGATAAGACAGGCCCACATCCGGGGACAGTTCCTCAAACAAACGCCAGGCTACGGTATTTTTCGATTTCTCCACTGCCCGGCGCAGCGTCATTTCCCCTTCGTAGATCCCGTCCGCATTCTTCGGCCCTTCTTCAATGGGTTCATCCAAAACCGGGGAATCCGGCGTATAGCCCCGGGCCAGTATGGGCGTGTATACAATCAGCGGCTTAATGGCGCTGCCCGGCTGGCGGAAGCTCTGATAAGCCCGGTTCAGGGTGTAACCCGACAAATTCTGGTTCCGTCCCCCGACAATTGCCTTCACCATTCCGTTATGGTTATCCAAACAGACAGCGGCGCTCTGCAGGGTATAGATCCCTTCCTCATTTACCTCCGTAGCCTCCGCCAGGGCATTGTCAATGGTGCTTTGCAGCTTTTCCTGCATTTCCAGATTCAGAGTGGTATAGATCCGGTATCCCTTCTGGTACAGGCTTTTCTGGCATTCGCTGTATAAGGCGTCATAGCTTTCCTGATATTTGGCCTGCTCCTCCGGTGTGGCAAACTCCGTCTGAAATTGAAAGCCCTGCAGCTCCATCAATGCCCGGGCCGCGCAATAATACGTATAGGTTTCCACATAGTCGTATTTCGTCCGTTGGGGACGGTTTAATACGATTTGCGTATTCACCGCCTCCTGGTAGGTGCCCATGGAAATCTTCCCGTCCTCATGCATCTGTTTTAAAATCCGGTCCCTCCGGCCCAAAGCCTGATCCATATGCTCCACCGGGTCATATAAGCTGGGATTATTGGGGACGGCGCATAAAAAAGCAATTTCCGACAGGCTTAACGCCTGGACGTCCTTATTAAAATATCCCTTGCTGGCCGCCTGGATGCCGTAATACCCGTTCCCAAAATAGATATTATTTAAATAAAATTCCAGAATCTGCGTCTTGGAATACTTTTTTTCCAGTTCCACAGCAATGAAAATCTCTTCCACCTTCCGCTGCCAGGTCCTCTCCTGAGTCAGAAAAACATTTCGGGCCAGCTGCTGGGTAATCGTACTTCCCCCCTGGGTCACCTCTCCGTTTTCCCAAAGCACTTTCAGGGCCCGCAGGATCCCCTTCAGGTCATATCCGTGGTGGGTTTCAAACTTTTTATCCTCAATGCTGATGATTGCGGCCTTGACATAGGCGGGAATTTCCTCGTAGCTTAGATAATAAACATCCTTTTCTCCCCGCAGGGCCGTAATCTGATTTCCGTTATCATCGAAAACCAGGCTGGTTTCCGCAGCCCGGAAGGTTTTCGGAGAAGAATTTCCAACCATTAGCCGCGCCTCACTCTGCAGCGCGGAAATTTTTCCTCCATATCCGCTCAAATAGTAAAAAGCCACGCCTCCCAGCACCAGCAACATCAAAAAAAGCTGTATACTTACAAAAATACGAAATCCCCGGCGCTGCTTTTTTTTCTTCCTTTTTTTCATTCACTGCTCCTTTACTCTGTCATCCGGACGAAATGGGGCATCTGCTTGTTCCCCGGATTGCTCCCTGCAGACGCCCGGCGCCACCCTGCATTTCATTATATCAGATTCCGCCGCAGATTCAAGGCACAGATTCACTCACGGATTCAAGGCACAGATTCAAGGCACAGATTTACCGTATAGATTCACTGTAAAAGGATTCGTTCCAGCCTGCTGCCCATACGGCTTAAAATTTCATTAGTAATGGTCCCGGCTGCTTCCGCCATCTCATAAGCCGTAAGCTCCGCATCCCCGGCCCGTCCAATCAGGACTGCAATATCCCCGGCGCGGACCTGGGGAATCTCCGTTACATCCACCAAGGTCTGATCCATGCAGATTCTGCCGAGTATCACCGCCCGGCGGCCCTGAAGCAATACTGCGCCGGCTCCGTCACCCAGGGAACGGGGCAGCCCGTCCCCATACCCGATTGCCAGAGCTGCGATCCTTGTAGGACGTCTTGCCACAAAGGACAGGCCGTATCCCGCCCCTTCCCCGACGGAAAGCTCCCGGACGGAAGCCACACGGGCTTTCAAAGACAGTACCGGACGAAGCCGGGTAGAAAAACGGTCGTAATCTGTCCGCGCACTACGGACACCATACAATGCGATTCCCACCCGGGCAAAATCACCCGCCAGCTCCGGATAGTTCAATACCCCATAGCTGGCCAGAAGATGGATCTTCGGACATACAAAGCCATGTCTTTCCCATTCCTCCAATACCTCATAAAAGGCATCCGCCTGTTTCATCGTATACGCCTGATCCATTTCGGTATTTCTGTCATCGGTACACAAATGGGTAAATGCGCCCTCCACTTTTAAATGTTCCATTTCGATCATCTGAAGCAGCTGCTCCCTGTGTTCGCTCCGCTCTCCCAGCCGATGCATTCCGGTATCAATCTTGATATGGACCTTCAGCGGCCTCCCAAACTGGTTCAGGATGGCTGCATACTCGTAATCTACCACGGTCTGGGTCAGCCGCCATTGATGCAGCAGAGGAATCCGGCTGGGATGGGTGTAGCCCAGGATAAGGATTTCTCCCCGGATTCCGGCTTTCCGCAGCGCGATCCCTTCCGACACACAGGCCACGCAGAAATCATAAATTCCGATCCGGTTCAGCTCCTTTGCCACCAGAACCGCCCCATGTCCGTAGGCATCCGCCTTTAACGCCGGCATCAGCCTGCAGTCCCCGGGCAGAAGGGCCTGCAGCTTGGACACATTGTGAACCAGCGCAGCCCGGTCAATTTCAATCCACGCCCGGCTTTTGCTGTCACTCTCACTTTCGCCCTTATTTTCACTCTTACTTTCCCTTCCTCTTACTCTCTCACCCTTACTCTCACTTTCTCTTTCATCCCCGCTCCCCCTTACGCTTCTTCGAATCCTGCCGTTCAGCCAGCCGATCAGCAACGCTGCCGCCCCGGAACCGACACAGACCAACAGATATACGGCCAGGCTGTTTTTCAGGAGATCCTTCATCGCCGGAACCGCTTTTCCCAATGCCCGGACCGCCACTAGTACCCCGGGATGCAGAATATAAATCCAGGTAGAAACCAGACGAAGCCCCGGAAGGGGTCGAACCTTAAGTTCCAGCAGCAGACGGTATAAAAATACCATGCAGACGGGCAATGCCAGATACATGCTGTCATGACGCTGCAGCTCAAAATATTTCAGCAGAAAGGCTTCCGCCGTCAAAGCCGCAGCCCCCATCGCCAAGCCGAGCCCCGGCCGGATGCCGCTCCCTTCCTGTACCTGTACCTGTCCCCGGCGCTGCTTTCCGGAATATTCCTCCCCCAGCAAAACACCCAGAACCAGAAAGAGCGGCGCAAAAAACAAACCGTTTCTCGTGTATCCGAACACGTTAAAAATTCCTTCATATACAAAAGATACCACCGGTATGTTCTCTATGAATCCCCAATAGCTATCCCCAAAAAGTCCCAGAACATACAGGATTCCCGTAAAAACCAGCGCCATGCTCCCGGAGCAGTACCGCAGCAGCAGCCCGGCAACCCCAATTCCCAGAATCAGTGCCGGAAAATACCAAAGATGGTAAAAAGTACCCTCAAACAACAGCATTTTTATACATGCTAGAACCGTCAGTCCCTGATAGTGTCCGGCATAAATACCGACGGGTACGTAAAATAAAATAGAAATCCCATATAATACCAGAATTTTTTTGATATAGGGCCTGGGAAACTTTTCCTGCCCCGACAGCACAAACTGCCCGGTCACCATAAAGAAAAAGGGGACTGCCAGCCGGGCAATTACCCGGGTCAGGAAAAAATCCCAATTTCCGGAAAAAGATTCCAGAGGCGAGGTATGAATCGCCACCACCAAAAAGGCTGCCAAAAGCTTCATTCCGTCAAGGGAGCCGAAATTCTTTTTTGCATCCATATGCACCCCTCCATTCCGAACAGCATTCTTCTTCCCCTGCAAGCCGAATCAGCCGGTCCAAAAGCTCCGGGAAGGACATACCCGCCGCTTTCATCATACCCGGATAACGGCTATGCTCCGTAAAGCCGGGAATGGTATTGATTTCATTGAACACCAGTTCTCCTTCCGGGGTCAAAAACAGGTCTACCCGGGCAAAGACGCTGCAATCCATGGCCCGGTACAGCCTTTTGGCCATTTCCTGAATCTGAAGCAGCAGCTCCCGGTTTACCCGGGCCGGCACATGGATGGCAGAGGTTTGAAGCGTATATTTTTCCGTAAAATCAAAAAACCCCTGGGACAGCTCAATTTCGTCCGGCACTCCCACCGTCAGTTCCCGGTTTCCCAGTACGGCGCAGCCCACCTCAAAACCGTTTATATTTTCTTCCAGGATAATCTGATTGTCATATTGGAACGCCAGCGCCGCCGCTTCCAAAAGCTCCGTTTCCCGGGATACTTTTGTAACGCCGTAAGAGGAGCCCGCCCGTACCGGTTTTACATACAAGGGATAATCAATGCTTCTGCCAAAGGAAATCAGCTCCTCCTTTTGCGCATCCCTTCCAAATACCCGGGCCTTCGGCACACGGATGCCTGCCGCCTGAGCCAGCCTGTGGGCCCGGTCCTTGTCCATGCACAGGGCGGAAGCCAAAATACCGCAGCCTACCAGCGGAATTCCCGCCATTTCAATGATTCCCTGCAGGGTACCGTCCTCTCCAAACCTTCCGTGCATCACCGGGAACGCCCGGTCCAGCCGGATTCGTTCTGTCGGTTCCCCAAGCAGCAGCAATTCCCGGCTTCCCCGATTCAGGGATATCGCCGCCGGAATACAGTCCTGGGGATTCTGCCAGGTATCTTCCCGGATCTTTTCCGGATCTCCCCGGAAAAAATACCAGTCCCCGTCCTCGGTAATCCCCACCGGCACCAGATGATACCGTTCCCGGTCCAGATGGGTTATGACCGCATGGGCCGATTCCAGGGAAACCGCATATTCCGAAGAGCAGCCTCCGAAAAATACTGCGATCCAAAGCTTTTCTTTTTTCTCGTTCATTTCTCCCATTTTTTCTCTCATTTTTCTGTCCTTTCCTTTCTTTTGTCCTTTCTCTTTTTTGTCTTTTTCTTTCCTTTTTAAATAGCTGCTTTGCCTTCTTTTTGTCGTTTACGGGCAAAAAATCACCCCGTTTTGATATCTCTACCATACCAAAACGGGGTGATTCCTGTTTTCGTTTTTTCTCCTTGTTTTCTTATCTTTTACAGAAAAAAATCATAAGAATTTCTTACTGCCGTTCCCTTCTTCCTCAAAATCCTACTTCGGCTGCATCGGAATCCGCACCGTAAACCGGATGCTTTCCGATCCGCTTTCCGCTTTTATGGTTCCGCCGTGAAGCTCGAGGATCTCCTTTGCAATGGCCAGGCCCAGGCCGGAGCCTCCGGTAGAAGACCCCCGGGCCGAATCCAGCCGGAAAAACTGCTCAAAAATACGTTCCAGCTTTTCCGGGGGAATGGTTTTTCCATGATTGGAAATGCAGACCTTTACCTGTTCCTCTTCCGTATGCATTTCAATGGAGATTTCCGTTCCCCGATAACTGTAATTCACTGCGTTTCGAATCAAGTTATCGAACACACGTTCCATTTTGTCCCGGTCACAGAGTATCTCTACCTCCGGTGCAAGTTCCCGCTTCCAAATCAACTCCTTTTCCGCCAAAACAGGCTCAAACTCACTGGTCAGCTGCTCCAGCATCCGGCTGAAGTTCGTCCGCTCCGGCTCCAGAACCAGGGAGGTCAGATTCAATCGTGTAATATCAAAAAATTCATTGATCAGCTCCTCTAAGCGTTCCGCTTTCCGAAGGGCTATTCCGGTATAGCGGGCCCGCAGCTTTGGGGAAATCTGCGGTTCCTCTTCCAGCAGCGTCAAATATCCGATGACGCTGGTCAAAGGCGTTTTCAGATCATGGGCCAGATAAACAATCAAATCGTTTTTCCGCTGCTCGGCCTCCTTCGCCAGCAAGGCATTGCGGATAGCCTGCTCCCGGATCAGGTTCATCTGGTCCTGGACATCCCGTATCCCGTCCGGCAGGCGAATCGGCGCCCCTTCCGGCTCGGCCAGTCTCTGGGACGCTTCCAGGATATCGTCCAGATAACGCAGGGGCTTTGCCATAAAATAATAAGAAATCCCGATCCAGCCTATAAAACATGCGATCCCGTAAAACAGTAAAAAATAATCCCGGAACCAGCGTAAAAACCGGTACAGCGGATCGTCCGGCTGCCACACAAAGGATCTGATAAACTGTGCCGCCAGAAACACCAATATGATCAATATCACGCCAAACAAAAACACGGAACAAATATATTGCAGTAAAATCCCCTGGGCCAGACGGCTCCGGTAGGAATACTTTCGATTTTTCTTATTCAATGGTGTAGCCCACCCCCCAAATTGTCTTTATATATTTCGGCCTTCGCGGCAGCTCCTTCATTTTCTCCCGAAGTCTGGCCACATGCGCCATAACCGTATTGTTGTTATCCAGATATTTTTCTCCCCATACCACTTCAAACAATTCCTCCGAGGATACTACGGTTCCCCGGTGCTCGCATAAATACCAGAGGATGTTGAATTCAATGGGCGTTAATGACAGCTCTTTCCCGTTCAAAGAACACTTATGGCTGCTTTTGGAAATATGAAGTCCCCGGATATCCAGAACATCAGTTTCCCTTACAAGGGCTTCCGGCGTATTGTACCTGGTATAGCGGCGCAGCTGGGTTTTCACCCGGGCTACCAGCTCCAGCGGATTAAACGGCTTTGTAATATAATCGTCCGCCCCCAGGGTCAGTCCCGTAATCTTGTCCACATCCTCTACCTTTGCCGTCAGCATAATAATGGGATAGAAATAATCCTCCCGGATTCTCTGACACAAGGTAAAACCGTCCAGATCCGGAAGCATAACATCCAGCACCGCCAAATCCAGCTCCTGTCCCTTCGTAAAATCCAGAGCTTCCTTTCCGCTGTAAAATTTAAATACCTGATATCCCTCGCTTATCAGATAAACTTCCACCAGATCCGCAATTTCCTTTTCATCGTCTACCACTAAAATTTTTTCCTTCATCTCTGCAGCCCTTCCGTCATTTTCTTTGGCACCATTCCTCTCTGCTATTTTATACAGCCTGGACTTAGAAAGCAAGAAAAATCCGTTCCTTCATAAAGAATTAAATTTTAATTTTCCATTTGTATATGGACTGTTTTCCGGAAATATACTATGATGTCAATAGAAAAAATTTTTACTTACAATGACATATAGAATGAGAGAAATATACTATGGAATCCCGAAGACAAAAAATGCAGCTGCGCAAAAGGCGAAGGCGGATCCGCAGCAGTATCCGGGCAGCGTTCTGCTTATTGATGCTGGCCCTGACTGTGGCAATTCTGAACGGTTTCACCAGCCTGGCCTTAAAGCTCCTTCCGGAGCAGCCCGGACAGAAAGACTATTCGACAAACATATTTTCCAATTTACTGAATCCCAATCAAGGCTCCCGGAACCCGGAAACAACCGGGCAATCCGGCCCTGTGGTCTGCCTGGACGCCGGGCACGGCGGAAAAGATGCCGGCTCCAACCAGGGGGACCGTCTGGAAAAGGATGACTCCTTAAAACTGGTCCTGGCGGTTGCTTCCTATCTGAAGGAGCAGAATATCCCGGTCATTTTAACCCGTTCCGACGATACCTTCCTGGAGCTGTCCCAACGCTGTGAGATTGCGAACAGCGGAAATGCCGACTATTTCGTGGCAATCCACCGGAATACCGGAGACGGGACCGGCGTGGAAAACTGGATATCCAGCAGCCCGAACCAGGAAACCATCGACCTTGCCAAAAATATTCTGGACCGTCTGAACGAGGCGGGCATTCAGAAAAACCGGGGTGTAAAGCAGGGAACCCAGAAAAGCGCCTCCAAAGATTATTATGTAAACCAGAACACTTCCATGCCCTCCTGCCTTCTTGAGCTGGGCTTTATTAACAATGCCACGGACAACCAGCTTTTTGACGACCATCAGGCTGATTACGCCAAGGCCATCGGAGAAGCCATTTTAGAAACCTATCGTACCTATCATCCGGAAGCATCCTCCGGGAATCCGGACGACAGCTCCCCCGACGGTTCCACAGATCCAAACGGCGGCTCTTCCGACGGCTCCGCAGATCCTGACGGCTCCTACGACGGCTCCACAGATCCAAACGGCTCCGGCGGAAGCTCCCACACTTTAAATAATACGCAGATTGATCTGACTTCGTTGGACAATACCACCCAGGACTGGGGGCCGGGCGTCCATATGGACGATGCAAACCGGCCGCTCTCCGCCCTTTCCTTTCAGGAAAAATACGGCTCCTATAACGCCAATTTCATCAATCCCGACACCGGCGGACAGAAGCTCATCTACCTTACCCTGGACGAGGGCTACGAATATGGCTGCACCGCTTCCCTTTTAGATACGTTAAAGGCCAAGCAGGTTCCGGCCGTCTTTTTCGTGACCGGAGCCTATGTCAAAGACCAGCCGGATCTGGTAAAGCGCATGATTGCGGAGGGCCATGGAGTCGGAAATCACAGCGCCAGCCACCCGGCCAATGGGCTTCCCTCCCAGACCATCGAACAGCAGCAGTCCGAAGTCTCCCAGGTGCACGAATATGTAAAAGAGAATTTCGGCTATGAAATGCACCTGTTCCGCTACCCGGCCGGGAAATTCAGCGACCAGTCCCTGGCCGTTATCAACAACTGCAATTACAAAAGCGTCTTTTGGAGCTTTGCCTACCTGGACTACGACGTCAACAACCAGCCGGATCAAACCGAGGCGCTAAACAAGCTGATCGAGCGTCTTCACCCCGGCGCCATTTATCTGCTGCATGCGGAATCTACCACAAATACGGCCATCCTGGGGGATTTTATTGACCAGGCCAGGGCGGCCGGATATGAATTTGCATTATACGACTGATCTTTCTCTATCTGATAAATTTTTAACAATCCAAAAGACAACTACGGAGACTTTATCAAAAAAGGAACCGGCCCTGACTGCGGTTCCTTTTTCACTGTATTCCAATGTCTCCATCCCTTCGAATCCCTGTTTACTGTTCCATCTGCCTGCCCAGGAATCCTGCTGCTACGGAAGCCAGCTTCATATGGGAGTCTCCCAGCTTTTCCTTTTCATCCTTCTGATACAGCACCACTGCTCCAATGGCATCCCCTTCCGAAATAATGGTACTGATGGCCTCTGCCATATGGTCTTCTTTATCATCCAGGGTGATTTTAATAAAATCCTTTTCGTCCTTTGTGGCTAAAATAGATTCCCGTTCTTCAATGACGGATTCCAGGGATTTACTGATGGGCTTTCCTTCAAATTCTTTTTTTCCGCTTCCGGCCGCCACAATCACATGGTCCCGGTCCGTAATGCAGACCAGGCAGCCGCAGCTTTGGGCCAGGCTCTCCGCATACTGTCCCGCAAATTGTCCCAACTCTCCAATGGGAGAATACTTTTTTAAAATAATCTCACCCTCCCGGTCGGTAAATATTTCCAGGGGATCTCCCTCCCGAATCCGAAGGGTTCTCCGAATTTCCTTTGGCACTACAACTCTTCCAAGATCATCTATTCTTCTTACGATTCCTGTTGCTTTCATAAATAAAATTCCTCCATTTACATTTTCTGCCGTTAGTATCTGTAAAATGAAGTATTTTATACTTCCTTTTTTGTATGCCAATTTTACAATGATCTGTTTATCAAAATTCGAAACGTTGTGCAGTACTTTTCAATATGCAATTCAGCCCCACACCAGCACGGTAGCCCCGTAGGTCAGTCCTGCGCCGAAGCCGGAAAGCACCAGTCTGTCCCCCTTTTGAATCCGGCCGTCCCGATTCAGTTCATCCAGCAGCACCGGAATCGTAGCGGAAGACATATTTCCCACCCGCTGAAGGTTCATGGGAAATTTTGACAAATCTGCTTTCAGCCGTTTGGCAACGGAACGAATGATTCTTTCATTGGCCTGATGGAGCAGGAACAGGTCTATATCCTCCACTGTCAGTCCTGCTTTTTCCAGAGCCGCCTGTATACAGGCAGGCACTTTTTTTACTGCAAATTTATAAACCTCCTGGCCGTTCATATGTACATAGGAGTCCGGCATTTCCTGCTCCGTAAGAAATGCATTTTGCACCGGGCGCTCCTGGCAGGACAAAATGCCGCCCTTTGCGCCGTCGGCTCCCTGGAGAATGGCTTCTATTCCGGCTTTCCGGCCGTTGTCACAGATCAGCTCCTCCGGTACCGTCTCCACAAAAACCGCTCCGGCCCCGTCTCCAAACAGCACGCAAGTGCTTCTGTCCTTCCAGTCCACCAGCTTTGAGAGCACCTCGCTCCCTACAATCAATGCATTTTTATACAAGCCTGACTGTAAATAGGCATACGCGGTATCCAGCCCGAATAAAAATCCGGCGCAGGCGGCATTCAGGTCAAAAGCCGCCCCATGAACAGCCCCGATGATGCTTTGCACCTGACAGGCACAACAGGGCAGCAGGTATTCCGGAGAACAGGTCGCCACTAAGATCAGCTCCACCTCAGATGCCGCTTTTCCCGCCATTTCCAGGGCCTTTCTGCAAGCTTCCGCCGCCAGGGACACTACCGTATCCCCGGTGGAAATCCTGCGCTCCCCGATTCCGGTCCGCTCGCGAATCCATTCATCGGAAGTTTCCACCAATTCCTGGAGCTTTTGATTGGTCACCTTATGCTCGGGCAGCGCCCTTCCCGTGCCGCTAATTTTAATTGTCATCCTGAAAATACCTCCGTTCTGCTGCTTTCCTGTCGGATGCTTTCGCTTTCAAACAAATCCTTACCCTTTTAGAATCCCCGGAAACGCTGATAACGCTCCTGGGCAATGGCTTCTCCGGTCATTCCGTTATACCTTTCCAAAAATTCCCGGATGTGCTCTTTCATATATCCTGCAATGGCTTCCACCGTATTTTCGCTGGCGCCGCCGTATTCCGGAATAATCCGTTCAATCACTCCCAGGCGTTTCAAATCCTGGGCCGTAATATTCATAACCTCGCTGGCTTCCTGGGCCCGGCCCGCATCCTTCCAGAGAATCGAGGCAAAGCCCTCCGGGGAAAGGATGGAATAAGTGGCGTTTTCCATCATCCAAACCTCATTTCCCACAGCCGTGGCAAGGGCGCCGCCGCTTCCGCCTTCCCCGATTAAAATACACAGTACCGGAACCTTAAGCCCCGCCATTTCCATCAGGTTCTTGGCAATGGCTTCTCCCTGGCCCCGCTCCTCGGCTTCAATCCCGCAAAAGGCGCCTGAAGTATTCACGAAGCTGATAATCGGACGGTTGAATTTTTCCGCCTGCTTCATCAGGCGAAGGGCCTTCCGGTATCCCTCCGGAAGGGGCATTCCGAAATTCCGTTCCTGGCATTCCTGCAAACTCTTTCCTTTCAGA
>CAJUSQ010000002.1 GCA_910588885.1 uncultured Lachnospiraceae bacterium
AGAACGGAATGAACTGTTTTACAAAGCGGTTGCCCGACTGCCAGAGATACAAAGACGGCGTTTCCTGCTGTACTACGAGTATGATTTCAACTTTTATCAGATAGCCGAGATAGAGCATTGCACCGCTTCCGCAATTCAGAAGTCTGTTTCGGTTGCGAGGGAAAAGGTAAAGGCAGAAATGAAGAAGTATCTCCAACCTTGACTATTACCGTCCGAAAAAGGAATCCGCTTTTTATCGGTGTGGCATTGGTAGCATTACATACTCTCACTTTCTTTTTGTGGGAGTAAATCCATTTTAAGGAGGTCAACGCTTATGTGCAACAAAACAAAAGACAACACCCGAAAGGAGGAAAGTCATGCAGAAGTTACAGACAGTCAATGCAGATACGCTCCTCTATGAGCCGCTTGAGAAGCCGTCCTTTGTGGTGGATGGTCTGATACCCACGGGTTTAATTCTGTTCTGCGGCTCACAGAAAATCGGCAAGAGCTGGCTCATGTTAAAACTCTGCCTATGCGTGTCGCAGGGAATCCCCTTATGGGATATGCCGACACGGGAGGGCGATGTGCTTTACCTCTGCCTTGAGGACACGTTCTGCCGCATCCAAGACAGGCTGTTCTTTGATTCATCCATTGCTGTGCTCCTTTCACTTTGACTTCATAACAAATGACGTATTTTCTCCATAACGCAAAAAAGAGGACATCTTCTAAATTTCTTTAGAAAATGTCCTCTTAGCAGTTCATATTCGATTGAATCTTATTCTTTTCAGATTGTATACTCTTTCATACTGATGTAAATGACTATGCCAAAATACGTCTTTTAATGCGTCCTTTGACGTACTCAAATGCCTCAATCCCGCATAAACACTAGGTTTATTTATCCAGGCTCTTCATCGTCGGGAACAGCAGAACATCCCGGATTGCAGGTGAATTTGTCAGCATCATCACCAGACGGTCAATGCCATACCCGATTCCGCCTGTGGGCGGCATCCCTACACATAAAGCGTTCAGGAAATCTTCGTCCGTATGGTTTGCTTCCTCGTCTCCGGCTGCAAACAATTTTTCCTGGGCCTCGAACCGTTCCCTTTGGTCAATGGGGTCATTCAGCTCGGAATAGGCATTGGCCATCTCCCAGCCGTTCATAAACAGCTCGAACCGTTCCACATATTCCGGATTTTCCGGTTTTTTCTTCGTTAAGGGAGAAATTTCTATCGGATGGTCCATGACGAAAGTAGGCTGAATCAGGTGTTCTTCTACAAATTCTTCAAAGAACAGGCACAGGATATCCCCTTTTTCATGACGGTCTTCATAGGCCACATGATGCTCATCCGCCACCTTCTTTGCCTCTTCGGTACTATGGATTTCATTGAAATCCACATGGGCATACTGCTTCACGGCGTCAATCATTGTGATACGGGCAAAGGGCTTGGACAAATCCATCTGGTTCTCTCCGTAGGTGATAACTTCTGAACCGGTTACTTCCTTTGCAACATGGCGGTACAGATTTTCAGTCAAATCCATCATGCCATGATAATCCGTATATGCCTGATACAGTTCCATTAAGGTAAACTCCGGATTATGCCGGGTATCCAGGCCCTCGTTCCGGAAGACCCGCCCGATTTCATAGACACGCTCCAAACCGCCTACAATCAGACGCTTCAAGTAAAGCTCCAGGGAAATCCGAAGCTTAAAATCCTCGTTCAGAGCGTTAAAATGTGTTTCAAAAGGCCGGGCAGCCGCGCCGCCTGCATTGGAAACAAGCATCGGCGTCTCTACCTCCATAAACCCCTGGTCATCCAAATATCTCCGGATTGCGCTTAATACCTTGGAACGTTTGATAAAAGTATCTTTTACATCTTCATTCATGATTAAGTCCACATATCGCTGCCGGTAACGGATATCCGTATTGGTCAGGCCGTGGAACTTCTCCGGCAGAATCTGCAGGCTTTTCGTCAGTAAAGTCACTTTGGCTGCATGGACTGAAATCTCGCCGGTTTTTGTTTTAAATACCTCGCCTTCAATCCCGACAATGTCGCCTACATCCAGACGCTTGAATTCCTTATAGGGTTCTTCACCCACGCTGTCCTTCGCCACGTAGGACTGAATGTTGCCTTTTAAATCCTGAATATTGCAAAAAGAGGCTTTCCCCATGACACGCTTGGACATAATACGTCCCGCAACCGAAACCTGCTGTCCTTCCAGACGCTCAAACTGTTCCTTAATGTCCATGCTGTGATGGGTTACATCGTATTTCGTAATCTGAAACGGATCTTTGCCGTTTTCCTGAAGCTCTTTCAGCTTATCCCGGCGCACTTTTAACAATTGGTTGATATCCTGTTCCTGTACATTTTGATTCTTTTCCGCCATCTCTTATCTCCTCTTAATCTGGGTGCCAGGCTTCCTCTTAATTCGAGCGCTGGATCTCGAGTACCTTATACTCCAATACTCCTGCCTGTGTTTCTGCTTTTACCATATCTCCGACTTTCGCACCGATCAATGCCCGGCCAACCGGAGATTCATTGGAAATCTTACCCTGCAGGCTGTTGGCTTCCGTGGAGCCTACAATCTTATATTCCAGTTCTTCTTCAAATTCACAATCATAGATCTTCACCTTACAGCCAATGTTAATTTTATCCAAGTCAACCTCATCTTCTACGACTACTTCCGCATTTTTGAGGATTTTTTCAATTTCTTCAATTCTCGCTTCTATATCACGCTGCTCATCCTTTGCTGCATCATATTCGGCATTTTCAGAAAGATCCCCCTGTTCTCTGGCTTCCTTTATCTTCTGGGCAACTTCCTTTCTTTTTACCACCTTCAAATCATGCAACTCATTTTCCAGCTTCTGTAAGCCTTCATAGGTCAAGATATTTTTCTTTTCCATATCTGCTACAACATCCTTCCTCTTTTTTCTACTGCACGAATTCCTTTAACAGTCACAGTATTATACCCGATAGGCACGAAAATGTCAAGATTTTCAGCCGTTTCCCACTCCTTTTTATAAATCGGAAGATAGATGGACGGCTCCGGCAAATCCAGTTTCCATATTGTTCCCTGCCGCTCAAAATCCAGCACCGTATTAACCGAACTTCCGGGCGGATTGCATTTTTCCTCCAGGCAAACCAGTAATCCATGTTCCTCATACATTGTTTCAACATATTCCTGAAAATATGCAGCCCGGTTTGTAAGTATCGTCAAATAGTTTAAATCCGGAGACAAGTCTTCCAGGGCCGAACGCACGGCATCCTCCCAAAAAATTGCGCCTGTATCCACATCCGTATCAATGATCAGAAGCCGCATTCTTCCGTAATCCAGCCCTCGCTTTGGAAGCACCTGCTCCAAAATCTCCCGAATATACGGCAAATACGGATTTTCCTTCCATTCCTCCGTTTCTTCCTCAGTCGCTTCCCGGCTCCCCGTCCTTCCCAGCCTTTTCAACCATCGGAAAATTCTGTACAAGCTGCTCACACCTTTGTCCTTTTTCTTCCATTATATGCACGTGCAAAGGCGCTTATCACCTGCTTCGGCAAAACCGGTGATTTGTCTTTTTCTCTAAAAAGACATTATTTTTTGTCCTATTTATTAAATGAGACTCCGAAACAAAGACACTAGCTGCTCATAATTTTCCACTTCGTTGATTTTGCCCCTAAGCTTTGCAGAATTCTTGTACCCACTGGTATACCAGGCCGCATGTTTCCGCATCTCCCGCATTCCGGTGTATTCGCCCTTTACCGCAAGCTGAATCCGGGCATGGCGCAAAAGCATCTCGGTTACCTCGGAAAAGGAAGGCTTCTCCGGTTTCTTCCCGGTTTCAAAATATTCCAGAAGCTGCCGGAAGATCCAGGGATTTCCCTGGGCTCCCCTGCCAATCATAAAACCGTCGCATCCGGTTTCCTCTGCCATCCGTTCTACCTCTTCTGCACAAGTAAGATCCCCGTTTCCGATTACCGGAATGGACAACGCTTCCTTGACCTGGCGGATGATATCCCAGTCTGCTTTTCCTGCGTAATATTGTTCCCTGGTTCTTCCGTGTACGGCTACGGCGGACACTCCGCAGGCTTCGGCAATCCTGGCAATTTCTACGGCATTGACGGAAGCATCGTCAAAGCCTTTGCGGATCTTTACGGTCACCGGTTTTTGAATGGCCTTTACTGTTTTTTGTAAAATTGCTTCTACCAGCTTGGGCTGTTTCATCAGAGCGGAGCCCTCCCCGTTATTTACCACCTTCGGTACGGGACATCCCATATTAATGTCCAGGATATCAAAGGGACGTTCCTCTATTTTTTTTGCCATTTCACTGATAATTTCCGGATCGGATCCAAACAGCTGCAGGGAAACGGGACGTTCTTTGGGATCTATCTCCAGAAGGGCTTCCGTATTTTTATTTCCATAATAAATGGCCTTGGCACTGACCATTTCCATGCACAAAAGCCCCGCTCCCTGCTCCTTACACAAAAGCCGGAACGGCAGATCCGTCACTCCGGCCATGGGTGCCAGTATGAAATTGTTTTCCAGGCTTACGGTTCCTATTTTCAAAGGCTTCATGCTTTCCCACGCTTCTGCTTATGATAGATGATGCGGAGTCCCTGCAGTGTCAGGTTCGGGTCATAAATATCAATACTGTCCGTTTCCTTGGCAATAATTTTCCCCAGGCCGCCGGTAGCCACTACCTTTAAATCTTTCAGGCCCGTTTCTTCTTTTGTCCGGTTGATAATATATTCCGTCTGACCGATTTGTCCATAGACAAGGCCCGCCTGCATACAGCTTATGGTTTCCTTTGCCAAAATGCTGTCCGGTTTGCGGATTTCAATTTCCGGAAGCTTTGCCGCATCCTGCCATAAGGCCCGGGCCGAAGTACGGATCCCGGGAGCAATCACGCTGGAAACAAGGGCTCCGCTGCCGTCCACCAGATCATACGTAGTCGCCGTACCGAAATCAATAATAAAAATCGGCCCGCCGTACAACTCAAAGGCCGCCGCCGCGTCTACAATCTTATCGGCCCCTACCTGCTTCGGGTTTTCCGCTAAAATACGGATTCCGGTCTTCACGCCCGGCTCTACAATAATTGCCTTCCGATTCAGATATTTAATTATCGCGCTTAGCAGGGAATGCATCACATTTGGAACCACGGAAGCTACAATAACATCTTCAATGCCTTCCGGACGAATATTGTTGTGCAGCAGCATACTTTTTAAATGAATTCCGTATTCGTCTGAAGTTCTGGGCTGTTTGGTCGTCATGCGGAAGGTTGAAATCAACCGCTCTCCTTCAAATACGCCAAAGGTCAGATTGGTATTCCCCACATCAATTACTAACAGCATTTTATTCACCCGTTTTCATCCTCTCCGTCAAAATCTTCTCCAAGAAACACTACTTTATAAAAAATCTCCAATGATTCCAGCAGTTCTGTCCGTTCTCTTTGGATCTGCTTTATCTTCAGCACGCTTCCAATCTCATCGTAAAGCAGGTCTTCGTCGTCACAGCCCGCTTCCAAGTGCAGATTTCCATCCTCGTCAAACACCAGGGTCAAAAAGCCGCCCACGTCCTCGGTATATAGGACACACAGGATCTGAAGCTCCTGCCGGACCCCTTCCGGCAGCTCTGAAAACTGGGGATTCAAATAATATTTTTTGGTATAAGCACTGGCTCCGCAGAGAACCACATTGTCTCTTTCCATACTTTTCTCCTTTATGGGGCATAGCCATAAATGCCCCGCACCGATACTTCCCCGGAATTGACGGAAACCATCGTATGCTCCCGTTCCACCAGCAATTCCCCGTTCCCGTTAATACCCCTTGCAATGCCCTCATACGCTCCGTCCGGATCCAAAACCTTCACCTGCTTGTCCTTATTCGCAAGATATTTGTGGTACTCGTCCAAAAACAACGTCACGTCCTTCGTCTGCATATACAGTTCATAATACCGTTCGAATTCTTCCAGTACGGTTTCCAACAGGAGCGACCGGGCAGGAAGGGGTTCTTCGTCTTCCCTTTTCTGATTCCCATTACTCCAGGCTGTTTCCAGAGTCGTAGCCACCAGAGCCACTTCCTTTGGAAATACCTGGCTTTTTACATTAATCCCGATACCTGTCACAATATAGTTTACATAATCTACCTGTGCGCTCATTTCCGTTAAAATTCCGCAGACTTTCCGGCCATTTAAAATCACGTCGTTGGGCCATTTGATCAGCGGCTCTATGCCGGGCAGCCGTCCAAGCGCTTTCACTACGGCCATTGCCGCAACCAAAGTCAGCATGGGGGCCTGTGCCGGCATCAGCTCCGGCTTCAGGATAAAGCTGAACCAGATTCCGGTTCCGCCCTGGGAACTCCACTGATGCCCCCTCCTGCCCCGGCCTGCATTCTGCACTTCGGCTACCACCACCGATCCATGCCCGGCCCCTTCTTCCGCCAGACGCTTTGCCTGGGTATTTGTGGAATCCACTTCGTCGTAACAATAAAATTTCGTTCCAAGCCATTCGGTCCTGCGCCTGCTTACAAGCTCCGGCTCCGTCAGGACATCCGGCGCTGCCAGCAGACGGTATCCCTTATTCTGTACCGCTTCTATTTCATATCCTGCCTCCTGAAGCTGACGGATGGCCTTCCAGACCGCCGTCCTGGAAACACCCATGCATTGGCACAGCTCCTGTCCGGACACCGACCCGTTTTGCTGACGCAGGACTTTTAAAATCTGCCCTTTCATCCTTTTAACGTGGCATACATAACAGCCTTGATGGTATGCATCCTGTTTTCCGCTTCCTCAAATACGACAGAGCGGTCGCTTTCGAATACTTCGTCTGTTACTTCCAGCTCGGAGAGGCCGAATTTTTCATAAACCTGTTTTCCGATCGTAGTTTTTAAATCGTGGAACGCCGGAAGGCAATGCATAAAAATCCCGGTGTCCTTGGCATTCTCCATAACCCGGGCATTCACCTGATAGGGCATCAACGCATGAATTCGTTCTTCCCATACTTCATCCGGTTCCCCCATGGACACCCATACATCCGTATATATCACGTCCGCGTCTTTCGTGCCCTCCGCTACATCCTCTGTTAAGGTAACGGAACCTCCGGTTTCCCCGGCAATGTCCTTACAATATGCCACAAGCTCCGAATCCGGGAAATACGCTTTCGTCGTACAGGCCACAAAATGCATCCCCAGCTTTGCGCAGGTCACCATCAGGGAATTTCCCATATTGTAACGGGCATCCCCCATATAAACCAGCTTGATGCCTTTCAGATGGCCGAACCGTTCTTTGATGGTAAGCATGTCCGCAATCATCTGAGTCGGATGGAATTCATTGGTCAGCCCGTTCCATACGGGGACTTTGGCATACTCCGCCAGCTCCTCCACAATTTCCTGGCCGAATCCCCGATACTCAATACCGTCAAACATCCTTCCCAGCACCCGGGCCGTATCCGGAATACTTTCTTTTTTCCCGATCTGAGAGCCGCTGGGGTCCAAATATGTGACATGCATACCCAGGTCAAAAGCCGCAACTTCAAAGGAGCAGCGTGTTCTGGTACTGGTTTTTTCAAAAATAAGGGCGATGTTTTTCCCTTTTAGCTCCTCATGAGGAATCCCTTTTCGCTTCTTCTCCTTTAATTCCGCGGACAAATCAATCAAATATGTAATTTCTTCCGACGTAAAATCCTTCAGCTTTAAAAAGCTGCGTCCCTTCAAATTCATGATGTACTCCTTTCTGCCATAAGACAATCGGGCTGTCCTATGGCAGACAGCCCGGCATTTTCATTCAGTTTCTATATTGTCATTATATTTATCATTTCTTTGTAATTATTTCTGTTCTGCAGCCACTTCCGTAATAGACTTCACAAGTCCGGCAACCCCCTGGATTTCCGAAGGGATAATAATCTTCGTTGCCTTTCCGTCCGCAGCCTTTGCAAATGCTTCCAGACTCTTCAGTTGAAGGACGGAGGCATTCGGTTCCGCTTCTTTCAGGAATCGAAGACCGTCTGCATTTGCCTGCTGAATCTTAAGAATCGCTTCCGCCTGACCTTCTGCTTCCCGGATCGTCGCTTCTTTCCGGGCTTCCGCACGAAGAATCGCCGCCTGCTTCTCTGCTTCCGCATCCAGGATCGCAGATGCCTTTTTCCCTTCTGCCACCAGAACCGTAGACTTCTTCTCCCCTTCCGCACGAAGGATCGCTTCCCGGCGTTCCCGCTCTGCCTTCATTTGCTTCTCCATGGCATCCTGAATTGCTGCAGGCGGAATAATATTTTTCAGCTCTACCCGGTTTACCTTAATGCCCCACGGGTCTGTGGCCACATCCAGAGAAGCCCGCATCTTCGTATTGATCGTCTCCCTGGAGGTCAGGGTTTCATCCAGTTCCATATCACCGATTATATTCCGAAGGGTTGTGGCCGTCAGGTTCTCAATGGCCATAATCGGGTTCTCCACTCCATAGGCGAACAGCTTCGGATCCGTAATCTGAAAAAATACCACCGTATCAATCCGCATCGTAACATTATCCTTGGTAATCACCGGCTGCGGTGCAAAATCCACTACCTGTTCCTTCAAAAGCACGCGTTTGGCAATCCGGTCCAAAAAGGGCATTTTAAAATGGATTCCCACACCCCAAGTTCCCTGATACCCGCCTAACCGTTCAATAACCATCGCATGGGCCTGAGGAACGATTTTCACACAGGATGCCAGCACAATCAGGATCAAAATAATAAATATGACAGCCAATATCATCGCTTCCATTATAATACCTCCGTTTTCTCACTTGCTCTCACCATCAATTTCACACCCCGGATCGCTTCAATCCGGACAATTTCCCCACATTTGATTTCCCGGCCGTCACTGGATCTGGCCGACCACTCCTGGCCGTTCACCTGCACACGGCCCGAAGCCTTCAGATTATGAATCTCCTCCAGCACCAACGCTTCGGCCCCGATCAGGCTTTCCAGGTTGGTCTTTTTCCGGTCTTTGTTAAAATATTTCACTGCGAAGGGCCTGGTACCCAGCAGCAGAACCAGGGATACCACGAAAAACAATACAATCTGCACCGGCAGTCCCATCCCAAGTAAGCTGGCTAAAAACGCTACCAGAGCGCCTCCGGCAAACCAAATGGTGGTAAGCCCCAATGTTATAATCTCAATCACAAGCATGACTACCAATATGGCCAGCCATATGATTCCTTCCATCCGACCGCCTCCTCTGCTATTTAGCTTCTGTCAGCAGCTTTCGAAAGCACTGAAAGCTACGGTATCTTTTATCATATTACTATACTTCCTGCCGGATTACAAGAAAAAAATACGGCATTCCAGCAGTCTCCTGTCCTGAAATGCCATATCCTTAGTTTTCTACGGTTTTCTTAATAAAATACATGGTTTCCGATTACAATTCCGGCCTGCCCTGAGCTTGCACTCCGAAAATGGGTTGCGCCTGCCACATTGTCCGCGCCGCCGATTGCCGCCTGGGCTGCTGCAAGACAGCTGCCGCTGACACCTCTGGCCAATACGTTTGCCAATGCGCCGCTGGAAGCCGGTGTAAACTGGCCGCTCTGATAGATTACTCCGGAAATGCTTCCGGCGTATCCGCTTCTTAAACGATTCATTACAACAGCGCCTACTGCAAGCTGGCCTTCATAGCTTTCGCCGCCTGCTTCGCACTGGATCAGCGCTCCCAAAAGGGTTACGTCATCATAAGATGCCGCAACGGCTTCCTTCTGGCTGGTTCCTCCGCTGGATTTCTGTTTCTTCTTTGCGGCCTCTTCCTGTGCTTTCTGAATGGCAGCACGTTCTTCTTCAATAGAAATGGCCTTGCCCAGCTTTAATTCAACGGAAACATATTCCGCACTGACATAGGCAGTGGTATCGGAGCACTGTACTGCTACCCATCCTTCCGGCGCTTCCGCTTCCATATCTACTTTCAGCTTATCGCCTTCACCCAAAACGTCTACAATCCCGGTTTCCTCGGCAGAATTTGCCTCGGCACGTACACGCAGTCCACCTGTCAGGGATGTAGCATATACGGTTCCCTGCTCATATGCCATTGCTTCTGCTGCATCGTCAAAAACGCAGTATTCATTCTTTACATATCCTTCTACGCTTCCGGAAGAAATTTTGCTCCATTCTTCTCCCCGCTCTATGATATCCGCTGCATCACCTTTGCGCAGCTTTCCAAGCAGCTCAGCTTCTTCGCTGGCCTCTGCACGGATATTTAGATACTCCTCTACATTCGGCATCAATCTGGTTGCCCACTCGGATACCACTTCTTCCACGGGCTGGCCTTCTGCAGGCTGCTGAACTTCCTGACCTTCTGCGGGCTGGCCTTCCTGACCCTCTACCGGCTGCTGAACTTCCGCAGGCTGGCCCTCTGCAGGCTGCTGGCCTTCGGGCTGAACCTCCTGGCCTTCCGCAAGCTGGTTCTCATTTGCCTGGCCTTCTGCGGGCTGATTTTCGGCAAGCTGGCCTTCCACTTCCTGGTTCACTGCCGGTTCCTCTGTCTCGGACTGGTTTTCCATGGGCTGATTCTCCGAAGATTCCCCAACCGTTACCGGATTCTGTACTGCAGCTCCTGCTGCCGGCAGTTCTTCCACAGAACCCTCCGTCTCTTCTGCTGCAAATTCGGAAATATTAGCAGCACCTGCAGATGCGACAAGATTAAATACCGCTTGTTCCTTCATGGCCGTTGTATCTTCAAATAAATCCACTTTGGTAAATTGCTCTACTTTGGTATCCACTTTTCCGTCAGAAACAGTCGTAACTGTAATCGTCAATGCAAAAACTACAACCGCAGCGCCTTCAATTACCTTTTTATTTACTCTCATTTTAACCTCCTGGACAGCATCATAAACCTTCTCAATTATTATGTTTCTATTACATAATTTATGCTGTTTAATACAAATTTGTTACAAATATTACAAACTTGTTACAGTGAGATTATAGCAAACACCCCTATTTTTGTCAAGATATTAATTACTTATTTCTTTCTTTTCATAGAAAAAGCCCGGAAATTCAAGGTTTTCCAGGCTTTTTTCTTTTTCATTTCTTTCATTTTATTTTTACAATTCTGTAATATTTTCATTACAGGCGTTTTAATAATTCTTCCCGTTCTTTTTCAAATCCGGGCTTTCCTAAAAGGGCAAACATATTTTTCTTGTAGCTCTCTACCCCCGGCTGGTTAAAGGGATTCACACCCAGTACATATCCGCTGACGCCGCAGGCAAATTCAAAGAAATAGAAAAGCTGTCCTAAGTAAAATTCGTTCTGCTCCGGAATCTTCACCATCAGATTCGGTACATTTCCGTCCGTATGAGCCAAAATGGTTCCGTTCATGGCACTCTTGTTTACAAAATCCATATCTTTTCCGGCCAGATAGTTCAAGCCGTCCAAATCCGTCTCTTCTTCTTTCAGTAAAATCTCTTCCCGGGACGCTTCCACATTCAAAACCGTTTCAAACATGATTCTTGCTCCGTCCTGGATAAACTGCCCCATGGAATGAAGATCTGTCGTCAAATCAACGGATGCCGGGAAAATACCCTTCTGGTCTTTTCCTTCGCTTTCCCCGTACAGCTGCTTCCACCATTCGGAAACATAGTGCAGGCTGGGTTCGTAATTCGCTAATACCTCAACATTTTTTCCTTTTCTCAGCAAAATATTACGAATTGCCGCATATTTTAAAGCATCGTTCTCTTCAAATCCATTCTTCAATGCCAGTTCTCTTCCGGAAGCGGCCCCTTCCATCAGCTGGTCAATATCTGCACCGCTTACGGCAATCGGCAGAAGCCCAACCGCCGTCAGGACAGAAAATC
The DNA here is from genome assembly GCA_910588885.1 of uncultured Lachnospiraceae bacterium. Classification (GTDB taxonomy): domain Bacteria; phylum Bacillota; class Clostridia; order Lachnospirales; family Lachnospiraceae; genus 14-2. Next base: position 11,773 of record CAJUSQ010000002.1, read on the forward strand.
TTCCGCCCACATCATCCGGTACTACAAAGCTCTCATAGCCTTCTTCCGTTGCCAGCCCCTTCAAAGCCCCCCGGGCCTTATCCGTAGTTGCATAGATTCTTCCGGCCGCTTCTTTCTTGCCGTATTTCTTCTCTAACAGTTCCTTAAAAATACGGAAGGCAATGGCAGGTTCCGTGGTAGTTCCGGATTTCGAAATAATATTCACCGAAAAATCCCTGTCACCGATTACTTCCTGCAGATGCTTTAAATAAGTAGCGCTGATGCTGTTCCCTGCATAATAAATCTCAGGGGTCTTACGGATCTCCTTCGGCACATTATTATAAAAACTATGCCTTAAAAATTCAATCGCCGCCCGGGCGCCCAAATAGGAACCGCCGATTCCGATTACAACCAGTACCTCGGAATCCTCCTGAATCTTCTTTGCAGCCTTTTTAATCCGTGCAAATTCTTCTTTATCATAGTCCACCGGTAAATCGACCCATCCCAAAAAGTCATTGCCGGCCCCGGTTTTACTGGTCAGGAGTTCTTTGGCATCCTCTACGATTTTACTCATATAAGATACTTCCTCTGCACTGATAAACGATGCTGCCTTTGCATAATCAAATGTAACTTTTTTCATTTGCCTCTCTCCTTATTCTGAACCTGTTGAAACCAATGTCCCTCTTCCGTATATTGTATCAAAGCGGCCACACTTAATCAAGAAAAATATTCCTGCATCACTGCATTGAATACCTCTTCGTCTTCCGGGCTGTGCTCCTTTTTCCTGGATAGCAGAAAATCCCTTTCTTCCTTTGTGACCTCCCAGTCCTCCCGGCGCGGTTCCCTTGCCATAGGACGGACCTCCCCTTGTTCTTCCTCTTCCATAATTACATCAAAATATTCCTGGATTTTGCCTGTAATCATGGCCAGGTTCCGGTTCAGCCGTTTTAACTGCCGGTTCATCCTCCACAGCAAAAATGCTGCCAGAAAAACAACAAGGAAAATTCCCCAGACTGCATACTGGTTTACAAAATTAAATATGAGGTCTTTCATTGGATTCCATATCCCCTTTCTATGATTATGAATCTTATTATAAAATAAGAACCGGCACTTTGAAAAGGGGGACGAAGCCTTTTTTCATCGCATCTTTTCCCATTTTGCGACGGCATTTTAGATCTCTGTGGATTCTTCGTCAAGAGGCACCAAATATCCCGAAAAACAGTAGCCATATTCCTTGCTGACGGTTACAAGCCGGTTTTGGGGACTGGCTACCACTACATCCGAAATCACGGAAGGCGAGGTTTTCCGGTCCAGGCCGCAAATCCAATATTTAAAACTCTCTCCCAGAATCATGGTAAGGCACTGCCTGTTCCAATATTCCCGGTTGCCGCAGCCCGGCAGCGTCATAGCCCGAACCTGTCTCCACAGGTCAAAAAAACGGTTTCGTACTTCCGGCAAAAACCTTCCCATATTAATATTCCCTATCGCAAGGGTGCCGAAGCAGCCTGCGTCGCATTCTTTCCTCTTATGCTTTCGGAAGTCGGCATGATCCTCCTCATAAAGACATTGATAAAAACAATTCTTAATTTCCGGATTGCCGAAATACGGATTGCAGCTTTTCTCCCCGGTAAATATTTTTCCGGTCATAATACTGTCCGTCTTACGGTTATCCGTATACAAAGGCCCCTGAAACATCGCAAGAGAAGACGATATGATCCCGCTTGACCGATCATAAAAATTACTTTCATGTCCAAAATGCCCAAAGTAAAAAAGCCAGTCGTTTTCCACTAAATAACCAGCTTTTACTACAGGAACATAATGTCTTTCCATCTCCTGAACCATCTGTTGTTCTTCCTTATCCAAAGGTTCAAAATGGGGACCCGGCAGCAGCTGATGCTCCGCCCCATGCCATACTTCGCCGTTTCCATACACCAAATAAATATTCTCTACTTCTGTTTCCTTCAAATAGCGGTACGGACATTCCAGAAACCTGGACAACTCCACTGCCGCTATTCCTTCTCCCACGTACCAATGAAGCAGGGAAAGACGGCGTTGCGGAGGCAGATATGGAAGAACAACCGTTTTCACTTTATTTAACCGTACCATTTTCAACAGTGATTCAATATAAATCGCCGTATAGGATGCCAATACAAAAATGTGGCAAACTTCCGCCGCCTGTTCATAACGCAGGGGCGTGTTTGATTCTTTTCCCTCCTTCTTGTTCCGCATCCCACACACATACGTAAAATTCGTACACTGATTCTTCTCCGTATTCCGGATTCCCCCGGACAACACAATCCCATCATCTACATTTTCAAATAAATAGCGGAACATCCTAGCTTTCATATGCTTCTCCCAAGGCGTACCAGAATCTGAACTTCCTTGCATTTTCCGGAAACACGCAGTATGAATAATAGAGGTTTTCTTCTAAATCTTTATTTATCTTGTTCCTATTTTAATATAATATGATGGTATTTTACATGGTTTTCTTGACATATTTTCCGAATCGTATATTATATGAATAGTATATCGTATATTAACAGATGATTTCCCGTGAGATTTTTTCATGTGAAATCCCAATCAGGAGGCATAGAAATGAAAAAGATTATCCTCACCGGAGGCGGCACCGCAGGGCATGTCACCCCGAATCTTGCACTGGTTCCCAAATTAAAAGAATTGGGATATGAAATTGAATACATAGGCTCTTATGAGGGCATCGAAAAAAAATTAATAGAAGATTATGGCATTCCTTACCACGGCATTGCTTCCGGAAAGCTTCGCCGTTATTTTGATATCAAAAATATATCCGATCCGTTTCGGGTACTAAAGGGCTATTGGCAGGCTGTCCGCCTGATGAAGCGTCTGAAACCGGACATTTTGTTCTCAAAAGGCGGATTTGTATCCGTTCCGGTTATTTTAGCCGCCAAGCACTGCCGTATCCCGGCCATTATCCACGAATCGGACCTGACGCCGGGCCTTGCCAACAAGCTTGCAATTCCGGCCGCCCAAAAGGTATGCTGTAATTTCCCGGAAACCTTAAAATACCTGCCCCAGGAGAAAGCGGTCCTTACCGGTTCCCCTATCCGTGCAGAGCTGCTTTCCGGAAACCGGATCCGGGCTTTGGATCTCTGCGGCTTCACCGCCAGTCAAAAGGTCATTCTGGTAGTCGGCGGAAGCACCGGATCGCAATTTATCAATACCATTGTACGGAAAGCACTGCCGGAGTTGACAAAGGAATACCAGATTATCCATCTTTGCGGTAAGGGGAATCTGGAACCGTCCCTAAACGGGCACAAGGGCTATGCCCAGTTTGAGTATGCCAAAAAAGAACTAAGCGACTTTTTCGCTCTGGCAGACCTGGTAATATCCCGGGCCGGAGCAAATGCCATTTGCGAAATCTTAGCCCTGCGCATCCCGAATATCCTGATTCCCCTGTCTGCAAACGCCAGCCGCGGAGATCAGATACTAAATGCCCGTTCCTTTGAAAAGCAAGGGTTCAGCTATGTCATAGAGGAAGAAGATCTCTCTGTGAAAAATATACTCTCTGCCGTTACCCATATGTTCGAACAACGTCAGGCCTATCAGCAGGCCATGGAAAGCAGTCAGCAGCTTAATTCCGTAGATACGGTGATCCGACTGATCGAAGAAACAGTCAAGGTATAACTTTCCTTTATATTTGTTATTGCTTTATTGCAATAACAAAATATAATATTACTTATTTCACAAAATAATATTTCATCAATCTATCTTCAGCAGCTCTGCCAGCTTATCCGTTTCCCCTTCCTGGTACTGCAAAACATTCCAGGTCAGAAGATCTTTATTATTTCCGTCCTGATACCGCGGAATCAGATGCAGATGGAAGTGGAAAACGGTCTGTCCGGCAATTTCTCCATTATTCTGAATCAAATTAAATCCGTCACATTCTAATTTTTCCGTCATATGGGCTGCCAGCTTTTTCGCCAGTACCATGGCTTTTCCAGCTAATTCTTCCGGCAGCTCGTAAATATTTTCGTAATGCTCCTTCGGCAAAATAATCGCATGACCCTTCGCCGCAGGATTGATATCCAGGATCACTTTAAAATCCCCATCCTCGTAAATCGTGGAAGAAGGGATTTCTCCCTCCATAATTTTACAGAAAATGCAGTTTTCTTTTCTCATATCAAGCACACACCTTTCCTTTTTTGTCGATTTTTGTAAAATCATTCTGATTGAATTTTAAACGCAAAAATGATACACTTATCTCGCATTCATCATAAATCTACACATTTAGGGGGAACTGCTATGTTAAATACAGAAGATTACATGAAAATTTTCCATGAAATCAAGAATTCCGTTACACTCATCAGCAGTTATCTACAGCTGCTGGAAAAAAAGCACCCGGAAATTTCCGAATTATGCTACTGGGACACCATAGGAAGTGAAATCACCCGCTTACGCGCCATCGTAACAGATTTATCACAAATCAAATTCGGCAGCAGCCTACACCCGGAGCCCATTGACTTGAAAGATTTTCTGGCGGAATGCTGCAATCACTTTCATTCCTTCGACGGAAGAGACGGCATTACCTGCGCGCTTTCCCTTCCGGAACCTCCCTGTATTGCAGACATCGACACCAATCAATTCCGCTACGCAATTCTGAATCTTTTAAAAAACGCCAGTGAGGCTATGGGGCATTTCGGGCAAATCCAAATTAAATTATCACAAAGTCAAAACAATGCCGCCATCAGTATCGCAGATTCCGGCAATGGAATTTCACCTGATTATCTTCCACATATTTTTGAACCTTTTTTCACTACGAAGCCGGAGGGCAGCGGTCTTGGGTTAAGCATCACCAGCCAGATCATATCCGCTCACCAGGGAACTGTTTCTGCCGAATGCCCAAAGGAAGGCGGCACAATTTTCCGGCTGCTCCTTCCCCTGGCGCCTTCCTGCCCTTCTAAAAATAGCGGGACTAAGATTCAAATATAAAGATCCGGTCCAGCATACGCAAGGTTTTAAAATTTCCTTTCGCCGTCATCTCTCCCGTCATGAAGGCCCGCTGAAATGTCATGCGCCCCTTCACGATACTGTTCATAACATCTACCGTAAGCTTTGCATACACGTCAATCGTTCCATTCTGCCCATAAAAGCAATTTAATTCATCACCATTGACCTGTACCGTCAATGGTTTCTTTTTTCCGTCAATCATAAAAAGATAGGTAGCCTCAAACTCCTCCTGGGGCACAAAATGCGACTCCAGTTCCGCTATATAAGCCGCTTCATCATCCGCATTGGCTTGTCCTAACATATCCTTAAACATAGTGGCAAGCTCTTCTATGTCTTCCTTCTGTTTCTTCACATACATATCGTCCGACACATACTTGGACAGCTGTTCGCTTTCCTGCGGCGTCAGCTCCAGCTGCTGGGTTCGAAGCACACTTCTGGTAATCGCCTGATTGCTGCTGGGCAGGCTTTTAATCTTCTGGGAAATAGTCCTGTAAAGGTTCTCCGCCTTCTTCTCAATAAACAGCGTATATTCCCGGTTCATTTCAAAGGATACAAGGTCGTCAACATAACCCCAGATCCCGCTGCAGGGCAGGCCGCCCAAAATCTCCCAGGCATTGGTGAGCGTCAGCGCTCCTTCCTGTTCTCCATATGTGGTCGACATCACAATCGGCTGCATATAGGTCTGGGCAATTTTTTCCTTGTCCCCATACAGCCAGCAAGCATCCAGAAACTGCTGCATATAGCCGCCGATGCCCAGCCATTCCACCGTTGTAGCCAATATAATGCCGTCTGCATCCTTAATGGATTGGGGAAGCGTGGAAATACTGTTTTTATGCTCATATATATTATAGCGTTCTACCTCCACACGCAGTTCCGTTAAAACCTCCTGCATTTTGTTAATCACATACAGGGTCGGATCATCCAAAAGCCCTCTGCCGCCATAATAAATATTTACCTTCATACATTACCTCCCGCTTATTCTTTCACTTTCTATCAGAAGTCTACCCGATTGAATCCATTTTAGTATATAAATTTTTCTCCCTAAAGTCAATCTTTGTAAGGGATTCTCCCTCTAATTTTTTCATGGAAAGATACGGTTTTCATTATTGAAAGCGATAATCCTGCCTTCCGAAAACAACCTGGTCCCCGGGCTTCAGACAGGCCCTTTGCCGATATTCCAGACGTTCTCCATTTAAATATGTCCCATTTGTAGAATTCATATCCGTAATATAGTACTCTCCCTGCTCCAATTCTATTCTTGCATGTACACGGCTGATGCAGGCACTGTCTATTCGTCCGTCCACCTCCTTTTCGTTCTTTCCAATCAAAAACAACGGTTTTTCAATTCGTAAATCCCTTTGGTTTCCTGTTCCCTGATACACAAGCACCCCCTGTGCCTTATGCTCCACATGCAGCAATTCCGTAGGATGTATTGGTTCTTCCGGCTCGGACTGCACATCCTCCGGACGAACCAGAAAGTCTTCCCTTTCTTTTCGGCCAAATCCCGGCCGCCGTTTCAAAATACCCGCCGTTTTTGCCAGCATTCCGGAAATCTGTTTTCGCGGGGCTTCCCTTTCCTGCATATGCAATTCCTGCTGCCAGAAATCCGTCCGTTCCCCTTCCTTCGGAACAATCGTTTCTGCCGCCCACCCTGCCTGATTTTCATCCGGTTTTACGGCTTCTTCATATCTTAACATTTCTCCCAAAGACCGTTCCCCCTGCAGGGAATGCTGATACACCTCATAGGCAGCCGCTACGGCCTGTTTATCATCATGATCCAGTTTCTGCAGGATCTGTTCCATTATTTTCCGGAACAATCCTCTGATATCTTCTTTCAATCCCGGAAAATATGCGAATTCTATATTTTTTTGTTCAAAATCCATATAAAGATAATCTAAGTCCAGTAAAATACCGTCCTCTTCCAGCAAATAATTATTCGTTGTTCGGCAGGCATCTTCCAGGGCCTGAAAGAACTTAGACAAAAGCTGCAGATCCATCTGACGGCGGCCCAAATAATCCGAAAAAGTTTGTTTTCCGGTAATATCATACCAGAACCGCAAAACTCCGTCTGAAACTTCCGTCTCCATGGGCAAAAATCCCGTTATCCGGTTATAGGACAGAATCTCCAATTCGTAGGAGGAATTTGTCTCCGTTTCCCCTTCCAAAATCATATAGCTCTGGCTTAACTGCCTTTTATAAGTTGCATTCACCATACCCTTCCCCTCCTAAGGAAGCCATTCCTGTCCCCAAAAAATCATCCGGAACCTGTCGGCTGCCTCACTTATTTCAATCCACTGCATCTCTGCTGTTTTAACGGTCTGCTGATGCATGGCAATGGTTCTTTGTAACATCCACATCAGTATTATCAACAGCATTGTCATTACAAAAACCGCTTCTACCGTCATACTTCCGCGATTCATCCGCTCCTTTACTGTTCCTTTGGCCTGTTTCCTCATAGCAATCCCTCCAGCAGGATCGTCCCGTAGCCCAGAAATACAAAGGGCAGAAACGGAATTTCCTTTTTTCGCTTCTTCACAGCTCCCCTTCCTTTTGCCAGCAGAAACAAGGAAAAAAGCGCGGCATACAACAAGCTGGTAAACAGCAGCTCCAAATTCCGGGCTCCGCCAAGGTAAATACCGGTCACACAGAATACCAAACCGTCTCCCATCCCGATACTTCCTTTGGTAAGCAAGCTTAACAGCAGCATTCCTATACCTACAGCCATGCCCAGGCCAACACTGAAAAATGTCATATCCCGGCAATACAGCTGCACCACAGCTCCCACCAACCCAAAGACCAACAGGCAGGGAAGCGCAATCCTTCTGCGTTTTAAATCCTCCGCAGCATGAACCCCCAACATTGTTAATATAATAACATTTTCCATGATCCTCCTTTGCACCGGCTGCAGGCCCTCAATCCATCCACATCAGACAACCTTACCATATAAAGAGTCCTTTTTAATCCGCTGCAGCCTAATTTGGTGTGATATTTTTCTCCCTCATCCGTTACATAATAATATGGATACATTCCGGAGGAATCCCCGCAGATACCGCAGGGCTTATATCCGGACTGCCCTGCTTCATACTTTCCGATCCGGCGAATAGACAGGCGCAGATGCGTACACTCTCTGGACAGATGATACACGCTTTCGTTTGGCGTTACATACACCCAAATTCCATCCTCTCCTTCCGGGAAACCGTTCTCATACCCAATCCATTTCTTCATTCTTACCCTCTGGGTAATCGGGATATTCCGAAGCCCGGGCAGACGTACCGGCATCCGGCACTCGTAGTGAATCCAAAGGTCTACGTATTCCCCGGCCAACTCCGTCCCTGTCCAGCGAATTCCTGCCGCTCCCCCTTTCAGATATTCATAGGGAAAGTGTCCCTTTGCCAACGCTCCATAAAAATACCCGGCCATTCTGGCAAAGGGCGCTTCTTCCTCTTTTATTTCCAATGAAAGCCTGCTGCCTGCCACTTCCAAGGCTCCGTAGGTCATATGGGAAACCTGCAGCACCCGGAAGAAAAACAACAAACCGATCAGCAAAAACAGGAACAGCGGAAATACCAAGGCCGCTTCTACAGTCAGGCTGGCAGCACGGAGGGTGCTTTGCGGCGCCCCTCGTTTATTGGTATCTCTTCGGACTTTATATACTATTTTTTTCTGGTTCCTGTTTACAATCCTTTTTCCCTCCCTTCTTTCTTCTCCTCTTTCCTTGTGATTGAAGGAGTTCGTTGTTTCATCAAGAGGCACCACAAAACACCCTCCTCTCACCGTATTTTCCCATAGGCGATTTTCCCAGAGCCGGAAAACACAAAATTATCCCATCCCCGCTTACTTAACCAATTCAGGTTCCAAAACAGCGGGCTGCCTTGATAGGAAGCCAGGCATTCCGCTGATTGAAGCATTGTATCCATCTGCACCTGCTCATTTCGTTCGATCAGATCCATACATCGGTAATTCAAGGTTTTGGACGGAAGCAGCAACAGCAGAAGCTGCAAATACTGAGTATAATCCAACCCGGATTCATCCTCCCCGGCCTTACTGTTATTCTCAATCGCTCCCCGGCTGTCCGTCAAATCACTGGCCCACTGATCGGTTCTTTTCAAAAAAGGAATTTTTCCGCCAGCCAGCAGACTTCTTACATCCAGAACACTTTCAATAAAGGCCCAGGCCAGCAATATTCCAATCTGTACTGCTTTTATCAAAGGCAGGATTCCGGTAAACCCGACTACTGCCGTTGCAAGCTCCAAAGCCAATGCCTTTTTCCCTCCGTCCCCCATAATGGTTGCAAAATTCATAGCTTCCCGCAACACCAGAAGCTCCAGGGCAGCCTGCTCCAAATTCTCCCCATCCTTGGAGTTCCCTCCGATCAGATATTCCATCTCATAGTCCAGGGCTCTCGTAGGCGGCCCCAGCTCGCTTTGCCCGGTGTAATTCGAAAAGAATTTTTGTATATAATACTGCAGCCACAACCTATCCGTAACGGCAGCTTCCGATTCCGCCCCTGAGCGCTCCAAGCCCTGGTTTAACTTCCGCTTTTCCAAAAAATCCTTGGAGTCCAGCCCTTTCCCGGAAAGGCCGGAGGGATCTTCCAAAACCAGGGATAACACCGCAGAGGAACGAAGCCCCTTTACATATTCCATCGGATTTTCTGTTCCGGCTTCTTCCTCTTCTATATCCTCTGGTTCTTCTTTTGTTCCGGAATTTTCAGAGGTGTTTTCCTCTTTTGTGCCTGCACTGCCTTCTGTTCCTTCCTGCTCCCCACGATTGATATCTCCCTGGCCGACCAGGGGGCCGTTTCCGGCCCCTCCGGTCCCTTCTGCCCCTCTTTCTGCCTCTTCTGCAGCCAGCTGCTCTTCTGCCGTATCCATCGCTTCCAGCGCAGCATCCCATTTTCCGTTCGCGGCATCCTTCTTAGCTCCGGCCTCCTTTGCAAGCTCCTGAATCGGTATCAGCTCTTTTAGGGCATCCTTTGCCGCTTCCAGCTTCATCTGCCGGGCCGCTTGTTCTCGGAATACCGCTCCTTCCCGATCGGTTGCAAGCTCATAGGCAGCCGTTTCAAAGCCTATGGGTTCCAGGTCTACCAAATCCCAAAACCGTCCTCCGGCCTGTTCTGCTGAAAAAGAAAGGTTTTCCGTCAGTTCTTCCATAGCCCGGGCTGCAAATTTCTCCATGCTGAATTCCTCTCCCTGCCAGCTTCCGTCCAAAAACAGCAAATGATAATCTTCCCAGATTCCTTTCTGGTAATTTCCGAACAGGGACTGCATACTGACATTTGTCACTTCCCATGCTTTCGCCTGCATACAGGAAACCCTGGCGCTTTCCAACAAGGAAAACAGAAATGAAAGTACTAATATTAATGTCAGAGCCAGAAAGACCGTAATACTTCCTCTTTTCACTTAAATTTTCCCGGCACTGCTTTCAATTGTCTGAAAAACCTTATTGACCAATGCCGTAATCCTTGTCTTAAAAATTGCTACCAGAGCTATCAATACCACTAAAATTAAGATTACCTCGACTACGCCAACTCCATCCTCTTCTTTTAAAAATAATTTTATTTGTTCCATTCTTTTTCCTCCTGATTTTTATAATGCTACAGCTGTAAATTCATCATTGCCGGAAGCATTAATATGGCAAATACCACCAAAAGCATGATCCCCATGGGCATCAGCATTTTCGTTCCGGCTTCCTCTCCCAGCTGCTTGGCATACAGCTTCCTTTGCAAAAAAGCCTCTTTTGCTTCCGCGTCCAAAAGCTGCTGCATTCCCTTTGTTCCTTTTCTTACGTTCTGCATTAAAACGGATGCCAGTTTCCGGTATTGGGGCTGCCCGCAGCGACTGCCGAAATTTCCATATGCCTGTATTTCCCCAATCCCGTCCTGCATTTCATGCCAGGTTTTCCGCATTTCTTCATAGCCCGGCCGGGGCGGGACTACCCCCTTCTCCCTTTGCTTTTCGTATTCCGCCGCAATCCTGCCCCAGGCAGCCGAAACGGTCATACCCGCCCCAGTCAGCAGCGAAAGCCGGCTGACAATTTCCGGATAATCCAAAATAATCCGTTGATTCCATACGTTCCTTCCCCTCTCCGCTTTTTCTTTGGAGAAGATATAAAAAGCAATCAGTATTATCGTTCCCAAAAGAAATATTTTTCCTGCATACATTTCCCTGTCCTTCTGCCAGTTCAGGGCCACTCCCTCATATTCCAACGGCAGCTTTACATATGCTTCTCCTTCTTTTTGGTTCTCCCGGGCCAGTATTTCTTCTACCCCTTTCACCAGGGCCTCCGCCCCCTCCGGTTCCCGGGGCAGAAGCTGTATATAAAAGGAATGGACCGCCTGGTATTCCTGACATTTCATCTCTGCCGTCACTTCGACCAGATTCTGATCCTCTTTCCGGTTTTCCCATAAAATGGCACCGTCCGAAGCTACCAGCTCATAGGGGTCAAAATAGTAAGAAACCTCTACCGCTCCTTCCTGCAGCGTTCGGGGCAGAGACAAATCGCCGGAAACCGCTTCCAGGGACTCGTTCTCCCCCAATATCCGTTTCTCCAATTCCTGCCCGGCCAAAAAGAATATTTGTTCTGTTTCTTCCCCGGTTATCCGCTGTTCCTCTACCACTACCGGATATTGGTATTGTTTCAGAACCCCTTTGGCATCCAGGGATAAAAGCACCTCCTCCGTTCCTGTTCCTGCCTGACCACGCTTCAGCGCCTGTACCGGTTCCGGCTTTAAAGCCGTCTGTTCCCATGCCGAAACCCCAAGACAAACCACCCCTATCACAACAGACGCCCGTAAATATTTTCGATACTGCAAACCGCATCCTTTCCTTTTGGTATACCAGCAGCCAGCCAAGCTGCCCAACAGCAGCAGGCTATAACCGAAGCATTCCGCCATTCTACTTCTCCTCCTATACTCTGATATCTACCAACCTCCGGGACAAAAAATATGCCCCAACATAAGCCGCCAAACAGCCTGTCATACAGATTCGGCCGAAAGCCCCCACATACATCATTTCCAGAAATTCCGGAGAGGTCAGGTCTATCAAAAACAGGATTCCCAGGGGCACTGCATTCATAATCTTCTGCTCCAGCTGCCTTGCTGCGATCATCGTCCGGATCTCCTGTTCCAATTCGGCTTTTTCCGAAATTCGTTCCGCCGTATCCCGCAGGATCCGGACAAAATCACTTCCGTTTCGTTTTGCATACCCAAATACCTGTCCAAAGCTGAATATTTCTTCCACACCACTGCGGTTTGCAAGATTTTCCAACAACCCCTCTATCGGGACATTCAGCTTCAGCTGCCGGTTCATAAGCCGAAGCTCCCGGCACATGTCCGCCTGGCTTCCCAAAAGCTGTACCAGTTCCTTCTCTGCTTCCAGAAACGCATTTTCCGCCCCATAACCCACATGCATGGATGCCGTTACGACCCGGATGCATTCTTTGAACTGGTCCCGCAGTATTTCTTGCCGAATCCTGGCCTTCTTTCTGCGCCGTTGGAAACAGGAGACGGGCCATACTGCGAAAAATACGATCATCCCGGCCGGACTCCGATAAAACAGCCAGGCCACGGCCAGGGAAACGGCAGCGGCCATTCCAGTACAGGCCGCCCAGTCTGCCCCTTTCATCCGATATTTCCGGTAATCCTCTTCCGCCAGCTCCTCCCTTAAAGAAGTCCGGCCGCCCGCAGCTTGTCCTGGTTTTCCAGTTCGCCCTTCTTTTCCCAGCATCCTTTGATCCCTTCCCCCTCTCCCTCTAATTCCCGGAATTGGTACAGCGGCCGGATACGGATACGATGATTTTCAAATCCGGTAACCTCCATAATATCCAAGACCTTACGGCTTCTGTCCCTTAATCTCCCCAAATGTACCAGGATATCGATTCCGGCCGCAATCTGGGCCTGTATGGCCTCCAAAGGCAGCTCCATCCCCATGAGTACCATGGTTTCAATTCGTTTCAGCATATCCCGGCAGCTGTTGGCATGGCCGGTGCTTAGAGAACCGTCATGGCCGGTATTCATTGCCTGCAGCATATCCAACGCTTCCCCGCCCCGGATTTCTCCCAGGATGATCCGGTCCGGCCGCATCCTTAAGGACGTTTTAATCAAATCCCGGATCGTAATCTCATTTCCGGAATCCAGTCCGGCGTTCCTGGTTTCCAAACGCACCAGATTCGGGATGTTCCGAATCTGCAGCTCGGCGGAATCCTCAATGGTCACAATCCGCTCTCCTGCCGGAATAAAATCAGACAGCGCGTTCAGAAAAGTGGTTTTCCCCGAACCGGTTCCGCCGGAAATGAAGATATTATAGCGGGCCTTTACCAGTTTGTCCAAAAAATCTGCCATTTCTTCACTTATGGACTGAAATCCAATCAAGTCCTTCATGGTAATCGGATGCTTCGGGAATTTCCGGATAGAAATACAGGACCCGTCTATGGCTATCGGCTCCAGCACAATATTTACCCGGGATCCGTCGCTTAATCTGGCATCCACAATAGGGGAATATTCGTTCACCACCCGGTTATTACTGCCTGCAATCTGCTGAATCACATCCTCCAGCTTTTCCCTGGATGCAAAAGACTTCTGCCACCGCTGGATTCTTCCGTTTTTTTCAAAAAAGATACGACCGGATCCGTTTACCATTATCTCCGTAATCTCATCTTCTTCCAGCAGCTCCTGGAGAATATCCAGCCGCCGGAGGGAATAGAAGACCTCCGTGCGAAGCGCACGGCGTCTGTCCAGGGATAACGTGGTTTCCTTAGCCTTACGGCAGACAGCTTCGTCGATAAACCCGAGAATCTCTTCATCCGGCAATTCCCTGGAAATGTCCAGCCGCCCCATGACCTCCGCTTTCAGCTCCTCCATGCAGTCCGGCTGCTCCCGGGCCTCTCTCCTAACCGTTTCCATGTTGTCCGTATCGGGCGGCCCGCACCCGATCCCCCAGTCTTCCGTACACCCATTGCTGCATTACCGGCTCCCGCTCTATAAGCTGTAAATCCGCTGCCGTAAAATGGATTACCTCCATCCTTCCGGCCGTTTCAGACATCCCCTGCTTCAGCATGCTTTCCTCAAACTGGGTACACTGTCCCCGGGCCAGGGTTCCCGTGTCCAGCACCTGATAGATCCGGATACATTGTTCCAACAGGGAAAAGAAGCCGGGAATCATAATCCCGAAGTCCAAAAGGATCACCTCGTAATCCGTCTTCTCCGCTAAAAGCAGCAACAGCTTCTGATAGTCCTCTGCCGAAGTCTCACAGAGCAGCTGTGCGTCCGTCATAGGCGGAATATAGTCAATATGCTGGACGGAATGTACGACGCTTTCCAAAATCCCCTGGATTTTCACGCCATGGCAGGAAATAAAGTACATCAGATCCGCCAGATCCCTGGGATAGCTTTCTTCCATCCAGCTGCCAAAACCTGCCCATTCTCCCAGATTTACATACAGCACCTTCTTATCCGGCGCCAGAAGCTGGGCCAATGTCAGGGCAAAGGGCGTCTGCAGCCTGCTGTGGGTCGGGGAATAAATACCGATAATCTCCTTCTCCTGTCTGGAAACATAACCGTTCTTCTTCCCGAGCTCCCGGTAATGCACAAACATCTCCCGCCAGATTTCCTCCGCCGATTGGTATTTGAATACGGCAGCCCCCTTCTCCTCCTCCGGTTCCGGCGTTTCGCTTAAGTACATACATAAGCTGTCTTCTCCCGCCTTAGCCGGGATCTCTTCAAAGCCCGTTCCCCAAAGAACCATGTCAAACCGGGTCTCCTTCTGCTTTTCCCGGAACATCCTGCGGCCGGAAAAAGTAAACACCTGTGCCTGGCTGCCCTTTCTGCGAATAAAATACTCGGCCAGTCGTTCCCGGTACGCCTCCTGCGTATCGCAGATGGCGATTGTTACTTTTTTCACATAATCACCCCCATTGCAATACAGAACCCCGTCAGTATTGCAGTTGTAAAACAAATGGTATTTTGTTTTCCATCAGACTGCCGGTCGTAAACCCCAAGCTTTTTATTTTCCAGGGAATTCTTTACATAACGGCAAAAATACATCAGACGTGCAATTAGATTTCTTTGATAGAGCAGCTTTCCCAAGGAAAAAACAGCTCCTGTCAGAAAAGAAAAAAACATACAATAACACAAAAATTTCAGATTCCAAATACACCCAATTACGGAAAACAGTTTGATATCGCCTGCGCCCAGCGCATGCATCAAGAATAAAAGAAATAATACGATAACCGGAAAGAGTATCTGCACCGCAGATAAGAAGAGGCCCCAAAGTCCAAACTCCCATATTTGAAACAAAGTGCCTGTAAACAGCCCCAGACAAATCAGCCGGTTCCTGACCTTGCCTGTGCCAAGATCCGTGGCAGTTGCAATCAGCAGCAGCAACAGTGTCCACGAAAATTTTAAAATCCCAATTCATCACCTCGCTTTTGTATTTTGGATTATATAGCATGTCATTCCCTTTGTCTACCTCTAATTTTGTTTTTCCTGATTTTTGTAAAATACTTACAAAAGCTGATAAAACATAATTCCGTAAAGAAGCGCAAACCCGCCAAAACCAAGGGCTCCGACTGTCAAAAAGCTTACGGGATTCAATCCCACCGACACGGAAATATGCTGCATTGCCAGAAATTCATTGCAGAAATAGATGCAGACCAACCCCACTGCCGCCCGGGCAAAAAATTGAAACACCAGCTTTGCCTTCTGTTTCAAAACGCCGATAACCAGTACCAGCACACAAATTGCCACAATTGCAATTACTCCATAATCCATTGATTTTCCCCTTTTTACAGTCTGTCTTTTACTAAAAATATATACAAAATTGATTTTTTTATTCCGTTTTTTGTATAGATTTGGAAATTCCTGATTATACTTAGTAAAAAGAGGTAATTTAGTTACCGTAAAGGAAGGGATAGCCTTGATTCGTATTTTTAAACAGACAATACCCAACGAGACAAATTATGCATTACTTCTGGATGACATCGAAAAAACCAAATGCGAGCTGCAGCTTGCCTATTCCAATTTTGAAAACGTGGTAGACCCGGACTTAATCGACAGCTGTATCTACCAAGTCAACGCCGTGCAGCTGCGTTATAAGTTCCTGTTGTCCAGAGTAAAACAAATAGAGGATTCTTATGCAAAGAATCCTCTGGAACTGTCGGAATCCTGAAAGGTTTCCGTCAAACTGCCCTTTTGATACGTCATTCCCGCCACAACCTGCTGCGTATGCTTCATCAGAGGTTCTGAGGAATCCTGCTTTGCCGCTTCCACAAATCCGGCATACAGATTCCTCAGGACCTTTTGTGCAGCGTCCAGACCGTCCAGACTGTTCCGGTAAAAGCAGGCTGCAATCTGCTCCTGGGCAAACCGGTACAGGGGATACAGCTCTTTCGCTATGGGATACCGAAAGTCCAGGCCGTCCCTAAGCTGTGCAACGGTCCGCTGGGCTTTGCGCAGGGCATCCTTAAAAGCCTCATACTCCTGTTTGTCCCAGTATTCCCTGGCCTCGTCTGCGTATGTGAAAAAAATATCATAGATCACCACGATCATTCCGCCCCGGTTGCTGTTGCTGATCCGCCTGGTAAATTCCTGTTTTTTACTTGCGTCCATCTCTGCTCCCATCCTGCGGCTGTCCGGTGACTGCTTGTCTCGGGCAGCCGCATGTTCCCAATTTCACGTATTATGCCGCAATTTCAGTCTTATTGCAGAAGCTGCAGGGCCTGCTGCGGAATGTCGTTGGCCTGGGCCAGCACTGCCGTTGCTGCCTGCTGCAGAACCGTATACTGAGTGTAGGTGGACATTTCGGACGCCATGTCCACGTCTTCAATCCGGGACAAGGCCGCCGTCATATTCTCTTCCGTTGCGTCCAGGCTGGCTACCGCATGTTCCAAGCGGTTCTGGAACGCCCCCAGACGGGAACGGGATTCGCTGACCTTGGCAATGGCCTTATCATAGCTGGTAATGGCCCGGTCCGCTCCGGTTATCGTGCAGACGTTAATCTGATCAATCCCCAGCAGTTCCGGAGAAATAGACGGAATCCGCACTTCCATTACCTGGTCTTCGTTGGCCCCGATCTGAAGTGTCATGGTACCGATATCGGTCACTTCAAAATTCAGGTCTTTCGTCGGTGTCCCGGTGGTCGTAGACGACTGTACATTGTTTTCGGAAGTTCCTTCTGCCGCCTGGGTATCCAGATCACGATAGGTAGTCCCGGCCGTTCCTACCCCGGCTTCAAAGGTAATCTTAAATCCGTTCCGGTCCGTAATGCTGACTTCCGTACCGTCACAGGTATAGCTGGCCTGTTTGGAGAATCCGTCTCCCAATTCCAGTTCCGCGTCAATGCCTTTTACAATTGCGGAATGGGGAAGCCCCAGATACGTGGTCAGATCGTCATTTGTGGTGGTAATCTTAATTTCCGCAGAACTGCCATACCGGTCGGAAACCATAACCAGACGGTTTCCGGGCTTGAAATCCGCCGGGGTATAGCCTGCATCCTCTGCCTTTCCGTCTAAATTGGAAACATTGGTATCGTTCACATCTACTGCAAACAAGTTTACCTCTGCCTTTTCCGCAGCCTCCCGCAGGCTCTGGAACACACTGTCCATATCCTGGCCTTCCGTGATCTCCACTTCCACACCGTTGATGCTGATCACACCGGCCGGAATGGGGGGATTCGTAGTCGTGGATACGGTGTCCCCAAAAATAACCGCCTGTCTGGCATCCTTTGTCATCGTAATCTCATAATTGGCAGATGCCACGGAATCGGAAATATCTATCTTACTGATCGAACGGCTGTTTGTATATACCCGCTGATCCAGGCTGCCGTCTAACAGCTTCTTGGTATTGAATTCGGTATCCCGGGAAATGCGCCCAATCTCTTCTGTCAAAGAGTCAATTTCTGCCTGAATTGCCTCCTGGTCTTCCTGAGAATAAACACCGCTGTTTGCTGCCTGTACCGACAACTCCCGCATTCTCTGGAGCATATTGGTCACTTCCTGAAGGGCGCCGTCCGTAGTCTCCACTACGGAAATCCCGTCCGAAGCATTCTGGGATGCCTGGTCTAAGCCCTTAATCTGCGCCCGCATTTTTGTAGCAATCGCAACGCCTGCCGCATCGTCAGACGCATGGTTTAGCTTTAAACCGGAGGACAGCCGTTCAATGGAAGTGGAAAGGCCGTTTTCATTGATCTGTAACTGGTTATTGGCAATCATTGCCGACATATTGTGATTAATTTTCATGAAATCTTCTCCTCTATCCTGCTTGTTTTACTGTTTCTATAAATGCTTTTGCCATTGCATATAAATCCCTGGTCTGAACCTGGTAATCCTCTCCCGACTGTTTGGGATCGGGCTGGTTTTTCCTGCCCTTTGTAAAATCGGAAAGGGAAAGGTTCTGCTGCAAAGAATACTCCATCTGCGTATGTTTATCCGCATTTCCCGCACTTTCTCCGAAAAGCTGCTCTTCCCTTTGCTTCAGCATTTCCAGCGTATCCGCCCGGTCGGAAGAAACAAACCCTTCCAGCCGCTGTTCCGTTACCGTAAACCGCGCCGCAACTTTTCCCAGCTTTTCCGTTTCAAACAGCACATCCACCATACCCCGGGTCTTTTTCCCCCGGACAATTTTCAGCTGTACATTCGTCATCTCGTCGGCAATCAATACCGGGACCGCATAATTTTCTTCCCGGCTCATGGCGCCTCCCAGCTGAATCTGGGTCCGCAGCACCCTAAGATCCCGCACGGACTGGCTTGTCGCATCCTTATCATTGATCATGGTTTCCATGACCCGCTCCGCCGTTTCCGCCAATGCCATCTGGGCCTTGGCCATATCCTCCGGAGTCTTCACCGCTTCCGCAAATTCCTCCAGCAGCGTTTCCTTGGCCTCCTGCAAATCCGGATTTTTCTCCATCCATTCCTTGTCAAACAGCTTGTTATACACGCTGTTCCGATTGCTTACCATCTGGCCTGCCGCCAGGATATGCCAAGTATCAAAGGGAAGCTGATAATCATCCAGAAGCTGCAGCACCGCATCCTCCGCTTTCTGTCCTTCCCCAAGCCAGACCGACTGCTGCTGATAGTAGCGTTCTTCCTGCCCCGGCGTCTCTTCGCTTCTTCGCTCCTTAATCAGCTGCTCTAAAAGCTGCTCCGGCGTCAATTCCTGCCATTCCCCACTGGCTACGCTTTCGGCAATTCCTTCCGGAGTAAGGCGGGAAAGAGCATCTTTCGCACAATCGGTCTGGTAAGCCGCTTCCACCTGCTGGTGAATGGCCGCTTCTTTGCGGTTTACTTCTTCTGCGGCGCCAAACCGGCCGTCTATCGTAACATCCATGCCCTTTTTCTGCCTGCTGCGGACAGCTCCAAGCAGATTCTTCAGGGAAAGCTCCCCTCCCTGATTTAGAACCGCACCGATTGCGGCTCCGTCCGTTTTTTCAATCTGGCGCAGTAACCGGTAAATGCCGATATAGCTCTCTTTTTCCTCCGGTGTAATCTCTTTATTTTGTTCTAATGTCCATAAATATTTGCTGTATTTTTCTTCCTGTCCGGGATCCAGCCGCCCGGCAATCTCTTCCGCTTTCCGGCTTAAGGTCTCAATGTCCGTCTGCAGCGGATGAATCCCTTCCCGGATCATTTCCAAAACCACCGCCGGCTTCATGTCTTCAAACAAGTTCTGCACCTTTTCATCCGCAGCTTTGATCCGGCTGATGTTTTCCGCATTGATTTCCATCTCATTATAAGCCAGAATACGAACGGCCCGCTGGTTTGCCCGGGTGGGTTCCAGCTGAAGGTCACGCAGGATGTCATCCACGTTTCGGAACGCCTTTTTCATGGAATCCCCAAGATCGGACCGGGGCTTTGTCATCATCGTATCATAGGCTTCACTGGCCTGTTCCAGGGCCGCCTGCATACTTCTGCCGCTTTCACAAAGTCCCTCTACGGTAGCCGAATCCAGGCTGTGCCGTCCCAGCAAATAAGCCGGATATTCCTTTAAGGCCGCGATCTGCTCTGTCGTATTCCGGAACAATGCGGTATTCTCCGGCGTAGGCTCGATTCCACGTCCCGTCAACATCGTCTTATAGTAATCATTTTCCAAAGACTTTAACTCTTCTACCAGCTGTTCCAGCTCCAAGGTTTCGATGGAAATTCCCTTCTTCAGCAGCTGGTAATTTGCCTGGACCGTCATCATTAAGCGGATCTCTTCCAGCTGGCGTTTTGCCGTCAGAAGCTTGCCGTCCTGGCTCTCCCCGGCGGCCTGCTGTCCGGCCCTTTGGCCTTTCCCTGTCTGCCGGGAGGCTTCCTGCTCCGCCTCGGCAAGGGCTTCTATCGTAATTTCTTTCCCGGCATCCGCCGCCGCTTCTACTGTCTTTTCATCGGCTTCTGCCACAACCTGCCAGGCTGCTTCCGCCCGTTCCTCATAGCTATAGCCTTCCAGCATATAGGCTTCCTTCGGCGCCTTCCCTTCCGAAACCGCCCTGGAAACCGCCTGGGTTACCGCCTCCCCGGACAGGGGAAGCTGCGCATTCTTTAACCGGTCTACATAGACGAGGTTCTCAGGGGTCAGGGGAAGCTGATTCTCAAAGAGCAGCTCCCCATAGCCGAACGTGGTCTCATTGACCGGAAGTCCGGCCTGCTCAATCATCTGTTCTATTTGTCTGCGGAGGTTCGCATCCTCCGGCAGAGGCTGGCCCTTACCGCTTTTGCTGCTTCCGCTGTGCTGGGCCCAATATAAGTTCTCAATGGTAGGCTCCAGTTCATTTTCCACCAGATATGCAATATCCCCGTCCTGGCATTCCTTTAAATCCGCCGCCATCCGGCTGGCCTGAACCGCATTCCCGGTCATGGCTTCCAGCTGCTCCATGGACAGGCTGTCCCCGAAAGCGCTGATATCCTTCCCGGCCTTTGCCAGCTCCATCTTGATCTTGTCCATGACGGTCACAATCGTCCCTGCATCCGTATCATTCAGGGAATAGCCTTCCTTGGACAAATTTCTGATATCTTCGCTGGAAAGGGAGCCTGCCAGCACTGCCATCTGGGTCTTGATGAGTTCAAAATCAATATTCCCCGCATCCCTTTTTATCTTTTCCAGCTCTGATTCCAATGAAAAAAGAGCCTTCTCTACTGTGGTGGAGGCCACTCCATGTCCGCCGCAGGCGGACTGGTCTTCCCACCCTACAGAAATCCCTTTCTGTCCGGTGTTTCCCGCTTTTACAGTATCAGACCCTTTTGCTTCTATGGACGTATTCACGTTCCTGATTTCATTGATTCCGGTATTCTCTATCCGCATATCAGTACCCCGTTTTCATTCTTCCGAAACAATTATTATTCCGGGCAGCCGCAAACCATCCTCATTTGCGGCCGGCCCTTTGGCAAGTCTTATCGGCTGTCCTGCAATCCTTATCTGCGGCAGCTCTTTCGGCAAGTTTGTTTGACTGCCATATATCTGCATTTACTATTTCGGAAGAATAACGTCAAAACTTAAGGGGCACTGGGATATTCATCCTTCAGATAGGTGATAAATACATTCCCCCCTGCGGAAAATGCCTCTTCGCCGTCCGTAAGGCCCTTCCGGTAGGTAGTATTCGTAATGGGGTCATATAGGATTACGTTATGCTCGTCATAGCCGGCCACCAACAGGGGCTCCCGGTTCTCTCCCAGGGCAAATACCAGGTTTCCCTGCCCCACATAATACAGTACCTGAGATAAGGTACATCCGGTCAAATCCAGAATTTGAGCATAGGGCATAGCCTCCTGCAGAATCCGTCCCGGCGCTTCCCCGGCATTCATCAACCCTCCCACATCAAAAAGGCTGATATTTTCCGCTTTCAAAAGCCCCAACAGGCAACGTGTTGTCATATCCATGGTACTGTCCACTTCCTCCTGGCTCAACACTACTTTATTAGCCATGGTAATACTGCTCGGCCTGCCTCTCCTCCAAAGATACCGGTAATCCTCCTGAATCACCACCCCGGCACATTCATCGGCCGCACGTACGGCTTCCGCCGCATCCCAGGTACAGGAAACCACTCTTCCCGCCCCATAAATTACAAGGCGCCCCGGAGTCGGATTGCTCTTTAAGGCCACCAGCTTCTCCTGCTCCGGCACGATCTCCTGGGGAGTCAGAATCTGGGGAGACTTTGCGACAAACTCCTGTTCGGTCACAAGCTTTACCTGCGTCTGCTTCTGTTCCGTCACAATGGTCCCTACCTGAATATTCCGGGAAGCTTCCAGTTCATGGCTCATAATGGCGTCCCCTTCCACCGCCACATATGCATCATTGCTCTGTATCGCCCGTTCCAAAAGCACCGTAGAAGCCTCCACCCAGGCATCGGTAATAAAGTAGCCGGCTTTTTCATACTCCTTCACCACCTGCTGCTCCTTATCCACAATTATTACCCGATACATCGGATGGTTCCTTCCGGCCCCTCCTTCCGCTTGTCTGGAAATCCCGTAGACAAAATCGCTTTCCACAAATCCGATGGGCCAAAGCCATTCCGTTTCCGCCCCTTCCATCTGCCATTGGCGTTCATTGTCCAGATCCGTCACGGTAAGGCAGTTTTTTTCCGTTTCATCCTGCCAGGCTACGTATCGGCCGTCCGAAGATGCCACAAAATTCCCTTCTGCAAGGCCCTCGCAAAGCACCTGGCTCTTTCCGTCCTCCAACCGGATTTTATAGAGCTTATCTTCTGTCAGCATGTAAAAAAATCCCTCGTCGCTGACATAAAAAAGCTTCCCCCAGGTTTCCTTCATCAGCTGATAGGGCTGGTCGGACTGTACGAACAGCTCCTCCTGAATGGTGTTGGCAATGCTGTCATAATGGTACACCCCGATACCGGTATAACCTTCATGGGTTCCCCGGTTCATATAACCGTAAACGGCAAAATCAATGCTTCCGGTTTCACTGACCCGCATGATGCGGATCGCATGGTTTGGGTTGTTTTCCCGATCATTGATGCCTTCAATCCCCCGGAAGCTGAACACTAGGGAAAGCTGGTTGGTTACGCTGTTATAGCTCCAAAGATCTCCTTCCTGTACGAAGCTTATGATCGTCCCGCTCTCGTTGACCGCATAATCTACAGTCTGGTCCCGGATTCCCAGCAAAATAGCATTTTCCGACATATGGGGGCCGCTTCCCCGGAAAATCTCATTCATGGTCCTTTCATAATCCAGCAAATACATGCGGTCATTGACTGCGCTGTAGCGTACCCGGTAATATTCCTCCACATTATAGAACTCCTGTTCTCCGTTTTCCCCGTTGGAAGCCATGACATAGTTCAGCTTTACGGTATTATAGGAGCTGCTGATTTCCCACAGGGAAGGAACCGGGTCTTTTAAAACAGTTCCTTCAAAAGAACCCCAGGCAATCTGATTCAGGCTGGAATGGATCGTTACCTTCTGCAGAGTGCTGTTATCCCCTTCCGCATTGGGCTCCAAATATAGGGCAAGCTGGGCCGCTTCCGCCAGGTCAAAAGTTTTTTCATGAAAATTCAATGCAAACTGGATCGTATCGTCCACCCTGCAGTTTTCAGCCCGTATGATCCTGGTATAATAACGAATTTCCTCATCCTCGCATTTTAACGTAATCATCAGCCGGTATTCCTGTTCTTCCTCCAACAGGTTCTGAATCCGAAGCTGAGCCGTAATTACCCCTTCCGTCTGGTTGAATTCCTCCACCTTGGTGTTCTCCAACAGCCGGGTGGTATCCATCGTCCGCACCTCATAGGAAATTTCCTCCACCGTGGACTGGAAGGTCTGGATCGTTACCGGAAGCACCATATCTGCAGACAGGGGCGTGATCGTATCACGGATGCTCAAAGGATCCATTTCCCCCTTACATCCGAAAAGCTCGTTTATATAGGTATTGCCCTTCTGAAGGTAAATGACCGGAAGGGTTGCCTCCGGCATTTCCGAGGTCAAGTCCACATTGTCCGTATCCGTCAGCAGGCTCAGTCCCGTTAAAGAGCCGCAGAAAATCAACAGCAGCACTACGAATTTTATAATTTTTTTATGCATTCACGTCTGTCCTTTCCTCCTGCAGTCTTGCCAGTGTCGGGTTTACATGAAGAAATTCCGCCAGCCGGCGATAATGTTCCGGTTTTTGCTCTCTTTTCCCTTTTACGGCACGGATCAGGATATTCTTTGGGGTATGCTCCATATCAATAAACTCCAATACCTGAACGTCGTAGCCTCTGCTTTCCAGTATTTCCGCCCGCAGCCCGTCGGTAATCAGGGCCGCCATCCGTTCCTTTAAAAGCCCGTACTTCAGAACCGGAGCCAGCAGCTCATTTTGAATCTGGCCATTTAGCTCATGCTGGCAGCAGGGCACCGATAAAATCACCTTTGCTCCCCAGCAAACGGCCTGATTCAGCGCATAATCCGTAGCGGTATCACAGGCATGAAGGGTAACAACCATATCCACCGGCCCTTCGGCAGAATATCCGGCAATGTCCCCCACTGCAAAATGAAGCCCCTCGAACCCATATTTTTCCGCCAAACCACTGCACTTCTCAATGACGTCCTCCTTTAAGTCCAACCCGGTAATCCGAACCTGGTAACCCTTCTGTACCTTTAAATAATGGTACATGGCAAAGGTCAGATAGGACTTCCCGCAGCCGAAATCCAGGATATTCACCTCCCGTTCCCTGGGAAGCTTCGGAAGGATATCCTCGATAAATTCCAGAAAACGGTTGATCTGACGGAATTTATCATATCGGGCGTTTACGATCTTCCCTTCCGGGGTCTGTACGCCCAGATCCACCAAAAATCCAATGGGCCGCTCCGTATCCAAAAGATACCGTTTCTTTCTATTATGGGACAAATCCCTCTGTTTTACACAGCCCGTCCCCTTCTTTTCCTTGATGGTGACCTGCCCCTTCTTGCTGACCAATACATGAGCCTGTCCGCATACAGCGGACACTTCCAGCTGCCGGTACTCCTGCATCCATGCTGCGGTTTGGGATATGGCCATGGTACGTTCCAAATTCTGATGATATACCTTATTATCCTTATAAATACTGGCCTGAAACAAAATCCCGCCCCTTTGCTCCACCGGGCGGATCTGGATTTTCCGGGCCGCTTCCTTGCTGCGGGGGTTGCTTAAGATGGCCTGTAAAAGGTCTTTCGTGAAATATTTATCAAAAAGCGCTGTTATCTCATCCATTCATTTCTCCTTGAAGAACTGCTTCCATTCGTTACCCTTACGATTATACCCATTTTTCCTGCCCCTGTCCACATAAAAAATCCTTGACATCGCCCGGGAAATCGGCTATGATACATGTAATTTGTATTTATTTTGATTTTCAAACTATTTGGCCTTAAAACCTCAAAGAAAGGGAATGAATTATGATAAAAATAGCCGTGGACTCTTCTTCCGATTATACACAGGAAGACATTCGGGAAAAAAACCTGTGCCTGATCCCGATTACCATTACCCTGGGAAATGAAAATTATATTGAGGGCGTGAATCTGGACCGAAACGATTTTTACCGCCTTCTGGAGAAAAGCAGTAAGTTCCCCCATACCTCCCAGCCTTCTCCCCAAGCCTTTTTGGAGCTTTTCCAAAGCGCCAAGGACGACGGGGATTCCGTCATCTGCATTCTTTTGTCCTCGAATCTAAGCGGCACCTGCCAAAGCGCCCATTTAGCCAAAAGCATGGTGGATTATGAAAATATCTATATCATTGATTCCCTTTCCGCTACCTTTACCATTAAAATTATGGCCGATTATGCCTGCCGGCTGGTATCGGAGGGGCTTTCGGCTCAGGAAATCACCGCCAAAATCGGAGAGCTAAAATCCCGGGTCAAGGTAATCGCCGCACTGGATACTCTGGAATACCTCTATAAGGGCGGGCGGCTTAGCCGGGCATCGGCAGCCATCGGGACCATGGCCAATGTAAAACCCATTATCACCCTGACCAAGGAGGGTGGGATTGGCGTTCTGGGAAAGGCTCTTGGCAAAGGCAAAGCCATGGCCGGAATCTTAAACCGTTTCAAAGAGATGGGAAGGGACGAGAACTTCCCCCTTTACGCCATCTACAGCTACGGTGTTGAAAACTGTGAAAAGCTGGAACATAAGCTGTCGGAAAACGGTTTTTCCCCGGACAGCCGACTGCAGATCGGCCCCACCATCGGAACCCATATCGGCCCCGGAGCATACGGAATCGTATTTGTGGCAGGCTAAAAGGTACATCCGCATATCACCAGGTGTTTCCTATATAAAAGACGGGCAGAAGACACATCCTTCTGTCCGTCTTTTTGTGATTGCAGCCATCCGCATCCACTTATTTTCGGTATCCCCTTTCCATCATCCACTCCGGCCCGAAATTACCACCAGCGCTTACATCTTCTATGGCGGCATCTGCGGTTATACATCTCGTTATAGAGCATGACTTCAATCAGGTTTCGAAGTCCCGAATCGTGTCTTGGGGGTCTGGGCGGCCCGGGCGGTGGCCCAAAGGGCGGCCTTGGAGGACCTGGAGGGCCGGGCGGCGGGCCAAAGGGCGGCCTTCCCGAACCTACCAGCCGCAGTTCCTCAGATTCAACCGTTTCATACTGCTCCGCTTCGAAATCTATAGGCTGGGCCGTCTTCTGATAAATACGATCTACAATATTTTTCAGCATCAGCCGATCCGGATACTCATCAAACATCATGCTTCCTTCGTATTCCATCTTATCGCATTCCTCGTCCACGAAATCCTGAATGCCCCGGACTTCCTGAGGATATAACCCCTTCAGCCGGTCCATATCACGCTCATACTCCGCTTCCTCCAGGAAGATATTTTGCATGGGGTAGGTCATATAAAAAGGCATTTTCTGGGAAGCGCCGCTTGTCATTCTGTAAAATTCATCCTGTTTATAGTCCAATGATATTCTCCCAATCCTGACTTCACTATAGTATATGCCTATTTTCTTTTTCTGGTGCTTCCGATTCTGTTTTTCACTCATCCACCGTCAGTAAAAACAGCGCGGCTGCCAGTTCATAGGGTACAAATGTCAAAAGCCCAAGCTGTTCCGTCAAATCAATCTTTCCCTTCCGGTAGGCATGGTAAATACAGCCCGTAATATATCTGCTGTCCTTTTTCCGCTTCAGTTCCGCAAGTCCGGCTGCCAGCTCCATGGACCCTTTCCCGCTAAAAAGACCAAGTCCGGCCTGCTCCTCCGGCAACATCCTGTGAAACAGATGCTCTGTAAATTCCGACAAATACCAGGGCTCTTCCTTTGGAATTTCAAATATTTCCCCGCAGATTTCCGCTGCGCCTACAAAATAATCCTGCTTTGTATAAGTATGTTTTCCGATGTGCTCCTCAATATTTCCACACAGCTTCCGGCTGTCCCCGGGCTTTACAAGCTTGCTGAAGGTTCCCTCCGTCAAATAGGACTCCGTACGGGCCACCCGGCTGACAAAGGCGCAGATCTCCTCCTGATACTGATCCAGGTCTTCCTGATAAAAGCAGTACTCATAACCATCCATCCGTCCAAAAGCCTTCAGCGTATCGTAATAGCCCAACCTACGGTTAAACTCCAGCACTTCCCGATCGAAGTTCAGCATGGTTCCCAAGGACTTGCTGGGGGTAATATATTTTACATAGGGCTTATTCACATAGCCCGGATGCTGGGGTGTCGTGTGCAGATCCACTGCGATCACCTCATCCGCCCCCATTTTTAACGCTAAATCAATGGGCAGATTATCATAATAGCACCCGTCCAGATATAGGTCGTTCCCAATCTTATGCATGGGAAATACCGGAAAAATAGAAGAGGATGCCATGATAAAATCTTTTAGCATTCCATAGGGAATTTCCTCTTTGGACAGCTCCATCGCCTTCAGAGAGAAAAACTGTACCGTCACAAGCACGTAATCCACATCGGAGGCCCATACCTTGTCCTCATCGATCAATCGGTCAATAAAGGACAGAAAGGGCGAGATATCGGCCCCCTTGTTTTTGACATATTTTTTAAAAACGGTCCAATGGCATCCCTCTGATTATACATTCCCTCAATAGTCGTACTCAGGTTCAGCCCGTCCGACATGATATCGCCTATCTCTATGGTATCCCAAATTTCACAGGCCCTTTCATACTCCCTGGTTGCCATCAGCGCCCCGTTCACTGCTCCAATGGAGGTTCCGGTTACGATCTGATAGTCGATCCCCAGCTCCAGCAGCGCTTTCCAGACTCCCGCCTCATAAGCGCCCTTCGTTCCTCCGCCGCCTAATGCAATTGCCCTCTGCAATCCCGCTCCCCCCTGTTCCTTCCGGCTCACCGGTTTCCCGCAGCCATCCTGTCTATTTCTTTCAAAAAAGCTTCCATTGTGTCCGCCCTGGACGCACACTTCAGCAGTTTTTGCAGGATTCCTGTGTCAGAAATCCCCTGGATTTGCTCTTTTATTCCTCCCGTTACCGGTCCAAGCTCTGCGGCCAAATTCAATATCGACTGCTGTATTCCTTGTTCTATTCCTTGTTCTATTCCCTGTTCTATTCCCTGGCGAACACCTTCTTGATATTCCAATTCCCGAATCAGTTTTAATTCTTTTTCTTCATCATATTCGAATATGCTCACTGAAATCGCCTCCGCCTTGTACTTTTCCAATTCCAGCTGTCCCTGGGCTTTACAAACTTGCTGAAAGTTCCTTCCGTCAAATAGGACTCCGTACGGGCCACCCGGCTGACAAAGGCGCAGATCTCCTCCTGATACTGATCCAGGTCTTCCTGATAAAAGCAGTACTCATAACCATCCATCCGTCCAAAAGCCTTCAGCGTATCGTAATAGCCCAACCTACGGTTAAACTCCAGCACTTCCCGATCGAAGTTCAGCATGGTTCCCAAGGACTTGCTGGGGGTAATATATTTTACATAGGGCTTATTCACATAGCCCGGATGCTGGGGTGTCGTGTGCAGATCCACTGCGATCACCTCATCCGCCCCCATTTTTAACGCTAAATCAATGGGCAGATTATCATAATAGCACCCGTCCAGATATAGGTCGTTCCCAATCTTATGCATGGGAAATACCGGAAAAATAGAAGAGGATGCCATGATAAAATCTTTTAGCATTCCATAGGGAATTTCCTCTTTGGACAGCTCCATCGCCTTCAGAGAGAAAAACTGTACCGTCACAAGCACGTAATCCACATCGGAGGCCCATACCTTGTCCTCATCGATCAATCGGTCAATAAAGGACAGAAAGGGCGAGATATCGGCCCCCTTGTTTTTGACATATTTTTTAAAAACGGTCCAATGGCATCCCTCTGATTATACATTCCCTCAATAGTCGTACTCAGGTTCAGCCCGTCCGACATGATATCGCCTATCTCTATGGTATCCCAAATTTCACAGGCCCTTTCATACTCCCTGGTTGCCATCATCGCCCCGTTCACGGCTCCAATGGAGGTTCCGGTTGTGATCTGGTAGTCGATCCCCAGCTCCAGCAGCGCTTTTCAGACTCCTGCCTCATAAACACCCTTTGTTCCTCCGCCGCCTAATGCAATTGCCCTCTGCAATCTCAATTCTTCCTATTCCGTTATTCCTAATCGGCAGCTTTTCCAATACTTTGTACATATTTTAGCATATGCCTGTTTTTTTCACAATCATTTTTGCAGTTGTTGTAATTGAATTTGCTATATCAGGTGGAATATTTATTAGTTTTTTTATAATTCCTGTTTTATAATATAATTTTTTAAAATATTATTGACAAATTATATAATATAATTTAATATATAATTATTAAAATTGTGTATATGATATATTAAATTTTTATATATTGTATTACAAATATTTTTTTTAAGGAGGGATGATAGTTTCTCCCGCGTAGCTATGAAAAAACAGCCATTAAATTTATCCGCCTTTCGCTGATAGCAGATCCTACATGGCTTAACTTGCAGAAGGCACATTTTTATATTTTTTGTACATATGCTACGCTGAAAACACAAACCAAAGAAGAAACACCCTGCTCTTACCTCTGTATCTTCAGAACGCAGGGCAGAAAGGAGGATATGAAAATTCATGAAAAAAAATTTTTTACCTATGTTGCTGCTCATTAGCTGTATGTTTGTACCGCTGTCTGCATCTGCATCCTTATTGTCTACAGAAGAGGAGAAAGATTTCAAAGATGTTGGAAAAGCTCTATCTGAAATACCTTTCATAGACAAATCGCAAACAGATACTTCAATACAAAAAAAAGAGTTGATTCCGGAAGATACCTCTACTGAAAAATTTATTTCGGAACACTCCACAAATAATTCCGACATCGCTACGCTGGCCAATGGTGGGCAATGGATACAAGCTGCCGATGGCCGATGGTGGTATCAACATGCAGATGGATCTTATACCACAAACGGTTGGGAATTAATAAATGGGAAATGGTATTATTTTGATGCGCAGGGATGGATGTTGACCGGATGGGTAAAGGTAAGCAATATTTGGTATTATCTGGAACCAACCGGAGAAATGCGTACTTCCCCTCTATATCATAATGGCAGTCATTACACCTTTTACAGTTCAGGAGCATTGCAATCTACCAAGTTAGGCGTTGTCAGGCAAAAGCAACAAATGGGCAACTGGTGCTGGGTCGCTTGCGCTGTAATGGTTGGAAGATATGACCTTCCGGCATCACAACAGACAATTACTCAATCTGATGCTGTAAGAAAAGTAAAGGGTGGTGTCATTGATGAAGTGGGCAGTCCTACTGATAAAATAAAAGCTCTGGAGTATGTTTCTCATTATACAAAAATCGGCATGTCTATTGGAAGCCCCGTAAACTTTGACGGAGCTGTTAATGGTATAGATCTTAGAAAACCATTTATTCTTTCTATGGGTTGGAATAGTGGAGGCGGACATGCGATTGTCTGTGCTGGATATTCTAAATCTACTCGTGAATTATGGATTATAGATCCAGCAAATAGCATACCAAACCAATATTATAATCTTGATAGCTTGATTAAAGGAACTAAAATCGCCTCTGGAACAGGAAAATATCGGAGTACCGTACTTTTCAGATATCCATAAACATTTAGGAGGACTAAATATATGAAAAAAAAATTGCATATTGTTGTATTATTAGTAATAATTTTCGGCCTAAGCACAAAATCTACCGTATTAGCTTTCAACATTGAAACTCTCCCCGAAAGCGAAGATTTTCAGGAGTTACAAAAACTGGAGAATCGTTTTCTGCAATGCGGCATGAATTTTGCATCTGGAGATACTATTCCTGAAGATTTAAGAATCGCTTATGAACTTGCAGTAAAAATAAGAATTGATACAAATATTTTCCTTTCTGATACGCTGTCCTCCGCCGAGTTGGAAAAAACTTTATCAGCAGCAGATTATATCTGGCAGGTTCCAGTCGAACTTCCTACCGGAGGGTATGTAATCTGTACCGTCAGTCGTGCACTTCCAATTGATGAAACAACGCAGCAAGAATTATTAGACCAGGGAATTTATACGCAAGAAGAATTAAGTGAGCAATTAGCAAAAACAGGCCAATGGGAAATTCCTGCTTACGGATATGATGAAACCGGAAAAGAATATATCGGCCATTTAGAGGATGCATCCAAAGAACAATACCACCCCGAAGATTCTGACATGGTTTATCTTCTGGGCGGAACTCCGAATTTCCGGCAGCCCTTTGGGCTATGGTGCCGTGAGAACTCTTATCAGATTATATCTATCAGCGATAGTTCCGACCTGACATTGCAGCCAATTCCTGAAAACTCAGTATTGCTGGAAGAAACCACAGAACAGCCCCAATCTGTTTCCTCCGATACAGATACCGGCAGCCCCAATCTATATTCCTTTGAAGAAGTACAAAAAGTTCTCTCAAACCTTCCTCCCGAACAAAACGGTTTAGACAGCGGTCTTGGTATTCACATGGGAGATCATACAGATGGCAATTCTTTTAAAGACTCATCCGGAAACATGCCGGTTATGATTTTTGTCGGAATTTCCGTATTATTCCTTCTTACAGTCGGCGCAGCATATATTGTCGTCCAAAAGAAACGAACAAGTAATCCGTAACTGAAAAGTGGCTACAACCCCAGTAATTATGCGGGCTGTAGCCATCTTCTTTTTGAAAATGACTTGTGCGTTTTTTTACTTCTTTTGTTTTGGTAGTTTTATAGTTTCGTATATAACATAGTCGTAAATAAATATTTGGGAGAAAAAATCTCAATAAGGAGATAAACAATGGAAAAATTTTATTTTGAAAGTATCAATCACAATTCAGCCATCTATGAGCCGATGATTGAACATATTACATTAAGAAAATATACTAATAATGATTATAACTTTGTTTATCAAGTGAAAAAGAATGCATATAAAAAATATGTAGAAGAATGTTGGGGAGCATGGATAGAAGAAGACCAGCAAAAACATTTTGAAAATTTTATAAATCAGGTAAGAGAACATGCTTATGTCATACATTATGATAATAAAGATATTGGTTTTTATAATGGAGAAGTATTAGAAAATGGTAATTACGAAATAGGAAATATATGCATTATTTCCGAATATCAAGGTAAAGGAATTGGAACTAAGATATTAAAAGAAATATTAGAAAAATATAACGATACTGATATAGAAATACAATATTTTAAACAAAATCCAGTTGGAGCTTTCTACGAAAAACTGGGATTTGAGAAATCCGGAGAAACTAATTTTCATTATCAAATGACTAAATCTAAAAATGTTACTTAAAAAAATAGTTCAATTTTTTCTGATTCCCAAATCATCGCTTTAGGTGCTGTTACCAAAAAAAACTGCTTCCTCTGCCATCACTCGCCGCCGCCCCGCAAACTTGTATTTCCAAAAGATATATGGTAAAATATGGAAATATTGCTTACAAACATCGACAGCGAGAATAGAATTGCGAGGTGATCAGCACGAAAAGAGAATACATTAGTCAAAACGTCTATGAGGCTTTACAGGAACGGCTGCATTACATTTTTCAGGAATTTGAAAATATCTATGTTTCTTTTTCCGGTGGAAAGGACAGCGGCCTTTTACTGAACCTGACTTTGGATTTTCAAAAAAAATATTACCCCCATAGGAAAATCGGTGTCTTCCATCAGGACTTCGAAGCACAATACACCGTTACGACAGAATATGTAGAACGTACGTTCGAAAAAATTCAAGATCAAGTAGAGCCTTACTGGGTATGTCTTCCTATGGCAACCCGTACCGCTTTAAGCAGCTATGAAATGTTCTGGTTTCCTTGGGATGATACAAAGGAGTCTTCCTGGGTACGCCCTATGCCGAATCATCCCTATGTCATCCATCTCAAAAACAACCCCATCACTACCTATCACTACCGCATGCATCAGGAGGATTTGGCCAAGCAGTTCGGCCGCTGGTACCGTATGTCCCATGATAACAAAAAAACCGTATGCCTGCTGGGTATACGGACAGACGAATCCCTGCAGCGTTACAGCGGCATCCTGAATCGCCGGTACGGCTATAAGGGAACCTGCTGGATCAGCAAGCAGTTTAAGGACGTCTGGTGTGCCTCTCCCATATATGACTGGTCTTTAAGTGATGTCTGGCATGCCAATTACACCTTTCATTATGATTATAACCGTTTATACGACCTCTACTACATGGCCGGATTAAAGCCGGATCAGATGCGGGTGGCTTCTCCCTTTAACGATTATGCCAAGGAAAGCCTGAACCTGTACCGGGTGATTGACCCGGCCATCTGGACCAAGCTGGTTGGCCGGGTACGGGGTGTAAACTTCGCTTCCATCTACGGCAGAACGAAGGCCATGGGATATCGGAACCTGACTTTGCCGGAGGGCCATACCTGGAAATCCTATACCAAATTCCTGCTGGATACGCTTCCTACCAAGCTTCGCAACAATTACATCAAAAAGTTCAATACTTCCATCGAATTCTGGCACAAAACCGGAGGGGGATTGGAAGAAAATACTATTTCAGAGCTTTTGGAACACGGATACAATATCCAGCGGAACGGTGTTTCCAATTATACCTTGTTAAAAAAATCCAGGATCATCTTTGTGGGCAATATCCCGGACCATACCGACGATATAAAATCCACCAAAGATATCCCAAGCTGGAAGCGCATGTGCTATTGTATTCTGAAAAATGACCACCTCTGCCGTTTTATGGGCTTTGGCCTGACCCGGCAGCAGCAGCTTCGCATTAATATGCTGAAACAAAAATACCGCAGTATTGGAGATACCTAAGATGAATAAAAGTCCCGTTTACAACGTTGTTTCCGTCCCTATCGAAAAAATCGAACCAAATACCTATAACCCTAATTCAGTAGCGCCTCCGGAATTCCAGCTGTTATACGACAGCATCAAAGAAGATGGTTACACCATGCCGATTGTATGCTATTATAAAAGTGATACGGATACCTATATCATCGTAGACGGATTTCACCGCTATCGCATTATGTTGGATTATCCGGATATCTACGCACGGGAAAACGGCCAGCTTCCGGTAGCCGTCATTGACAAACCCCTGGACCAGCGTATGGCCAGCACCATTCGCCACAACCGGGCCAGAGGCTCCCACAATGTGGACTTGATGAGTAATATTGTAAAAGAGCTTCACGAATTGGGCCGTTCCGATGCCTGGATCTCCAAGCATCTGGGAATGGATAAAGATGAAATCCTCCGCCTGAAACAGATAACCGGTTTAACCTCCCTGTTCAAGGATGCACAATTCAGTTCTTCCTGGCTTCCCGCAGAGGAGGAAGAATCATTCTAAACATATGTTCTTTTTATTTTACGATTTATGCGCTGTTCACAAAGCAGTAAAATATTGCCCCAAGAAAGGAGATTTTCTATGTCAATCCAAGAATTTATTGCTTCCCACAAAGACTCCCTGGGTATTCACGAGTATGCCTTCCTCTCCACCTCAGATTTGGTATTCTCACAGGATGTACGCCATTTATGCGAAATGAATTCCTGCGGACAATACGGAACTACCTGGGCCTGCCCGCCGGGAGTCGGAACTTTGGAAGAATGTAAAAGCCGCATTTTAAAATACCAACATTTATTCGTATTCACAACGGTTCATGAGCTGGAAGATTCTTACGATTTTGAAGGTATGATGGAGGGAAAAGAACGGCACAATGCACTCTGCCCCAACATTGCCGAATCCTTTCGAAATGAGTATCCGGATCTTTTGATTCTTTCGGCAGAAGGCTGCAATCGCTGCAAAACCTGCACCTATCCGGATGCTCCCTGCCGTTTTCCGGACACTCTGTACCCTTCCATTGAAAGCTACTGTGTGGAGGTAAACCGCTTAGCGTCTACTGCAGGCATCCATTATATCAACGGGGAAAATACCGTTACTTATTTTGGATGTATTATGTACTAATTCTTTTCATGTATTTTCATAAAAAAAGCTTCCTGAACAGCAAGTGTTCAAGAAGCTTTTTTCAAAAGACGGCCCCAGGAAAACAGATTTTGATTCCTGCCGGAACATTCCCGGCTCAAAAACCCGGCCCGAAAGCCCTTCCATTTTTAATAAGTAAAAATCGCAATTCCATAAGGCGGCAGCTCATACCCGATAGAATAAGGTCTTCCGTCCCATTCCCGTTTCTCCGCCTTATATACCTGGGGACGTTCCTTCCCGCTGCCGCCGAAGCATTCGCTGTCGCTGTTGAAAATCAGCTTGTACTGACGTTTCAACGGGACTCCTACCCGGTATTCCTTCCGTTCCATAGGCGTAAAGTTGCAGACAAACAACAGATTCTTCCGTCCGGTGCGGCTCTTTCTGATAAAGCTGTAAATACTCTGCTCTCCGTCATTGGCATTGATCCATTCAAATCCCCGGAAACTGTTATCATCCTGGTACATGGCCGGATATTTATGGTAAATCTCCAGCAGCGCCCGTACTACATTGTGTACATCTTCGTGATTTTTTTCTGACAAGAGATACCAGTCCAGCTCCCGTTCCTCGCTCCATTCCCTTAGCTGGGCAAAATCCTGCCCCATAAACAGCAGCTTTTTCCCGGGATGGCCCATCATAAACGCATAACCCACCTTCAGGTTGTCGTACTTGTCTTTTCCAAGTCCCGGCATTTTATTAAGCATGGAACACTTCAAATGCACCACTTCGTCGTGGGAAAGCACCAGAATATAATTTTCGGCTTCATTGTAGCTCATAGCAAAGGTCAGACGGTTATGATTGTCTTTCCGGAAATAGGGATCCAGCTTCATATAATCCAGGAAATCGTGCATCCAGCCCATATTCCACTTGAAATTAAAGTTCAGCCCGCCCTTATCGGCATCTCCGGTTACCATGGGCCATGCCGTAGACTCCTCGGCAATCATGGCAACGCCCGGATTCCTGCCGCGTACCAGGGTATTCAGGTGACGGAAAAATTCGATGGCTTCCAGATTCTTGTTTTCCCCGTATTCATTGGCAACCCACTGGCCGTCCTGCTTGCCGTAATCCAGATAAAGCATGGATGCCACCGCGTCTACCCGCAGCCCGTCAATATGATAATGCTCCACCCAGATTAGTGCACTTCCCAAAAGGAAATTTTTCACTTCATTCTTGGCATAATCAAAAATTTTGGTGCCCCAGTCCGGATGCTCCCCTTTTCTGGTATCTGCATACTCGTACAGGGGTTCTCCGTCAAAATCCGCCAATCCATGGGCATCCCTTGGAAAATGAGCCGGAACCCAGTCCAAAATAATTCCGATATTGTTTTTATGGAGATAATTCACAAAATACATGAAATCCTCAGGTGTCCCGTACCGGGAGGTAGGTGCATAATATCCGGTCACCTGGTATCCCCAGGAGCCGTCAAAGGGATATTCGGCAATCCCCATCAGCTCTACATGGGTATAACCCATCATTTTCACATATTCCGTCAGGCTGTGAGCCAGCTCCCGATACGTATAAAAGCCCTCGTCTTCCTTTCCGGGATGGCGCTTCCAGGAGCCCGGATGTACCTCGTAGATGGCCATGGGCTGTTCCTGGATATCCTTCATTTCCCTGCGCTTCTTCATCCAGCGGGTATCCGCCCACTTAAAGTTGTCGATATCCGCCACTTTGGAAGCCGTTCCCGGCCGAAGCTCGCAGCTGAACGCATAGGGATCTGCCTTATACAGCTTCCGCCCGTCCTTTGTTTCAATGTAAAATTTATACAGATCATCTTCCCTGGCCCCGCGCACGAATACCTCGTAGATGCCCATCGGCTCCAGCCGTTTCATTTCATTGGCTGTCTCGTCCCAGTCATTAAAGGTCCCGATCACGCTGACCTTCGCAGCATGAGGCGCCCACACCGCAAAATAGACTCCCGGCTTTCCCCTGCGCACTTCCAGATGTGCGCCCAGCTTTTTATAGATATCATAATGGGTTCCATCTCCAAATAAATACATATCTAATTCCGAAAATTTTATCATAGTCCTTTACCGCCCTTTTCTATTCTTGAAAATCTTTTTCCTTAATGAGCACATGCCCGTTCTCTGTGCTCCGTTTACCGCCAAACAGCTTTTTCAGCCCGCCGCGGCCGGCCCGGGAAATGGCCCCATCCATAATGTCCTTTACTTCCGTCAGTGTGGTAGCCTCATCCAGCTTCTGGATATTGCTGATGCTGTTATAAAGCGCCAGAATGCCCATATCATCAATGACACAATTCTGTTCTCTGGCATAGGCTTTTGCAAACTCCACCAACTCGTCGCTGGTAAAAATAGGGACTTCGATTTTTTCCGTAAATTTCTCGGCAAAGGATGCACTTTTTCTCATGGCCCGCTCCATTCCGGTACGGTCATCCTCTAAAAGAACCATAACCCCTTTGGTATCCAGCTCCATCAGCTCCGAAAGCTTTTCCACCGACTCCTTCGATAAATCACCTGCCTTTTCTATAATCAGATATCCGCCTTCCACCGCCTTAAGCAATGCTTTCGCATCCTTTTGATTTAAGGTGACCGCAGATATTTTACCCACTTTTCCACCGGTATGTCCCACAAGCTTCTGATAGGCTTTGACAAAATTCGTTGCCAGCATGGTCTTTCCGCTGCCCTTTCCGCCTAAAATCATCAGGTTTCCTGCCTGGGAAGTCCTGCTGCCCTTTTTCTTCTGCCTTACTCCCTCTAATGCCCGGCACAGCTGCTCTTCCATCCCGCTGATACAGGTAAAATATGTAAATATCTTTTTCTGCTCTTCATTTAATTCCAATACAGGCTTTTGGGATGTCTGCCCCTCCATACGTGCCTGCCCTAAGGCTTCCGCTGACGGAAGCCTTCCGGTTCTTCTTCTATTCACTGCAGAATCCGTCGCCGGACGCTCCAATACCTGCTGGGCCAGCTGCTGGCGCCTTAGAATCTTCTGCTCCAGTTCCTTCTGCTTTCGTTCCAATTCTTTCTGTTTCTGTTTTAATTCCGCCCCCGGCCGTAATACCGGAGACGTTTCAGCCGAAGCTTCCTGGCCCGCCGAACCATCGGTTCCTTCCGGCACAGTTCCGGTCTCCTGATCCGGATAGCCCATTCCGTCCGAAACGCTTCCCGATTCCTGGCCCAGGGCATCGGCTCCGTCCGGCAGATTCGGCGCCTGGCCGGGAAAACCGCCGGTTTCCGGATTGTTTTCGAACATTTGTTCTTGTTCTAATTCCGACACCTCTCCGTATTCCGGCTCCGGATTTCTGCCCATTGGGGAATCCGGAAACCCGGAAGCTTCCTGGCCCGGAAAGATCGAATCCCTACCGGGGCCGCGCTTTTGCGCATCGCTGTTGCCCCCGATCTCGGCCCTGCGGCCGGCAGATTGTTCCAACAGCTCCGGATTTAGCCGGATTTCTGCGGTCAACCGTTCCATAAT
The DNA here is from genome assembly GCA_910588885.1 of uncultured Lachnospiraceae bacterium. Taxonomy (GTDB): domain Bacteria; phylum Bacillota; class Clostridia; order Lachnospirales; family Lachnospiraceae; genus 14-2. The sequence continues at coordinate 50,509 of CAJUSQ010000002.1, forward strand.
ACTTTGGGCTTCCCGCAGAGCTTTGGCTTTGGCATCATCCAGCTGCCGCTGCTCGGCTTCCGCAATCGCCGCACGGGCCGCTTCCTTCGCCCGCTCCCACTCTGCCAGAATATCTTCAATACTCATCTGGCCCGTAATCTGAAGATTCGGGCTTGGCGTATCCGGTATCCGAAGCCGGAACTGCCCGTCATATTCCTCTGCCAGTATGCCTTGATAAGCAGAATCTGATTCCGGTTCCTGAGGAAAATCCGACCTCATATCCTGAAAATCAATCTGAAGGGTCGGGTCCGGAATCTCCCCTGTAAAATCTTCTTCCGGTTCATCCAAATAATCCTCCGGTTCCTTCAGCTCTTCCATCTCTTCCGGTTCCAAATAGGGAATCCCGCCTACCATTTTTTTGATATTTTCCATGGTATCGCTGACCGTTTCCTGCTTGGTGGCATTCATAATCTGCTCCATGCTTTTTGCCAGCTCTTCCTGAAGGTTTACGGTGTTGAATTTCCCGGTATCAGACAGAATACTGGGAATCTGTACCGTTTCACTGACAATCTCCCCGGAGGACAGTTCATCATAGGGAGAAACCTCCACGATTCCTTCTTTCTTCTGCTTGAACCTGCGGTACTTGTCTTCCTGAAGCTTATTCAGGGGCTGATACATCATTTTCAGCTCCAATGCCTTCTCTACGTATTGGCCCTCCCCAAACCACAGGATCAGCTCATCGCAAATATCCACGCATTTCTCTTCCTTACCGGCCTTATGATATAAATAAGCCAGTTCAAAGGCCCATTCCTCCGTATATTCCCGTTCTTTAAATTCCTCCAGAATGGAGATCTGTTCTTCCAGCTCCGTCCCCTTGGCCTTGGCTATTTCGTATTTTAATACATACTTCATATTATCATGCGGAGCAATTTCTAAAAATTCCTCATAATAATCCTGGGCTTCCTGCAGATTTCCCAATTTTAATGCGACCAGGGTCAAACGGTAAATGATATTCCGCCCTACCGGGGAACGGTCATACGCCATCAGCAGAATTTCCCTGCTTTCCTCCAGCTGACGGTTTTTTTCATAAATCTCCCCAATCATACACAGGGTTGCCACGCTTTTTACTTTCTTCCAATTTACGCTGTCTGCAATCTGGGCGGAGCCTTTATAGTCCTTTACTTCTGCCAGCTTTTTAATCTGCTCCAGCTTCAGCTTGTATTCGTACTTATCCAATGATTTCACCTCAAATATTATAAAAGGGTACAATACCCCTGATTATCACATTATTTGTATTTTAGTGTATCACATGAATACCATATATGTCAAAAATATTCGAAAAAAATAATACCATGTAAACTTAAATCGTAACTTTTCACAAGGCCGGCAGCCTTATGAAACTTTAACGTCTTTGTCTACATGGTATTTTTCTTATTTCTTCGGTTCGTAATCCAGCCGTTTGGAGGCCGGGTCAATACGGATTACCTCCGTATAATGTTTCGTTTCTTCCGGAAGCCCTTTCCGTCTTAAAATGAATGCCGTTAATTTCTGCATAATATAGTAAAAAGTAGCGAACGTAGGAACCCCCATAACCATACCCAAAAAGCCGAACATCCCGCCGCCTACCAGAATGGCAAATACCACCCAAAAAGCGCTTAAGCCTGTGGATTCCCCTAAAATCCGGGGACCGATGATATTTCCGTCCAGCTGCTGCAGCACCAGGATAAAAATCACAAAATACAGGCCCTGGATCGGGTTAGCCAGCATAATCAGGATGGTACTCGGTACGGCGCCGATATATGGCCCGAAAAACGGCACCACATTCGTCACCCCAACAATCACGCTTACCAGCATTACATAGGGCATTTTCAAAAAATAAAGCCCGATAAAGCATAGTACGCCGATAATGGCGGAATCCAGAATTTTCCCGGAAATAAAACCGCCGAATATTTCATTCCCTTTGCGGACCGTTTCAATAATCACGTTTCCTTTATCCGCCGGAAAAATGGCATATACAATTTTTTTGGCCTGCCCTACAAACAGCTCCTTACTGATCAGAATATAGACCGAGATCACAATCCCGATAATAATGTTCAAAAGCAGCCGGACAACCGAGATCACACCGCTGGTTACCGAGGTCAGCATATCCCTTGTTTGGGGCAGGAAATCCGTTTTGGCCCAATTTTCAAAAAATTCCAGCCCTTTGTTCAATCCCTGCTCCAGATAATTGGAAATCTCACTGTCGGAGCTGACATAATTCTCCACCCAGGCCAGGAACGATTCCACCTGTCGGGGCAGCTGGGTCACCATCCGTTCAATGCTGGAATAAAGCTCCGGAATGACCATATTCAGCAAGATGGCCACAATTACCAGTACGAAAGCAATCGCACCGATGACGGACAGGGTCCGGGCTGCCTTCTTGGCTTTTATTTCCTTCTTCATATGCTTTTTCAGCACCGGGAATAAATATTTTTCTTCAAATTTCACGACCGGATTAATCAGATAAGCGATTACCATCCCAATCAGCACCGGCTGCAAAATGCCCAGAAAATGGCGAAGATTGGCGCTTAGGCCATGATAGCGGTAGATCAGAAAAAATACGGAAATACTCGCAATGATTACAATAAAAGCGGTCAACCCGATTGCCAGATAAGGCCGGATATTCCAATTCGCCTTCTGTCTCTGCTTTTCTTTGCCTTCCATATTCAAACACCTCTTCCTTTTCCAGACTGCCGGGGCTTTTGCCCCTTATGGCAGCTGTATCGTCCCTGTCGGTCCTAACGTCTTCCTTCTATTCCGCCTGCTCATTGGAATCACGGTAATAATTAATCAGGCAGCCCTTTAAAATAATCGTCCTTTCATCTTCCGTCAGGTCCCCCAGCTTTAAGGTAAATTCGGAAATCCCTCCGTCTTTTACCAAATAGGCTAAAATGTCAGACTGTTTCTCCTGTACGGCTTTTTGAATCCCCGGAATAAAAAGGTAGTCTCCGTTTTCAAAGGGCAGCTGTCCTTCCGGAATCAGGAAGGGAAGCATTCCCCAGTTAATCAGATTGGAGCGGTAACGCTTGGTAGCATATTCATGGGCAATATTGGCCCAGCCGCCCAATACTTTCTGGCAGGATGCAGCCTGCTCCCGGGCGGAACCGTCGCCCGGCTTTACCGCAAAAATCGTACTTCCGATCCCCAGATTGCCTTCTCCCACCTCCGGGAAACGGGTATGGACTGCGGCCATTACTTCTTTCAGCTCCTCTAACACTTCCAGAGGACATTTGCCTTCTTCTATGGCCTTTTGAGCCTTCTGCACTTCTTTGGCCTTCCCCACATAAGCCGGGTCCTTTCTGGATAAGGTAAATTCTGCCAGTCCCAAAGGATTGGAGCGGTAGGAGGAGGTTTCTCCGGAAGGGATCAGTTCGTCGGTAGTCGTTACGGGATCGTGGATTTCGGATACCACTTTCAATACCAGATTCTCCGGCAGCGGACTCATTTTGGGCCAATCTTTAATATTGGGGCCGAATTTGATCTCCTGATCAGGATCTGCCTTGCCCTTGCTGTCAAATACGCGGTTCGCGTATATTTTCCCATCGAAAAAGTACTTCGGATTGCCGAAGTGCACGTCCAGATCCGTCGCTGCAGTCAGATAGCCCTGGTTCGCCGCCGTTGCCGCAATGGAACGGGCATCCATCAGTGCAACGGATGCAATCTGCCCGCTTTGGAGCTTGGAGCCTTCCCGGTTGGGGAAATTCCGGGTAGAATGACGGATACTGAAGCCGTTATTGCCAGGCGTATCTCCTGCCCCGAAGCAGGGGCCGCAGAAAGCGGTCTTTAGAATCGCACCGGTTTCCATCAGGGCAGCGGCCGCGCCGTTTTTCAAAAGCTCCATATAGATGGGGGTGCTGGCCGGATATACGCTTAAGGTAAATTCATCCGGGCCGATGCTGGCCCCTTTTAAAATATCCGCTGCCGCACAGATATTTTCAAATCCACCTCCTGCACAGCCTGCAATGATCCCCTGGTCAACATATAATTTTCCGTTTCGCACCTTATCCTTCAGGGTGAAGTCCACTGCACCGTCCAGGCTTACCAGCGCTTTCTTTTCACAATCTTCCAAAATATCCGTCAGGTTTGCGTTCAGCTCTTCAATGGTATAAGTATTGCTGGGATGGAAGGGCATTGCAATCATGGGCTTTATGGTGCTTAAATCAATTTCAATCATTCCGTCATAGTATGCAACCGCTCCCGGGTTCAATTCTTTATAATCCTCCGGGCGTCCGTGGATCTCATAGAATTCCCGGATGATCTCATCCGTACGCCAAATAGAAGACAAACAGGTGGTTTCCGTGGTCATAACATCAATACCGATCCGGAAATCCGCACTTAAGTTGGAAATACCCGGGCCTACAAATTCCATTACCTTGTTGTTCACATAACCGTTTGCAAATACTTCCCCGATAATGGCCAGAGCCACATCCTGAGGGCCTACGCCGATTTCCGGCTTTCCGGTAAGATAGACGCCGATTACTCCCGGCATATTGATATCATAGGTCTTTCCCAAAAGCTGCTTTACCAGCTCCGGCCCGCCTTCTCCCATGGCCATGGTACCCAATGCCCCGTATCTTGTATGGGAATCGGAACCTAAAACCATGGCGCCTCCTGCGGCCAGCATTTCCCTGGCATACTGGTGGATTACTGCCTGGTGGGGCGGCACGTAGACACCGCCGTACTTCTTGGCACAGGATAAACCGAACATATGATCGTCTTCATTGATGGTACCGCCTACGGCACAAAGGCTGTTGTGGCAGTTTGTCAGGACATAAGGTACCGGGAATTTTTCCAATCCGGATGCCCGGGCCGTCTGGATAATTCCCACGAAGGTAATATCGTGAGAGGTCAGTTTGTCAAATTTTATTTTCAGCTGATCCATGCTGCCGGAGGTATTGTGGGCAGACAGGATGCTATATGCAATTGTGTTCTTTGCTGCTTCCTTTGGTGTAACGGGGGTGGAGACGGAAGTTTTGCTCCGAATGGCTTCTTCTGCCCCGGGAGCGGCTTCGACCCGTTCTGTTCCGTTAATAAGGTATACGCCGTTTTCATATAGTTTCATGGTGTTCTCGCTTTCTTTGAATGTTGTGTGGGGGGTTCGTATAGGGGCCATGCTTGGCTGCGCTCGCATAGCTTTTGCGGGGGTGGTTATAGGAGCCATGCTTGGCTGCGCTCGCACGGTTTTTGTGGGGCGGGGGCCGCTGTGCGCGCTCGTATCCGCTGCGCTCCTACTCGCTCACGGGCGTTCGCCCTATGAAAAGAAGCAAAAAGAAATTTTCTTACGTGCAAGCACGACGCAAATTTCTTTTCGCTTCTTTTCGCACTGCTCATTGCTTTCGTGTACATTATACCACAGGGAGGTAAAAAAGCAAGAGATTATGGGTGGGTGGGTTTTGGGGATGGAACAGAAGGGTTATCCTGGTTTTTCTTCGATTTCCAGGGTTTTGGGCGCAATGGGGAAGCTGACGGTTACTTTGAACAGATCCCCGTCCAGGTAGATATCGAAGGTCCCTCCCATGAGGTTTGTCAGGTTTTTCGCAATGGAAAGGCCCAGGCCGCTGCCTTCAGTGCTTCGGGATACGTCCCCGCGGATGAAACGCTCGGTCAGCTCGCTGGCATCAATATTCAGGGCTTGTTCGGATATATTTTTAATGGAGAAAAACGCCGTATTTTCCAGCACTTCCATTCCCACATAGACCCGGGTGTGTTCCATGGCATATTTGGCAACATTGTTGTACAAATTCTCAATCACACGCCAGATTCTGCGGCCGTCGGCAAGGATGATCACGGGTTCTTTGGGAAGCTTTGTAACAGCCGTCAGGCCCCTGGCTTCAAACCGTTCATTGAACTCCCCGGCTGTCTGGTAAACCAGCTCCACAAAATTCAGCCGTTCCATCTGAAGCGTGATGTTTCCGGAGCTGACTTTCGATGCTTCCACCAGATCCTCGGTCAGCTGCTTCAGGCGCTGGGACTTGGCATCTAAGACCGCAATATAATTCCTGGCCTTTTCATTCTCCAGCTTCTCCCGTTTCAATAAATCCACATAATTGATAATAGAGGTCAGGGGTGTTTTAATATCATGGGAAACATTCGTAATTAAATCAGCCTTTAATCTTTCGTTCTTCATACTGGCATCTACGGCATGATACAGTCCCTCCCCGATTTTGTTAATCGCATCTCCCATGGCCCGGTTATCGCCTTTTAGGATCTGCGTATCAATCTCATATTCCAGATCCCCTCCTGCAATCCGCTTAATCCCGCTGATCATCATATTCCGCTGTACCCCTTCCCGCAGAAATGCAATAACCTCCGCCGCACACAGGAACAGATACAAAACAAGGATCAGCAGCACAACCTGGCGTTTATAAGCCCATGTCAAAGCAGTTACCGCAAGCAGCAGCGTCAGGATCACATGACCGGTAAATAACGCCAGGATCTTAACGGAGGGCTTCCAGTTCCGTACCGCCTTTCCAATCCCTCTCCCAATCCAATACAGCAGGCTTCCGCTCCACAGCACTGATTTTTTAATACGCCGGACAAAGCTCAGGTAAAACGCCATAAAAAGCCCAACCAGCAAAAATGTCATACAGCCTGCCATAATCATATAGCCCACCAGATCATGTACAGGCTTTAAGGACAGCATTCTTTCAATTACAAAAATGGTTCCGATAAAAATCCCCACAAATCCGGTCATCAGGATTTCAGTCTTCATCCGGTCAAATCCGTTTAAATGGATCTCATCGTCTTCACGGCTGCGGCCCGCGGCCAGGCTTAAATAAATAAAACTCAAAAAACAACCGAATACGCAGATAATTGCCGCTGCAAGGGCCACCGCCGCCCAGGGCTGCAGCTGCCCGTATTCTTCTTTTGCCTGGGCATAGTCATCTTCGTAGGGGAACGTCGTATCCATCCCTACAAAAATTACGCTGCTGCGGCCGCCGTTGCTGTTCTCCAGGGAATTATAGAACGTATCTTCCATCCCTTTTACATTGGTAGCCAGACGTATATCATTTTTATTATAATAAAAATAACTTCCCAGGGCTTCTCCCTTTTCCGGAAAAAACTCCTTACTTCCCGGTTCCTCCAGGTGAATGTCCAGATTGGTAAAATAGCGGTTCGTGCTTTCCTCGTAAACCCAAAACTGCAAATTAGATTTATTTTTCTCGAATTTATTTACCAAACGTTTATATGCTGTAATCTCGCCCCCGATGGTATTCAGCGTATATGCCAGGCTTTGATAGATATCCGACATTTCCTGCAGCGTAATGGAACCCCTTAAGAACGCTTCCATAATCGTGGATCCATCCACTGTCATATACTTCTCTTCCAATACCGGAATATCAACCCTGCTGGACGCTTCCATAAGCCCCAGTTCATTTAAAATCTGTCTTAGTGCCTGATCTTCCAGTTCAAAGAGCTTTCCGTCTATAATCATCTGGATGGAATGCTCCAACATTTGTTCTTCTTCTATCTCAGACCTTGGGGCATTCAAAGCCTGTTCTTCCGGGGCGCCTTCCTTAGCGCTTTCCTTTCCCAAAGAAGCTACATCGGCCACTTCCGCTGCCGTCGATGCCTGGTCCTGGCCCAAACCGGCTTCTTCCGATGATTGATCCTGGCCCAAACCGGCTTCTGCCGATGTCTGATCCTGGCCTAAGCCGACTTCTGCCGATGTCTGATCCTGGCCTAAGCCGACTTCTGCCGTATCCTCGTTCTTCCCTCCCTGCACTTCCGAAAAGGTCATATCCTCGACTGTGGTTAATTCTTCCAATCCATAGGCACTTAAATCGTAATAACCTCCGTAATAATACTGAGCCTTCGTTACAATATACCGTTGAAGGGAGGGGTCCATTTCCTGCAATCTCTGTATGATAATATCCGATTCCAGAACAATTTCATCGTTCACATATACTTCCTGAATCTGATGCATAACCCCTTCCTGGGTTTCATACAAACGGCTCTCTACCCGACAGATCTGTTTTACATATTCCCTGGACCAATCCTCCAAATCCACCAGATAATAGCGGAATTGTTCCTCAGATTCCGGCAATTTTCGAACATTTGTTTGTTCCAGTCCATTGTTCCGGTACATCATGACATTGACAGCCTTTTCCGGATTGTATATACCGTCTGTCTCAAACTGCTCCTTGTAGCCGATATAGGTCAGAACTTCTCCTACCGCATCCCGAAACAGCCCTTCATAATATCCGGAATCGACAAAGGCTGTATTGCGGACATCCCCCACGTTTATCATACTTCGTTCAAATAACGTGGAAACCAGTATCGTGCATATCACAAGCACCACGGTAAATATTTCCTGCATCAGCATCACAACGGCTTTCATTCCGGCAGAATACCCTATTTTTCTCATGCGCAATGCCTCCTTCCGCTGATTCCAGGAACCCGGTTACGATCAGCTTTTTTCGATTTTATAGCCGACGCCCCAGACTACCTTCAAATACCGGGGTTCCTTGGGATTGATCTCGATCTTCTCCCGAATGTGCCGGATATGTACGGCCACGGTATTATCTGCCCCAATAGCGTCTTCATTCCAGATATTTTCATAGATTTGGTTAATGGAAAAAACCTTGCCCTGATTTTTTACCAGCAGCAGCAGGATATTATACTCAATGGGTGTTAATTTCACCGGTTCATCATCCACGGTAACTTCCTTCAAATCGTCATTGATGGTAAGCCCGCCCACCTGATATACCCTTTGGCTGGACTCTGCCGCATTCCCCAGCTGAGTATACCGGCGAATCTGCGACTTCACCCGGGCTACCAGTTCCAGAGGGTTAAAGGGCTTTGTCACATAGTCGTCCGCCCCCACATTCAGTCCCAAAATCTTATCGGCATCTTCCGATTTGGCGGAAAGAATAATAATCGGGATGCTGCTGCTCTCCCGAATCTTCAGGGTCGCACGTATCCCGTCCAGCTTCGGCATCATAATGTCAATAATCAAAAGATGCACTTCATGGTTCCGCAGAATCTCAAGGGCCTGTTCCCCATCATAGGCTTTCAAAATATGATACCCTTCCTGCTGCAGGTAGATTTCAATTGCATCTACAATTTCTTTATCATCATCACACACCAATATATTTTTCATGCCTGTCACTCCAATCTCTGTTTTTGTCCCTATTATACATGAAAAATACCCCATCTGCAAAAGAATCTTTTTTCATTATAAAAGGGGATTTTTAATTTCGGGAACAGTTTTTTCTTAAGAATTCTTAAAATTAGAGAAACGCCGGCTGCTTCGCACCGGTCCTACAAAAAAGTCTTTCCGGGCTTCTGCAACAGCCCGCTGCTTTTTCCGACGAAAAACGGGATAATTTGATAATTTTTTCACATACTATTTCTGCAAAAGCCGCCTGTAACCGGACAATAACTGAATATACCGGTAAAGGGCGGTTACGGCAGATTCCAATGCCGCTTTTGATAATAACGGAAAAGATGGAAAAGATTTCAGAAAAGTGAGGAATTTCGTATGAAGATTGCTTTTTATGGGACAAAGCCTTATGACCGCATCTGGTTTGAACCACTGGCGGAACACTATGGTGTAACTCTGACTTTTTTAGAAGCGCCCTGTACCATGAATACGGTGGAACTGGCCAGAGGCTATGAGGCCGTTTGTATTTTTATCAATGACAATTTAAACGCTGCCCTGATCGGCCGGCTTTGTGAAATGGGCGTCCAGGCCATCCTGCTTCGTTCTGCCGGATTCAATCATGTGGACTTAAAGGCATGCAGGGGCCGCATCCGCGTTTTACGGGTTCCCAGCTATTCCCCGGAAGCCGTAGCGGAATATGCCGCCGCCCTGCTGCTTACGGTCAACCGTTATACCCATCGGGCCTACACCAGAAGCCGGGATTTTAATCTGAGTATCAACGGATTGATGGGCACAGACCTCCACGACAAAACTGCCGGTATCATCGGCACCGGCAAAATCGGCCAGGCCATGATTGACATTTTACGGGGCTTTCATATGAAAATCCTGGCTTACGACTTGTATCCGAATCCCGATCTTTCCGTGGAATATACGGACCTGGATACACTGCTGGAACAATCCCATGTAATTTCCCTCCACTGCCCGCTGACAAAGGAGAGCCACCATATCATCAATGGGGATGCCATCCAAAAAATGCGGGACGGGGCATATATCGTCAACACCTCCCGGGGCGGGCTGATTGATACCTCTGCCTTAATTGACGGGCTTTTAAGCCGCAAAATCGCCGGAGTGGGCCTGGACGTGTACGAAGAGGAAGACGGCTTGTTCTATGAAGACTTGTCTCAGGAAATCATTCAGGACAATACCTTTGCACGGCTGATGACCTTCCCCAATGTACTGATTACGTCTCACATGGGCTTTTTTACCCGGGAAGCCATGCAGGCCATCGCCGTGGAAACCCTGGAAAACGCTTATGCCCTGGAACACGGCCTGGAGTTGAAAAACGAAATCCGCGCTTCGGATTAACCGTCTATTTTGTACCGGATTTCCCTCCGAAAAAGAACTTTTTCCTGGGAGGGCTCTGCTCCGGCGTTTCCCCTTCTTCTCCCGTGTTCCCTTTCCGCCATTTGAAATACTCTGCATTCAGGTCTATCCTGATCTCCGGCATGGCAAAGGGCTTCTCCTCCTCTAAGGCCACAGCCCGGGACAGCTCCTCGGGCTCTGCGGCATTTTCCGGCATCGGCGGAAGATCCCAGTCCTTCTGATCCTCGATGGGATCTTCTTCCTCTTCCAGATGGATCGGCGGAAGATCCTGGTTCTCCTGTGCACCGTTTGGATCTTCTTCCTCTTCCAGATGAATCGGCGGAAAATCCTCCGGCAGAAGGATTGGAGCAATATCCTCTCCTTCTTCCTCCGGCTCATTCCCTTTCGCGTTCTGCAGGCTGCCGGATGTTTTTCCCAATACGGCCCCTAAAATATCAGCTGCCGTTTCTTTCAGGGCGGATTTTCCAGCTAAAACGGTGGATGCTGCCGGAGCTGTTGCCGGAGCCGATTCCTGCTCTGTTTTCAAAGAGGGGGCCTCTTTCCTTTCGTCCCGGAAGGTTGCGGCCTCTGGCGATTCTGTTTCCTCCGTCCACATGGTCACTTCTTTCCCAAACAACTGTTTGTGGCGTTCAAAATAAGCCGGATTTACTTTGATTTCCGGCTTGATGTTCAGCGGGATATGTTTGGCTTCATTTTTAATTTTCTTTTCAGCGACAGCGGCCAGCTCTTTTTCCCGTCTTTCCCGCTCCCGGTTGTGCTCCTCGATAATCACCTGATATTTTCTGGAATCTTTGAAGTCCCGAAGCTGGTCTGACAGCTCCATCTGGTCTTCTTTTACCCGCCTCTTCTCCTGCTCCATATCCTCTAAAAACTGTTCCCAAATACCGCGGCTTTGAGCCAGTGCATCTTCCATCAGCTTCTGCACCTGATTCAGGGCATCATCGGTATAGATCAGGGAAGCCGCATAAATATCTTCCGTCTGCTGGGAGATCCGCTCCACCAATTCCTTGCCTTCCTTCTCGGATTTGCGCTGTGCCAGCTCCCGGGACCGGACCGTAGCTTCATATTGATCCATCAGTTCATAAATGGCCAGATTCAATTGTTCCAAAATCGGAAATATATCCGTTTTATCTACAATTACTTTATTTTCTTCTCCGGGAATCACCGTCCCTTCCGAGAAAAGCACATGAATCTGCTTTATAATCCGTTCGATTTTGTCCTGTATACTCATTGTCACTCCTCTGACTTACACTTATTCGGAAATCCGTTTGTAAAAATTTCCCCTTATTCAAGGATAAAACACTTTATGGGGAATTATACCAGTAACCGAAAAAGTTGTAAACAATATTGGACAAATTAAAACCGGAAATCCCGTTTTCCCTCCCGGATATGGGTTAAATAATCCACCACCTTTTCTTTCACAACCGGATTGGTGATCACCTCTAATTCTTTTTGAATCAGCGCATCCCCTACCGCTTTTGTTTCTCCGGAGGCATAATCCTCCAGGTATTCCTTCAGCGTCATCAGGGCATTGGGGTGGCAGCAATTGACAATCTGGCCGCTTTTCAGCAAAGTCATAAAACGGTCCCCGGTTCTGCCTTCCCGATAGCAGGCAGTACAGAAGGAGGGCACATAGCCCAAATCCATCAGCCATTTCACAACCTCATCCAGGCTCCGGTTATCGCTGACATCAAACTGGGCGGAATTTTCTTCTTCCGGCTCCGGCTCTGCATAGCCGCCGACGCTGGTTCTGGAACCGCCGCTGATCTGGGAGATTCCAAGATGGAGCACCCGTTCCCGGCAAGCCTGGCTTTCCCTGGTGGACACGATCATTCCGGTATAGGGAACGGCAATCCGGATGCAGGCCACAATTTTCGCAAAGGTATCGTCGTCTATGCCGTCGTCAAACGCATCCGGTTCAATATCATCGGCTCTTCTTAACCGGGGGACGCTGATCGTATGGGGACCGACGCCTTTATAGGCTTCCAGATGCTCCGCATGCATCAGAATACCGGTAAAATCATAACGGTAGTTGTTCAGGCCGAACAATACTCCAAGTCCCACATCGTCAATACCGCCGTCCATCGCCCGGTCATGGGCCTCGGTGTGATACGCGTAATCATGCTTTGGCCCGGTGGGATGCAGTTTTTCATAATTTTCTTTATGGTAAGTCTCCTGGAATAAAATGTAAGTCCCGATTCCGGCTTCCTTCAGCATCCGGTATTCTTCTACCGTCGTTGCCGCAATATTTACATTCACCCGGCGGATGGCTCCGTTCTTATGCTGGATTCCGTAAATCGTATGAATGCATTCCAAAATATATTCAATGGGATTATGCACCGGGTCTTCCCCCGCCTCCAAAGCCAGACGCTTGTGGCCCATATCCTGGAGGGCCGTTACTTCTTTCACAATCTCCTCCTGGGTCAGCTTTTTCCGGGCAATATGCTTGTTTTTTGCATGATAAGGGCAATACTCGCAGCCATTGATACAGTAATTGGACAGATACAGGGGCGCAAACATAACAATGCGGTTCCCGTAAAAATCCTTCTTAATCTGCTCTGCCAACGCGTAAATCTCCTGGTTTTTATCCTCCAGCTCACAATCCAGAAGCACCATGGCTTCCTTATGAGAGAGGCCCTTGCGCTCCCTGGCTTTTTCTAAAATACGGTCAATCAATTCCCGGTTGGTCTTATTCTGCCGGGCATACTCCAGGCAGTCCAGTATTTCTTCGTGATTGATAAATTCCTCCGCTTTGGGTGACATGACATTATACATTTTTCTTTTCCTCCTTATAATCTCCCCGGTCTACAGCCAGCTCATAACCAATGGCTTCCATCCGGCCCGACAGGCATTGACGGCACTCGGCGGCTTCTTCTCCGGTGCAGATTTTGTTATCGTACAATTCGTATTGTTTTCGTACCCGAACCGGCGACAGATTGGGCATGACCACATTGGCTCCGGCTAAAATCCCTTTTTCCCGGCCCTTCTTGTCAATAGTTCCCAAAGCCGTCGTGGCGGGAAGCAAAACGGAGGGCAGCATCACCCGAAGCAGCCCCAGCAGATAAAGGGTTTGCTCCAGAGTCCCTGCTTTTTCCCGGGCAAAAGGTGTTTCATGATGGGGCACGAAGGGGCCGATTCCCACCATCTGGGGATTCAGTTGACGGATAAACTGCAAATCCTCCGCCAGGCATTCCGGCGTCTGGCCGGGGGCCCCTACCATAAATCCGGTTCCGGTCTGGTATCCGATTTCTTTCAGATCAAATAAGCATTTCTTCCGGTTTTCTGCGGACAATTCGGGCGGGTGCAGCATCCCATAGTGGGATGCGTCCGCGGTTTCATGACGCAGCAGATAACGGTCGGCGCCTGCTTCATAGAGCCTGCGGTAGCTTTCATAGGAACGCTCTCCCAGGGATAATGTAATGGCACAGTCCGGGAACCCTTTCCGGATCACTCCGACGATTTCTTCCATTTTTTCATCGGTAAAAAACGGATCCTCTCCACCTTGCAGAACAAATGTTCGAAATCCCAGTTGGTAGCCTGCCTGGCAGCATTCCAAAATCTCCTCTTTTGTCAGCCGGTAACGACAGACCGTACGGTTATCCCGGCGGATTCCGCAGTAAAAGCAGTTGTTCCTGCAGTAATTGGTAAATTCAATCAGCCCCCTGGTGTAAATCCGGTTCCCAAACTGCTGTTTTGCTATTTTTCTGGCCAGGGAAAAAAGAAACTCTGCATCCTCCGAATCGGAGTTCTTAAGCAGGAAGATCCATTCTTCCTGTTCCAGCTGCTTTTCCCGGTTCAGTTTTTCAATCAGTGCCCTAGTCTTTGTCATTGCAGCTCCTTATTTTCCACGCAAAAAACCCCTGCACCCAAAAGGATGCAAGGGCAGTATCCACTTGCTTTCTTCGCTTGCCTTTCCCTTCAGGTATCCCTTATGGTTAGTTGCTGATATTTGATTTCGGTTTGCGGTAAGAGCGTTCAAGCCTAATAAAACCGTCTCTATCCACGTACCTCTTTTATTGTAGCATCGGGATTTTTGAAATGCAAGGGTTATTTTCTTATTTTCTCCGTTTCCTTCTTTTCACCAGCTTTACTATGACAACCACCAGCAAAACCAGAATCAAAATGACCGCCAGAACAATTCCCACCAGGGCAAAGGCAATCTTATTGGGACTTTTCACCAACGCCCCGATACTGGAATCGTCTTCGATGACTTTCCGGTTATGGGTTTGGCTGTAGTATTCCGAAATCTCTCCGTTCTCCTCCCCCATCCGTTCCACATAACGGGCAATAGCTTCCCAAGCTTTTATTTCACGTCCGTTTTCATAGACAATATGATCCTCCAGATCTTCCACCGGGTTCCCGTATTCATCCTTTGGGGTAATAGACAGGATTCCGTAGGATTGATCCGTAACCGCGCCCAGCATCTGGCCGCTGTACAAATCCGCTACCACCCGGTACAGCTTGTCATCCTCCAGTTCCGTTACGCTTCCGTCCATATCGCAAAGGGAAATCTCCGTAACTTTATTGAGAATCAAACGGTTGGGGTTCAGGGTGTAGTTCAAACCGCTCATAAACAGCTGAGCCGTGGTCATCATCGGAGAAATGGAAGCGTCCACCTCAGCCGCCGTCCGCAGCTCTTCCCCGGTCAGATAAATACTGACCAGCGGATAACCCGGCACACCGTCCGGCCCGATTCCCAGGGAAAAGGCGTTAAATACATCGGACACGGTAATATCGCTGTTCTCGGCAAAAACATCCCGGATTACACCGGAGGGCACCACTGCCACATCCACCGGATCCTGTTCCATGTCCGGCAGGCGGTTTAAGGTATCCCGGTAAGCGTCCGCCAACAGATTTGTATAGGCATTTTCCCCAAGCACATCGGAAATTTCCTGCAAGGTCGGATTTTTCCAGGGATTATATGCCAGTACCTGTTCCTTTGTATAGCCAAATCCGGCCAGATAGTCCGCATCAATGGTAGTTCCCAGGGATTCTATTTTGGAAAGGGCCTCGGGATTCTCCTCCACCTCTTCCGTCATTTGCTCCAGCTGATAGTCCTCTACCGCCCAGCGCCCCTCTTTGGTCTGGCTCATGCGGATTTTCCCTACCCGCATCCCGTATTCCCCGGTAGATACAATGACTGTATTCCCATGGACGATGGGTTCCTCCAGCACACTATGGGTATGGCCGCTGATAATCAAATCCAGCTCCGGGACTGCTTTCGCCAGAATCTCGTCTTCGGACTTCTTTTCCTCCTCCCAGGTACCGCTGTGGGAAACACAGACAATCAGATCGGGGGATTCCTGTTTCCGAATCTCTTCCACCGTTTCTTTCACGGCCTCTGCCGGGTCTTTGAAAATCAATTCACAGGTGGGAGCACATTCCAGGGCATCCTTGCCGAATACGCCTACTACGGCGATCTTCAAGTCTCCCTTGTCCACCATAATATAAGGAGAAATCCCGTATTCCTCAAAGGCTTCCTTCAGGGATTCCACCTCGGGAATACCCTGGGCCAGGCTGGCTTCCCAGTCTACGTTGCATAATGCAAGAGCCGGAAGGGGATCCTGGCTGTCCATTGCGCTTCGCAGCATATGATCCAACCCCTTTGTCCGATAGTCGAACTCGTGGTTTCCCATGGTAGTTACATCGGTTCCCAGAAATCCCAGCATCCGAAGCTCTGCCGCCTGGGTTTCATACACCGCCTGATACAGGGTGCCCATGGAAAAATCTCCGCCGTCCAGCACCAGGGACGGAACCTCTTCTGCCCTCACCGCATCCACAAAAGTCTTAATCCTTGAAAATCCGCCTACTTCCTGCTCCTGCCCGTCTATCTGGGCCAAAAACCCGTCCAGATGGGAATGCAGATCGTGGGTAAAGACGATATTGATCTCCTTTTTCTCCCCTTCTGCCGAAACACCCAGGGCTGTTCCGGTCAGACATATTCCAAACAGCAGCATACAAAGGAATGCCGCAATTTTTTTGAAACCCTTTTTCCTCATATACTTCTCCTGTTCTGTTTTAATCATCCCCGTCCGGACCGGTTTCAGATCTCAATTAATTCATATTCCATAGAACCCAGGCCGATTTTCTGTGCATGTTCCACACAAGAACGCCAGTTTGTATCCGGGTGGGTCATATGGAAATGGTCGTGTCCTTCTTCATGGCTGTGGGCCTTATTATCACTTAACACACTGCCGGAAATTACCGGCTGACGGTTGCAGGCATCCGCGCAGGCCATATCCAATGCAACCGGGTCAAAGGATGCAAACATGCCCACATCGGGAATAATGGGGATATCATTCTCCGCATGGCAGTCACAGTTGGGAGAAACGTCGCAGATAATGGAAATATGGAAGCAGGGCCGATCCTGGCAGATCGCCTTGGTATATTCCGCAATCTTATAGTTCAGGGCGTCATTGCTGGCATCAAAGCTGGCCTGCACGGCATCCTTGGGGCATACGCCGATACAGCGGCCGCAGCCTACGCATTTCCCGTGATCAATAGACGCTTTCTTATCCTGAAGGATAATTCCCTCGTGGGCGCATACTCTGGTACACATGCCGCAGCCGATACAATCTTGCTGGTTTACCGTCGGCTTACCGTCACTGTGCATCTCCATCTTTCCGGCCCGGGAGCCGCCGCCCATACCGATATTCTTCAGGGCACCGCCAAAGCCCGTGGCTTCGTGTCCCTTAAAATGGGTCAGGGAAATCAGAATATCCGCATCCATCAGCGCCCGGCCGATTTTAGCTTCCTTCACGTATTCCCCGTCCACCGGCACCAATGCTTCATCGGTTCCCTTTAGCCCATCGGCGATCAGCACATGGCATCCGGTAGAAAAGGGGCTGAACCCGTTTTCATAAGCGGTGTCCAAATGATCCAATGCATTCTTCCTGCTGCCTACATACAGGGTATTACAGTCGGTTAGAAATGCCTTACCTCCCTGCTCCTTCACAATATCCACAACCACCTTGGCATAATTTGGACGCAGAAAAGCCAGATTTCCTAATTCACCGAAGTGAATCTTAATGGCTGCATATTTCCCTTCAAAATCAATGTCCCCTATTCCGGCTGCCAGAATTAAGCGGTGCAGCTTCTGGGGGATGTTTTCCGTATAGCTGGTTTTAAAGTCCGTAAAATATACCTTAGATTTTTCCATGATAGGCTCCTCTCTCTGCCTGCACGCCGGCCAGGCCCCTTGTTGTTTTCTGATTCACTGCAAAGCGGCTGTTCCGTATTCTGAAAGCGGGATGTCCGCTTCGCCCGACGCGATCTCGTCTTTGTTTACATTATAACATTTCTTAAATTCCTTTTACAATCTTTTTAGAGAAACTTTAAACTTCTTTATAGTTTTTTTCGAAACTGTCCATACTTTGCACACATTTTCCCTTTATACTAAAACATGTCAGATAAAACAACAATTTCCTTTTATTTGATGTGTTCCCCCACCGGAACACGAACATTTCATAAATTTACTCCCCCCAAAAGCGCTGCCTTTGGCAGCGCTTTCCTTCCGTCTACCGGTCCGTTTTTATTCTTTTTTCCCCAATTCCACGTTCCGCAGATACCCTTCCCGAACCGCTTCCATAGCGGCAGACCGGAACCCGGCTTTTTCCAGCGCGGCCACCCCGGCAATCGTAGAGCCGTTGGGAGAACAGACCGCATCCTTCAGGCTGCCGGGATGCTTTCCCGTTTCCAAAACCATAGAAGCCGCTCCCAGCACTGCCTGGGCCGCATAGGTAAGGGCCTGCTGCCGGCTTAGGCCGACCCGGACGCCTCCGTCCGCCAATGCTTCCAGAAATATGTAAGCAAAGGCCGGGGTACAGCCGCCTACCACCGCAAAGGAATCCATCTGCCCTTCCGGGATTCGTTCCATGCGCCCCGCCCCGGAAAAGCTGTATTCCATATCCTCCAACATGGTTTCCGGGATTGTTTCATCGGCTGCAAGGGCCAGCATCCCTTTTCCCACCGCCACCGGCGTATTCGGCATCACCCGCATCCAGGGCAGCTTCCGGCATTCCCCTTCCAGCAAATCCCGAAGCCCTTCTATGGTCAACCCTGCCGCAATGGAGATCAGGGCGTTCGGCGGGTTCTTTTCCATGCGCTGATTCAATACGGGGGAAATCTCCTTTAACAGATCCCCCATTCCCTGGGGTTTTACGCACAGAAAGAGATAATCCCCCTCCCGTGCCGCTTCCTCGTTGAACTGCAGCACCCGACACCCGGTTTCTGCTGCCAAATCCTCCGCTTTCTTTCGGTTCCGGTTCGTAATCAGGACCTGTTGGGGGTCAATCCTTCGGCAGACTGCCTTGATCAGGGCGCCGCCCATGTTTCCGGTTCCGATAAATGCCAGTTTCTTATTCATATTTCCGCCCTTTCTAAAATATATTTTCCCGTTTCATTTTCACAATTATTTGCATCGCCTATAAATTCTCTGAAAAAGCAATCCCGGCCGAAAACGCCCATTCCTCTGCCTGCACCGTCACCAATTCAATTTCCTTCAATCCTAAAAATATCATAGTATCCCTTGTCCTGCCGAAGGGCCGGGCGCATCGTTGCCCGTGAAAACTTTCACAAACTTCCAGTTCCAGGAATTCAGCATAGAATTCCGGTTCCAAATCCAGCGGAGCTCTGCGGCGCACTTCTTCCAATTCCGGCTCCGAGGCCCATAAAACCTTCCGGCGCATTTCCTCATTCAATGCCTTAAAAGCCGCTTCCTTCCCGGAAAAGATCTCCGCCAATATCATTTGGCCCAAAGTATCCTCCGCCCCTGCCAGCCGCGCCTGCTCTGTCTGGGTAAACATCCTTCCGGCATGATATGTTCCGTCCGTATAAGCAGTCCGAAACTCCCTGCTGCTGCAAAAATCCAGCCCGATCCCCTTTATCGTGCCGTCATGAACCACCGCCAGGCAGAAATGCAGATCCCCTTCGGTTGTCACACTGATGCTTACAGGTTTATCTTCCGAACCCGTCAGGTAGGGCGCTCCATATCCGTCAATCTCTACAGCGCCCTTCCAATCCGGCAGCAGCATTTTTACCGCCTGAATCCCTGCCTGCCGGCTGCTGCTGTTCCTGACGGCAATCAAGCAGCTGTCCTTCACTTGCGGGACTCTCTTTTTCAAACAATCCGTCAGCTGCCGCATCATTTCCGTTCTGATCAGTTCCTCGTTCCGCATCAGTTCTGGCCGCATCATCCTTTTGCCTGCGCCTCAATCCGTTCTGCCAGGTCATTCAGATACAGCCAGCGTTCCATTTTTTCCTCCAGCTGATTTACCGTCTGCTCCTGCTCTTTTACCAGTTCCTGCAGCTTTACACTGTTGGTTACATTCTCGTTTATTTCCTGGTCCAACTGTTCCAGCTTCTTTTCCAATCCGGCAATCTCCTGATCTATATGTTCGTAGTCCCGCTGTTCCTGATAGGTAAATTTCAGCTTCTTCGGGGAAAAATTCGGTTTCTTTTTTCCTGATCCCTCTCCCTGGCTTCCCTCGTTCCCCGGCTGAATCTGATCTCCTGGATTCCCGGAACCTTTTATTTTGCCGTCTTCCGTGTACGTTTCCGGATGGCGCAGGGCGCGGCTTTTCAAATAGTCCCCATAACCGCCTTCGTACTGCCGGATTTTCCCATCTTCTTCAAACGCAAAAATCCGGTTGACAACCCGATCCAGAAAATAGCGGTCGTGGGAAACGGCAATGACAATCCCGTCAAAGGCATCCAGATAATCTTCCAAAATACTCAAGGTCTGAATATCCAAATCATTGGTGGGCTCGTCGAAAATCAGGACATTGGGAGCCTGTATCAAAATCCGCAGCAAATACAGGCGCCGTCGTTCCCCGCCGGACAGCTTCCCGATTTTGGACCATTGAAGGGTCCCGTCAAACAGAAACCGTTCCATCAGCGCGGAAGCCGTCAATTTCCCCTCGCTGGTCTGAATATATTCTCCAACCTCCCGCACATATTCAATGGCTTTCATTTCCTCGTCCATATGTACGTTGTTCTGGGCAAAATAACCAATCCGGATGGTTTCACCGATTTCAATCATCCCGCTGTCCGGCTCTGTCTGGCCGATTATCATACGCAAAAGCGTTGTCTTTCCGCAGCCGTTTGGCCCTACGATGCCAATACGGTCCTGCCGCAGAAAAATATAATTAAAATCTGAAACCAGCCTCCGCCCGTCATAGGCTTTGGCTAACCCCTTTAATTCAATGGTCTTTTTGCCCATTCTGGATGCGACCGACGATAGTTCCACCCGGGCCTCTTCCAAAGGCCCCTCCTGGCTTAGCATTTCTTCAATCCGCTGGATATGGGCTTTTTGCTTCGTAGAACGTGCTCTTGCACCCCGGGCCAGCCAGGCCAGCTCTTTTTTCAAAATACTTTTCCGCTTCCGTTCCGTGGCCGCTTCCATATTCTGTCGCTGCAGCTTCAGGCCGATATACTCGGCATAGGTTCCCGGATAACTGTAAATCTTCCCATGCTCCACTTCCACAATCCGGCTTACTACCCGATCCAGAAAATACCGGTCATGAGTCACCATTACCAGGGCACCCCGGAAACCGATCAAATAGTCCTCCAGCCAGCGGGCCATTTCATTATCTAAATGGTTGGTAGGCTCATCCAGCACCAGCAGTTCCACCTTTTGAAGCATTACGTTCACCAGGGCTGCCCGTTTCTGCTGCCCGCCGGACAGCTGCTTTACAGGCTGGTCAAACTCCGGAAGCCCCAAGCGGTTTAGCATTGCCTTCGCATTACTGACTACACTCATATCCTGGCTGTCCTGTCCTTTCAAAGCAGCCTCTAAAACCGTAGCGTCTTCCGGGAATACCGGGGTCTGCAGGAGATACCCGATTTTTACATGGTTCCCCATACGCACTTCCCCGGCATCGGTTTCCTCTACTCCGGCAATCAGCTTCAAAAGCGTGGATTTCCCCATACCGTTAGCCCCGATGACTCCGATTTTCTCCCCTTCCTGGATATGGAAGGAGGCTTTCTCAAATAATATTTTATCCGTATATGCTTTTGAAAAGCAGTCCATTGTCAGTAAATTCATATTGGTATCCCCTTTAATTCCTGATATAGCCGTTTCGCATAGCTGTCCGTCATACCACATACGGTATCCGTTACCAGTAAAAGTCGTAAATAAAGCCGCTCCGCTTCTGTCTTTCCTTCTGCAAAATAACGGTACACCGCTTTGTAATTGTCCGGCAGAAGCAGTACCAGCTTTTCCTGCACCGCCGAAAGCTCTCGTCCCGTATCGTAATACAAAACCGCATCTACAAATTGCTCCAGCAGAAAGTCAAAAATGGACTGGGCCGCGATCTCCAGCTTTAAAATAGGCTGTGACTGGAAAGCATACTCATATGCAATTTTTCCCAATGCCTCCATCAAGCCCTCTCCAGAAGTACCGGAAAGCAAATCCTCCCCGTCTGCTCCATAAGAGCCCTCCATAATCTCCTCATAGTGATCCACGAAACACCGGGATGCATCATTCAGCATCCATCCCTGTACAAACACACACCAGTTCTGCACCGCATTCATTTCCGCCTGCTGTAATCCCCGCTTTTGTGCCCGTTCATACCGCCTCTCCAGCGCATCGGTTAAGCTTTGAAAGCTCTCCTTTTTCTGCCCTTCCGGAATTCCTTTTTCAAATCTCCGCAGCTCTTCCAACAGCCTGTGATAAGAAATACAGCCCTTCTTCACTGCGTCTTCGATATCCGCCGTCCTGTAGGCAATATCATCTGCCGCTTCCAATACAAATGCCAAAGGATGACGGTTCCCCCGACATCCAAGGCTTTCCTGTATATCCCGGAAAATTTCTGTATCTCCGTAAAAATATCCCATCTTCTTATGTTTAATATGTCTGCTGCTCTTTATTTCCAAAGAAGATCCCGGGTATTTAATGATCGTACCTAACAGCGCCTTTGTCAAATTCATACCGTTGGTGTCTACCAGGTAATGGAGCTTTGTTACCAAACGAAGCGCCTGGGTATTTCCTTCAAAACAGCAAAAATCCTGCTGCATCTGGGGCGTCAAAACCTCCCCTAAAGGCCGCTCCTGTCCATCCGCCCCCAGGAATATCTTCCTCCTTAAAGCTCCCTTGAACCAATCCCGAATCGCCGTTTCGCCGAAATGCCCAAAGGGCGGATTTCCGATATCATGCAGCAGTCCTGCACACTGCAGAATATCGCAGATATATCCCTGATATTCCGGTAAAAAGGAATCATCCTTCCCTTCCTTTTGAATCTTTTGGCTGATGTTCTGCCCCAAGGACTTGCAAAAGGAGGAAACCTCCAGGGAATGGGTAAGCCTGGTACGGATAAAATCGCTGCGGTCCAAAGGAAACACCTGCGTCTTATCCTGCAGCCGCCGGAAAGAAGCGCTTCCGATAATCCTGTGATAATCTTTCTCATATTCTGTCCGCAAATCCATAGCCTCTGTTTCCCGTTTGTAATTGGGCCTGATCCTGTCTTCACAGAGCAGTTTTTTCCACTCCATTGTATCCTCCCTTACATTTGTAAGACTTCTTTTGTCTGCATGATTCTCCGTAATTGTAGGTTATTCCTGGGATTTTGTCAATTATTATTGAGAGATATCCCGGGATATGCTAAAATTATAAAAACATTCTTTTTCCGGATTGTTTGCAATATTTATTTACCCCACTGCAGATCATTCTGCCAGGAGATGCTATATGAAAAAAACAACTTGTTACCTGATCGGCTGCCTCCTAATCCTTCCTATTCTCACCGGATGCGGCATTCCCAAACCAACCGCCGTAGATTCCGTCAAGGCAATCTACGAGCTCTATATCCAACGAAATACGGAGGGTGTCAAAAAGCTGGGTTTAACGGAATCCGAGATTTCCAACGCCCTGTCCCAATATGAAACCGCACTTACCAATACGATTCGTCAGAATTTTTCTGCCAGTGGATTGGAAATCCATTCTGAAACCATAGATGCGATCTTTCAAGCCAGAATGGAGGCTTTTTCCAAAATGACCGCCACCTACACTCTGATATCCGAAAAGGGCGGCACTGCCGTTGTCGTTTTGGAAACTACCTATTTCGATGAAGCTGCCCTGGATCACGATGCCGCTTATGACGCCCGGGAAGCTGCCGACGAAGCCGGGTTTACCGAATATGAAGAATACCTGAATTTTATTATGGAAGCTTATACAAATAACCTGATTGAAAGCTATCAAAGCGTTACTCCTTCCGAGGATTCCAAGCAGATTTCCGTTACCTGTTCCATTGTTAATAACACCTGGCTGCCTGCTGATATGGCTGCCTTTGGAAGCGCGCTGGGACGGGCAGTGGCTGGTCTGGATTAAATTTATTTCAATTATTTCCGAAGAATTATTCCCCAAAAAAAGGCACAACCCATTGAATGTTCAATGACTCTGTGCCTTTTTCTAATATACATATTATTTTACTTTCTATTTCTTCTTTACCGCTTTCTTGGAAATCACGAGGTATACGCCTACCAGCAATACTCCGCCGAATAGGAAATATTTCGCATCAATCTTATCACCGGTCTTCGGCGTAGGATCTTTCGCACGTCCGCCGCCGCTGCTTCCATTTCCATCTGTACC
The DNA here is from genome assembly GCA_910588885.1 of uncultured Lachnospiraceae bacterium. GTDB lineage: Bacteria > Bacillota > Clostridia > Lachnospirales > Lachnospiraceae > 14-2. The sequence goes on from CAJUSQ010000002.1 coordinate 74,598, forward strand.
CGGGCCGCTATCAGCCGGAGGCGTTGATGTATTACCAGGATTGGAAGGCGCCGTTGTAGGCGGCTTTGTTTCCTCTGGAGGATTCTGATCCCCTCCCGAATTCTGATCTCCCCCGGGATTTTGATTGTCCCCCGGATTTTGATTTCCACCATTGTTATTGCCATCGTTTGGCGGATTAATCGGATTCTCCGCCTGGCCTATACTTTCAAAAATATAATCACTGGAATCAGCGAAAATCTCCGCCGCTGCCCCGGTATATCCGCGAATTACATCCGGTTCCCAATTGGCCTGAGACCCAATGGAAGTTGTATTCTCCGGAAATGTAACCACCTTAATCCCACTGTCCGTAAAAGCATTTCTCTCTACCGTCGTAACGGAACTGGGAATCGTCAATTCACCAATAGAAGTATTATCACAAAAAGCCCGGCTTCCGATCGTTGTAATGTTACCGGATAAAGTAATGCTGCTCTTCCCGGCCGGTACATAGATCAACGTAGTCTGTGCCGCATTGTAAATACATCCGTCATAGGAGGAATATGTACCGCTCCCACTTGCAATAGAGATATTCGTTAATGCAACATCCCCGGTAAACGCACTGGTATCAATCTCGCTGACAGATGCCGGCAGTGAAACATCTGTAAGGGAATTACAATTTCCAAAAGCATTCGCACCGATGCTGGTAACACCGGAAGGAACCGTAATACTGGAAAGATTGGAACAGCCGTAGAACAAGAGTTCAGGGATCGCTGAAATCCCGCCGTTTAACGTCGCCGTTGCTAATCCGGTGCAGCCTGCAAACGCTCCGCCGCCAATAGAAGTAACCGTAGAAGGAATATCCACGGCTGTTAAGCTGGTACAGCCATAAAAGGCGCTGGTACCGATATCCGTTACCGATGAAGGGATCGCAATATCTACCAGGCTGCTGCAGCCGCTAAATGCTTCTGTCCCAATAGAGGTTACACTTGATGGAATCGTAACCGTAGTAAGACTGGAACAGTCTTTAAATAATTCCGCATTGATTGCTGTAAGATTTGCCGGAAGCGTTGCACTCACCAGGCTATCGCATCCGGAAAAAGCGCCGGAGCCAATACTTCCGCCTTGAATTGTCACATTCGTCAGACCGGTACAGCCTGCAAAGGCGTCTGCACCAATACTTTGAACACCGCCGTGACTCGTTACCGTCTGAATCGAAGTATTGCCTGCAAATGCCCGATCTGCGATACTGGTCACTTCTTCCGGAATAGTAACATTCGCATCACTTCCTGTATACGCAGTCAGCACACCGTCTGTCACTTCAAAGTCTTCCGGCGCTGCCTGTATATGCATATCCGGTGTAAAAAAACACAGGCCGAATGCTGCCATAAGAATCAGGCTCATTCGCTTTGCATATCTTCTTACCATTTTACGTTTCCTCCTGTTCATTCTACTCCGGCTACTCTACTCTCCGGGCAACCAGAAACATTCTTCCATCTTCGATATAATTATTACACGTGGATAAGGTAATCAATTGATCACCGTATTCCATTGCAACCTGATCCCCATAGACATTCAGGCTCTCTACATTCGCTTTGAATTCCTCAAATACTTCCTGGCTTCCGGCATTTAAAAAATTGTAATACCGGAACCCTTCTTCGTCCTGATATTCTACTTTCGCCAGACATACTGCTATAATATCATACTTTCGCTTCTCATACAATGTATCAAACTGAATTTGTGTATGTTCCTGCCAATATGATTCGTCTAAATACTCTTTCAGACTTCCGAACATTACACCGCTGCGCATATTATGTCCATACAAAATTAAATTACTGTCCTGATTCTCCAGACTGTTTCTCTGATCTAAAAAAATACTGCCGTTCTTATCTTCTTCTTTATTAAAATTATGATCCAAATAATAGTAAGGATCCTCACTGCCTGACTGAGTTACCGGGTAATCAATTTCTGTTCCCGGTATCGTAATCCAACCCACCATATCCGGATTCTGCTCATGGAGAGAAACATATTCCGGTAATATCGTCATAGGCATTTGTACGGCTTCTCCCTGCGTTCCGGCTGCCGCATATTCTTCTTCCGGAACAGCCTGTTGTTCTTCTCCACTCTGTCTGCCGTTAATCATATCCGCAATATACTGTGCGGCCTTGTCAAGCTCCCGGCTTTCCTGCAGTTCCCGCATCTTCCGGGTCTTCTGATTCGCTGCCACTTCACTGCCAATAAAGTAAACAAAACAACATACTGCTACTACAATGCACAATACCCCAGCAAACTTCCGGGGAGAACGTGTTCTCCCCAGATTTGCCAGGTATGCATTGGAATCTTCTGACTGTACTGATAATTCCTTAAAATCATCTGCCAGCATATCGGATAAATATAGCAGGTAATCATCACCTATTACGCTTTGAAACTTAATATCCTTCTGGCGGATTAAGGTATATAGCCGAAGAGCTACGCCCGGCTCATTGATATTCATTTCGTCAGAAATGTATTTAATTTTTTTTACATCCTCCAAACCTTTCTTATATTCGGTATAGGAGTCAAATTGAAAGCGTCCGATACTATATATTTTCTTCATTTTTCATCACATATAGATTGTAACACATTTCATTTGTGAATTCCACTGTTAATTTGTTCTAACCGAAACATTTGTGAATCCACTGTAGAACATCTGCCCGCCTACGATGACATAGGATCTTATCTTATAACCGTATTCCGTTTCCGGTTTCAGACCAAATACCACATAATTTGCCCGATTATTTCTGGAAACTAAAATGTTTTCAGAATCGTAAATTTCGTATCCGGTTACCGCCGTTCCCAGAGTCCAGGTTAAAGTCGCTTTCTTACTGCTGTTTGCTACGGCTCCCACACCGCTCACATTGGGGAGGTTCACCTTATAAGTCAAGACCTGATTTCCGGTATAGTTGCCTTTCCCGCTGACGATCACTCTTGCTTCACCCGGACGGTTATTGTTCAGGTATACGACGTTATAGTCTGTTCCGGCCTGGAGCTGAACTCCATTTCCTGCATCCATTACTGAAATAGTAGGTTTCTGAGGCTTCCCGTCATAGGTCATAGGACGAACGCCGCTTACCGTACACTGGGCTACGCTCTTATGGGTAATGTTAAAGGTAAAGCTCTGGCTTCCACTGTAAACACCTGCACCGTTTACCGTCATGGTTGCTTCGCCTACTGCGGTATTGTTTTCGAAGCTTAAGGTGTAATCCTTATCCTTTTCAAGTATAATCTCGTTGGCCTCTCCTAAATTCAAGGCTACTTTTCCAAGAGAAGGTTCTACCGGATGGCCTGTGTAAATATAGTTTTCCGCAAGACCGTCTACTCCGATTAAATCTTTAATAGATCTCACGATATTGAAATGAATTTCTTTGGTTCCGCCAAAGGCCATTGCACCTTGTACGATTATTGTTGCTTCTCCGGCTTCCGTATTATTCAAATATTTCACACTATAATCCGCGCCTTCTCGTAACGTGCGGTTATTTAAAATTAACTGGAATTTCGGTTCAATTGGTGAACCCGTATACTCCTGATCCGGAATTGCTTCTTTTAATTCTGCCTCATCAATGTTTGCTGCAATAGTAAATAATACAGTTTGTGTTCCTGTGTAGTTTCCTCCTTCAATCCCTGTTATCGTTGCAGTCGCCCTTGTTCCGGTTTCCGTATTTCCATCATAACTTACCGTATAGTCCGTTCCTTCCACCAAAGTAATCGGAGCTTCTTCTCCGTCCTTCATATATTGAACTACAAGACGGGGTTCCGCTTTTCCTCCTATCAGCGCCTGATTTTCAATATCTTCTATTATAATATCTCTGTCTCCAAGATCTTTTGGAACAATATTGAACTCTACATCCCGGAATCCAGTTAGATTATAATTATCCGCTGTACTGGTGATTGTCAGTTTTCCGGAAGGTACGTTCACATTATCAAATCCGCTGGCCGCTGCCACTTCAAAATCCACACCTTCTGTCAGTGGAATGTTATTCATCGTAACGGTAACAGCCGGCTTAATCGGTGTTCCCGTATAAGTCTGAGGCGCAATCTCTGCTACCGTAATGCTTTCATCATCCCAAGGCAGGGGAATAATCTCAAAGGGTTCATTTTCCAAAGTTCCGGTATAGTTTCCGATACCGGTAATTGTAACAGCTGCTTCTCCAACGTTAATATTTGTATTCGCTGGTGTTACGGTAAAGTCTGTACCCTCTACAAGTTCTACTCCCATTGCTCTTGCTCCCAGCATTGCCAGAAGCCCCGGCGCACTTAATTCCTCCAAAACCACCCGATTATTATCAATAATTATAACTTTCGGTGTAATTTGAGAACCAGTGTACTTGGATTCTTCAATTGTGAGTGTATATCCTTTAACTGCTACGGCTGTAGAATCAATTACCTTCGGGTTAATTGTAAAGTTGGTTGTTACCATACCGGAATAATTGTTAATTCCCATAATCTTGGCAATCGCCGTATTCACTCCGGCATTAACGTTGTTCTCATATTCCAGAAGGAAGTCTTCCCCATACACCAATGTGACTGTTTCCCTGTCTTCCTCATCAATAGGACGACGTGCTTCTACACGAATTACCGGAATCGGCATCTGCCCTTCTCCATCAAACACCAGATTTTCAATAGGATCAATCTCTTTATTGAACTCTGATTCCAGATTTCTTCCATGAATCGTAAAGTGTATGGTAACAGATCCTTTATAATTAGGATTCCCCTCTGTAGCCGTAATCGTGACAGTCGGGCCGCCAACCTTGTCTTTCGCGCCGCCTTGAATATTGTTCTTATATTCAATGTTGAAATAATCCGGATTCTCCCAGGCATCCTGCGGACGATCTGCCCAAGTTTCCCCTACCCGTTTTGTATGATTGAAGATACCGGAAAGAGGTCTCCATTCCTTCTTATTATAGATTACATCTTCATGTTCCAGACCCGGCGTCCCATTATAGCCCGTAACAGTAATGGAACCAATGGGATTTCCTTCTTCATCCTCCTGATATGCAGTTGCCAAATCACACTTTTGAATGGTAAAGTTCCGGTTTACACTGTTCATGTAATAGCTTGCGCCTGTAACTGTAAATCTGGGCTGATTTTCTTCTGTAACATCTGCAGGCGTTACATTTTCCAGATCCCCTTCATATAC
>CAJUSQ010000003.1 GCA_910588885.1 uncultured Lachnospiraceae bacterium
GGGGTATTTGACCCTCGCGGCAGTCGCCAAATGTCTGCAAGCAGCCACTTGGCTCGTTGCTCGCGGGAATAAATTTAGAAGGCTTCCACATAATATATCTCCTTTCGTAGTCGTTCAGAAAACGGGGCATTCGACGGAAGCGCAGGAATCCAAAGAAGCGAAAAGCCCTTAAATCCGCTTAGAACCAGGGTTTAAGAGCTTTTCACTTTCAAAATCACATTTTCGCCAAAATATTTTTAACTAGATTTCTACTACATTTCTACTTGACTTCTAATTTTCTTTGCGGTATGATTAGATTACAAGAAGATAACTACTTGTTTTCTTCCTGACAAGAGAGCATTTCTGAAAAATGCTTGACTGTTGTCCCTATTCACACACATCTTTCCGGAAAAAGGAGGTAACTTATGAACAATGCTTGGCTCATCCGCCCTTATCCCCACAAAAAACCCAGGCTTTCCGAATTCCTGAGTCAGAAAATTATCGCCATTGGCTGGCCTTGTATCGGCGACTTAACCAGCAAGTCACGTGAAGAATTAAAGGAAACATTATCAGCCCCGCCCTACGGCTACGAAGGTCTGGTTCTGGGCAATGCCTACGCCACCATTGATATATTTGTCAATCAAATGGCGATCGGGGACCTGCTCCTCATGCCAAATGGCGATGATATCTACCTTGGCAGAATTTCAGGCGATTACTACCTTGACCCCTCTGTTGACAATGACAAGAGCGGCTATTCGCATCAGAGAAAGGCAGAATGGATCAGGAACACGTCCCGCAAGGAACTTTCAAAGGAACTCCGTTCCTCCTTGAAGGTCCATCGCACCGCTGCAAATTTATCGCACCACTATGCGGAAATTGATGGCCTGATCCACGGACGGGCGGCTGCGGTTTCTGCTCCCTCCAAAACGGATACCATTGACGTATCTTATCCTTTAAGGCCGGACTACAATGTATCCTTCCGCATCCCAACCGATATTACCCTAGAGGAAGCGAGACGTCTCAGCGCCTATTTTGCCTCTTTGTATTTTAAAGACTAAGAGGGGGGAGCAGCTCTCCGCAAACAAAGCATCCCGTCCGGTTCCGGGCCTATTTCATCCAAATATCCCTGCTGTATTCCGCAATGGTCCGGTCTGAAGAGAAGAACCCGGCTTTTGCGGTGTTGATCAGCATTTTCTTTGCCCAGCCCATCCTGTCTTCATAGGCCCGGAACGCCTCTTCCTTCTTCTCCGTATAAGATTTGAAATCCAGAAGGGTCATAAACCAATCCTTGTTGATCAGCTCCTGATACAGGCGGTTCAGGTTTTCCTGATTTCCGATCCTCAGCATTTCGTCGCTGACGATGAAGTCCACGGCTCTGCGGATATCCGCATCTTCCTCGTAATATTCCTTGGAAACATAGGTGGCATTTTCATAGTGGGCAATGACCGTATCGGAGGATTCCCCTAAAATATAAATATTATCTTCTCCCACCAGCTGGGCAATTTCCACGTTGGCGCCGTCCATGGTTCCCAGAGTTACCGCACCGTTTAACATAAACTTCATATTTCCGGTTCCGCTGGCTTCCTTGGAGGCCAGGGAAATCTGTTCGGAAACGTCGCAGGCTGGGATCAGCTTCTCCGCCTTGGTTACATTATAGTTTTCCACCATAACCACTTTTAAATACGGGCTTACTTCCGGATCGTTGTTGACCAGCTCCTGCAGGCACAGGATCAAATGGATAATATCCTTGGCGATCACATAAGCCGGCGCTGCCTTGGCTCCGAAAATAACGGTAACCGGCGTAGCGGGACGGTTGCCTGCCTTAATCTCCAGATATTTGTGGATGATGTAAAGGGCGTTCATCTGCTGGCGTTTGTACTCGTGGAGCCGCTTGATCTGAATGTCAAAAATGGAGGTTACATCCAGCTCGATTCCCTGGGTGGCTTTCAGATATTCTGCCAGTTTTTTCTTGTTTTCAGCCTTTATGTCCAAAAGCTCACGCAAAACCGTTTCGTCCTTTTCATATTTCAAAAGCTTCTCAAGCTCCATGGCGTCCTTGTGCCAGCCGGTCCCGATTTTCTCATCCAGATAGCCGCTCAACCGGTGGTTGCAGTACATCAGCCAGCGGCGGAAGGTCACGCCGTTGGTCTTATTGTTGAACTTCTCCGGATATAGTTTATAAAAATGATTCAGTTCGTTGTTTTTCAAAATCTCCGTATGGAGATACGCCACGCCGTTGACGCTGTAGCCGTAATGAATATCCATATGGGCCATATGCACCAGATTGGCCTTATCAATAATGGCAACCTTGGGATTCTCATATTTTTCCTTTACCATGGTGTCCAGCTCCCGGATAATGGGCATCAGATGGGGTACCACCTGATTCAGATAATCCATGGGCCATTTCTCCAGAGCCTCGGCCAAAATGGTGTGGTTCGTGTAAGCACAGGTTTGGGAAACAATCTCGATGGCCTTCTCCATCCGGATTCCCCGTTCCATCAGAAGGCGGATCAGCTCCGGTATTACAAGGCTGGGATGGGTATCATTGATCTGCACCGCCGCATACTTGGGCAGGTCATAAAGCGTACAGCCCCGCTCCTGGCACTCCTGTAAAATCAGCTGTGCCGCATTGCTCACCATAAAATACTGCTGATATACCCGCAGACGCCGCCCTGCATCGTCACTGTCGTCAGGATACAGAAACAAGGTCAGGTTTTTCTTAATATCTTCCTTATTAAATTGAATCCCGTCCTCTACGATGCTCTCGTCCACGGTTTCGATATCGAATAAATGCAGCTTATTGGTACGGTTCTCATAGCCGACCACATCCAGGTCATACATCCTGGACCGTACCGAAAATCCCCCAAACTGCACCGGATAAGAAACCTCAGTCCGTTCCAGCCAATTCTTCTCTTCGATCCAGGGGTTTTTATTTTCCTGCTGCAGATGATTCCGGAATTTCTGTAAAAACAGGCCGAAATGGTAATTCAGCCCCACGCCGTCCCCGTTCATTCCAAGGGTAGCCATGGAATCCAGAAAACAGGCGGCAAGCCTTCCCAGGCCCCCGTTCCCCAGAGAGGGTTCCGGCTCCTGCTCTTCCACGTCTGCCAGGCTCTTTCCGTACCCGGCCAGCAGCTTTTGCACCTCATCGTAAATTCCAAGGTTAATCAGGTTATTGGACAACAGCTTTCCAATTAAAAATTCTGCCGAAATATAATAAACCTTCCGGGTGGCCTTCTCTTCCTTTGGACTTACCTCCCGCTCCTTTGACATTTCTTTCACAATCTCAAGAAGCCCTTCGTACAGCTGCCTGTTGGTGCAGGCCGCAATATTATTACAGCAAATCCGTTCTAATCTTTCTCTGATCTCCATTCCAAACCTCCTAATCTTTGATAAGCCCCGGCCGCTGCCGTTCCCTTCGTGACCGGTTACATTCTGTGTTACCGTATTGGCCTTTGCCCTGCAGCTCAGTGCACGGCCCGGGAGTGGACAGTAACTATTCCGCATTCATTATATGTATTTTTTCCAATATTATCTTGCAATATTCCGCTAAAATGTAATACAATACTATCAAAATACGGAGGTGGGCAATTTGAACATTCTGGAATATGAAACCACACAGGAGCTGAAAACCCATGGGAATTCCAACTTTCCTTTCAATATCTATCCCTGCAGCATTCCGCTGGATTTCACCGGGGTACCCCTCCACTGGCACAATGATATGGAAATCATCTATGTAAAAAAAGGACGGGGAACGGTACTGGCGGATCTGCGCCCGTATCAGGTCCGGGCCGGGGACCTAGTATTTATCACTCCCGGCAGCCTTCACGGCCTGGAACAATACCGGGACTGTACCATGGAATATGAAAATATCCTGTTCCAGCTAAGCCTTTTAATGACCTCCGTAAACGACCTCTGCAGCGAACAATTTTTCCAGCCGCTCCTTCATGGCCGGCTGGCCCTTCCGGTGCTCCTTTCCGCCGAAGCCCCTTTTTATTCCGAAGCCGTCCGCTGTCTGGATGCGCTGGACAAATTAAGCGGCAGCAATGAACCGACCCGGATCCTGGGCATCAAAGGAAAGCTGTTTGAGCTGTTTTCCCTTCTGTTCCAAAACTGTCCCCAAGCTGCGCCGCCCCGCTGTCCCTCCAAATCCCTGGAAACCATCAAGCTCCTTTTCAAGCATGTGGAAACCCATTACCAGGAAAAGCTTACTATTTCAAATATGGCGGATTTATGCGGTTTTTCCGATTCCCACTTTATGAAATTTTTCAAACAGCATATGGGGATTTCTTTTATCGAATATTTGAACGATTACCGATTGATGATGGCAGCCCGGATGCTCCGGGCCTCTACCGATACAATTGCCGCCATTTCCGAAGAAATCGGTTTCGAGAACCTTTCTTATTTCAATCGGCTGTTTAAGCGAAAATACGGCATGACCCCCAGCTGCTACCGAAGCGGGGCAAAAGAAGAGCTTCTTCGGCATATTTGTACCTAATTCCCGATTTTGATTGCAATCCAAACAGGAAAGCAGTTATAATAGGACAAACAGAAAATCATTCATTACAAAAAAGGAGAAAAAAGATGCGGATTGGAATCATTGGACCAGGAAAAATCGCCGAACGCTTTGCCGCTGCCTGCCGGCAGGTGGAAGGTGTTACGGTATTTGCGGCGGCTTCTTCCAGTAAAGAACGGGCGGAAGCATTTGCAGAAAAATATCATATCCCCCATGCGCTGGATTCTTATGAGAAATTATGGGAGATGCCGGAAATAGACGCTGTCTATATTTCTTCCATTAATTCCCGGCACTATCCGATGGCAAAAGCCTGCCTGGAAGCAAAAAAGGCCGTACTGTGTGAAAAACCCATGTGTATCAGTCCGGAACAGGCCCGGAATCTGGTAGCCCTGGCCAAGCAGCAGCAAGTACTTCTGATGGAAGGAATGTGGACTGCCACTCTTCCCTGTATTCAAAAGGCCGCCCAATGGATTCGGGAAGGAAGACTCGGAACCATCAATTATCTGGACAGCAGCTTTTCCTTTTTCTATCCGAAAGAAACAACAGGGCGGCTCTTTGACCGGAAGCTGGGCGGCGGCGCCCTGTTGGATGTGGGCGTCTACTGCCTGGCCTTTACCCTTTTGATGATGGAACAAAAGCCGGTTTCCGTCCGCTCCTGTCTGCAGGTTGGAGATACCGGGGTGGACGAGATGGGCGCGGCCCTTCTGCAATTTGAAAACGGCGCCGTTGCAAACTGTTCCTTCGGCGTCCAGGGAAAAGCCCCGGCGGACGCTCACATCTACGGCAGCCAGGGCCAGATCTGCCTGAAGGAATTTTTCTGCTGCCGAAAGGCCGAATTATACGATACGGCCGGAAACCTGCTGGAAACGGAAGAGGATCCCCAGGAGGACGGCTTCGTTCACGAAATCCGAACCTTTTATGAAACCTGGAAATCCAAAAGCCTGGAAGCACCGGGTGCCTCCCACCAGCTGACCCTGGACTGCGCCGGGCTTATGGACGAAATCCTGCGGGGCGGATACGAGTAAGCCCAAAGGAGATCTGCCGAAAACCCTTTCGCCAGCCATCGAAACCTACAAGTATGATGAGAATACAACCCAAACGCACGCTGGTGAAATTTATAATTATGAAGGAAATACAGCCCAAACGTACGCCGTCAGGAGTGCAAAAGCCCCTCCTGCCTGGCCAGCCGTTGCAACTGCAAATTCCCTTCATTCATGCTTCCAAACAATTTCAAGGGACAAAGCGTCTTTTCACAGGCTTTCAAACATAGCTTTGCCTGGCCTAACACCTGTTCCCCGATGGGTTCAAAAGCCTTCTGGACAAAGACCTGGCTGGCCAGGGCTTTTGCCACTGGGTAGTCCACGTCATTTTCATGCAACACTCCGGCTGCAAAGGGAATGCCTTCCCGCTGCAGCTGCCGGTATATCGGAATCCCGCTGCCTCCGCCTCCAATCACAAAGACCCGGGGCCGGCCTTCCGTCCGCTCCATCTCCAGACAGCCGAATTCCGCATTATAGCTGCCCTTGGTCATTCCGTAAAGCGCTTCTATATACGCGGAAGTAAAAATTTCTTCCGGTCTGCCATACTTTTCAATCACATTCCCATGGACGCAAATAACCTGGTCCGATATTTTCTGTGCCAGATCCAGTTCATGGAGCGACATCATTACAGCCAGCTTTTTTTCCTGTACCATCTGCTTTAAAATCGTAAGAAGCTCCAATTTATGGCGGATATCCAAAAAAGAGGTGGGCTCGTCCAGAACAATGGCTTCCGGTTCCTGACAGATTGCCCGGGCCAGCAGGATCCGCTGCCGTTGCCCGTCGCTGATCTGTGCAAAATCACACTCTGAAAGCTCCTCTGCATGCACCAGCTTCAAAGCTTCCTGCACTTTTTCCCGATCCTCTTTTCCAAGAATTCCCAGCCTACCGGTATAGGGGTATCTTCCGGTAGCCACCACATCTTCACAGGTCATAAGCTCCGTACGCATACGTTCCGTCATTACAACCGCCAGCTTTTTCGCCAGCTCCTTATCCATTATAGAAGTCATGTCAATCCCATCCAGATACACGGTTCCGCCCAACAGGGCCAGCTGCCGGGTCATGCTTTTCAGGATCGTAGATTTTCCGGCTCCGTTCGGACCTATCAATGTCAGAATCTCTCCCTGGCGCAGCCGGATTTCAATATTTTGAATCAACGGCTCTTTTCCATAACCCACCGCCAGGTCTTCTGTATACACATAATACTCTTTCATCCCAATCCTCTCCTGCCCTCCCTGTGCAGACGTCATCGGGGATGCTCTGCTGTCCTTTTCCCACTGTTCATTCCTGCCCCCGCTTACTTTACTGCAATCCTTTCCTCTGTCTGTGCACCATCATATAGATAACCACCGGAGCTCCGAAAACGGCTGTTACCGAACTGATGCTAAGCTCCGTAGGTGCAAACACCGTCCTGGCGATCAGGTCGCAGAACAGGCAGAAAACCGCCCCGCCTAAAAAACAGGCCGGAATCACCAGAATCGGTTTTGCGGTCCGCAGCAGACTTTTAATCAGGTGAGGAACCGCAATTCCCACAAAAGAAATCGGCCCGGCAAAAGCCGTAACGCAGGCGGAGAGAATACTGGAGAGTAAAATCAGCGCAACCCGGAAGAAACGGATATTGACCCCCATATTCTGCGCATAAGCTTCTCCCAGCTGATACGCACTGATCGGCTTTGATAAAAAAAACACAAAGAGCAGGGTCACAAATACCACCAAAGAAAAAATCTGCACATTCTCCCAGTTTAAGCCCGAGAAGCTTCCCAGGGACCAGTTGTGCAGATTTACAATATTCGAATCATCTGCAAATGTAATCACAAAATCCGTAATCGCCGAGCAGATATACCCAATCATTACGCCGCAGATCACCAGCATGGACATCTGCCTGACCCGGTTGGATACTGCCAGTACAAATCCCATGGAAATCATGGCTCCCCCGAAAGCAGCCAGGATCATGATTCCGGAGCTTACTGCAATCCCTTTTTGCAGCAGTCCAATCATCACCAAAGATACCATCAGTTTCGCCCCGGAAGAGATTCCCAGGACAAACGGCCCCGCAATGGGGTTGCCAAAAAAAGTCTGCAGCAAAAAGCCGGACACCGACAACGCCCCTCCTAAGACCATGGCAGCCAGAATACGCGGAAAACGAATGTCCCACACAATATGAAGGGCCGTTTCTTCTCCCCTCTTCCGCAGCAGGATCTGAAAAATCTCTCCTGACGTCAAGGACACGCTGCCTGAATTCAGATTCCAGAAAAATAACGCCGCCAGCAGTAAAAAAAGGATCAGAAAAGACATTCCGTATCTGAAATACTTTTTCTTTTCATATGATGTCTTATGGGGCTTGCCCTTTTCATTTTCTGTTTCTCTCATGGTTCCTCCCAATGGAAAACCTCTGGTTTTCCCGCCTTTCCCGACTGCAGCCTACGCTGCTTTCCTGCCGTTTCCCGGGTTTTCTCAGTTACTGCAGACGGTACAAATAATGCATCTCTTCTTCCTTCCCTTCATTCAGCATCCGGTGTATATCCTCAATGAGCCTTCCAATACCCGTACTTTCCTGAAAAAGGTTTTTGGGAGTGCAGAACACCGCTCCTTCCTTTACGGCCTTAAAGTCCGCCAAAAGCCCGCTTTTTGCCAAAAGATCTTCCATGGTTTCCAGTTCCCCGTCAATGGCACTGTTATAAATCAGAAAATCCGCGTCCTTTGCTTCCGCATAAAAGGTTTCCATTTGCATATTCATAGTAGACAGGGCGTTTTCATCTCCCAAATCTGGAAAAATATATCTTCCCCCGGCCAGTTCAATCATTTTTGCCACATAATCCTGGGATTTGCGGACATTTACAATGCCGTTGGAATTAATATAGAAAAAAGCGACTGTTTTTTCCGTATTTTTTCCGGAAAAAATCTCCTCCAGCCCCGCTTCCTGTTCCCTGAAGCATTCTTCCGCCAGTTCTTCTTTTCCCAGCAGCGCCCCATAGAGTTTCAGCCATTCTACCCGTCCCAAAGGATGGCTTTCATAGCTGGAACGCTCTACAAAAACCGGAATCCCAAATCCCTCCAGCTGCTCTTTTACCTCCGGGGAATGAGAAATCATTGTTGATTCTATAGCCAGATCACAACCCTTTGCCAGAATGAGTTCATAATCCGGCGTATTATATTTTCCCGCATAAACCATATTTCCCTGTTCCAGGGCTTCCCGTGCTTCTTCAATATACCAGCCGGACGCATCCGTTCCCGACAGGCAGATGGTATCCACTGCATCCAGCTCCCGGAACAGATCCATCGCCGAAGTCGCAACCAGATAAATATGATCCAGAGGCTGCTTTAAAACCGTAATATCCGCTTCCAACCCTTCAGGAACCGGTTTTTTCTCGGGCACCACCAGAAAACGTCCGCTTTCCGCAATCGTAATACAGGCATAGCCCCCTTCGTAATAATCCACGGAAAATTGATTGGCATAGGAAAGTTCCATTCTGCGGCTGACTTCCATCTCCTTCCATTTTATGGTTTCGGAAATAGAATCTGTTTCCTTCCTGCCCTCCCCTTCCGGGGGCAAGGCAGTTCCTTCCCTGTCCGCTTCCTCCCCCGGCAGGGCAGCTTCTCCTCCGTCCGCCGCTTCCAAGGGCAAATCTGTATCCCTTGGCTTCTGTCCACCGCAGCCAATCAGCAGTAAAAACAGTATTCCCAGACTTGTCAATACCAAAACATATGTTCTTCTCATTCTTCCGCCTTCTTTATGGACGAGGAATCAAATCTAAGGGCATAGGTGATTTCATGAGGCTCGCTCATGGCAATGGTATCTGCAATCACCGACAAATCCCGGTCAAAGCCGCTGACCGGAATCTCAAAGGAAGAATTCCCTTCGGTATTCACCGGCAAATATTTTTCTTCCCCGATCTTCATATAATCGTAATTCGGGCTGCTGAACACAATGGTTGCATATGCCTGGCCATTTTCTATTCGAAGCAGCGCCGGGGATTCTACTCCGGCCTTGCCGGAACCACCCTTTAATTCCGCGTCTATCAAATACTGTCCGTCTGCCAGCCCTAACGTTTCCGCCGTAACCGCCGTTCCGTCTGCAAATGCTATCAAAGGAAGGGAATCGGCCCGAAATACCAGGGTACGATCATACCACTTTTCTTTGTTTTTACTGAAAGCGGTACAGGCAATCTCCGCATCCAGGGCCGCAACCGGAATTTCAAACGTATGTTCTCCATTCTCATTTTCTGCAAAGGGAATATAGTCAGATTCCATGGCATTCACTGCTTCTTCCCCGGTACCCAAAAACACCTTCAGATATCCAGTGCCACCCATCGTCATGACCGCTGTCATTTTTCCCTCCGAAACCGTCAGGCTGCACCGGGTAATCCGGAACATAGAAGAACTGGAATCCACGGTAACTTCATAAATCCCGTCCTTAAGCTCCATCCCCTCTATCGGAACCATCCCTTCCTCCAGCACTTCTTTTGCTTCCGCCATTTCATCCTGGGAAGCTACCTGGCTGTCCCCTTCCTTTTTGTCAGCCGGGCTTTTCGAACCCGTTTCCCTGCCGTCTACCAGCTCTTCATGATCTGTTTCTTTCCCTGCTGCCGGGCTTTCCAGATCCGTTTCCTTCCCCGCAGCCGGACTTTGGCAGTTCTCTTCCTTCCCGGCAGCGCAGCCTGTTGCAAGCTGCACCGCCGCAAGAAAAGCCGCCAGTCCAATGATTCTTGCTTTTTTCATCTTTCTCACCCATCTGTCGGACGGCATTTCATCCTTTTCTTATTGCGCCAAACTTTCTGCTGCCACCTTTGCATGGTCAACAAAAATCTGCTGGATTTCCTCTAATCCGCCAAGCCCTTCTACAATGCATTCCACCTCGTAGCCTGCATCCTCAAAGGCTTTTTTCCAGGAACCTTCTTCGTCCCCGGCCATATCATTGTTGGCATGATCTCCGGCTACGATCATCAGCGGACGAAGCACAACCTTCTTATAGCCTCCTGCCTTCACCGCTTCCAGGACCTCGTCCAGGGTAGGACTGGCTTCCACCGTACCGATATAATAATTGGAAAACCCGCTTTCCGTCAAAAGCTGCTGCATCTTTCCATAAACCTGATTGGAATCCGCCTCCGTTCCATGACCCATATAACAAATTGCTGTTTCTCCATCGTCATAGTCTGCGGTAGCATTGGTAATCGCTTTCACGACTGCGTCAAAATCCTCATCACTGTCCAAAAGGGGCTTGCCGACTGCGATCTTTTCAAAAGAATCCCCATAGCCTGCCGCTTCATCTACCAAATCGTTGTATTCAAATCCATCCATTAAATGGGTGGGCTGGATCACCAGATTTTTCACACCGTTATCTACGGCGCGGTCCAATGCTTCCTTTACATTATCTATGGTTACATGATCACGCCGTTTCACATGGTCGATAATAATCTGGCTGGTAAAACCGCGTCTTACGGAATAGTCCGGAAACGCCGCTTCCATTGCCTCTTCAATCGCTCCGATGGTCAGACGCCGATTATCGTTATAACTGGTTCCAAAACTCACCACCAACAGTTCGTTTTCTCCGATTTCATCCTGATTCCTGGTATTATCCAATGAAGCATCCCCCGTTTCGTAATTTTCTTCCTCGCCGCCTTCTTCCGGTGCGTCTGCAGGCTCATTTGCATCCTCCGGCATTTCTTTCTCTTCCGGCGTTTCCTTCTTCTCTTCATCCTGTGCCGCTCCTGCCGCATCCTGTTCGGGTTTTTCTTCCTTCTGCCCGTTTTCTTCCGTTTTGCTGTCTTCCGTATCCGTTCCTGCAGGGGCATTCCCGCAACCGGCCGCCAATGCGGCAATCAGGCCAATTCCGGCCAACAGCAGTCCAATTTTTTTCTTCCTCATGCTCTTATTCCTCCTTAAAATAAATATGGTTTCAAAACAGAAAGTACAGGAACACAAAGAATCCCCTTTCAAAAAGTTTCTTCCGAAAAAGAAAAAACTCCCTGAAAGGAGTAAGTGGTAATGAAAGAATGCACAGCAAAAGCAAATGCAAAAACGGTACAACCAATTACTCGTGATTCGGAACATATGTTCCCGTACCGACAGACGGCAGGTTTCCTGACTTCAGTTCCCGACACCCCGTTGTATTCCGAAACATTTCTTATGATAAGCTTCTTACAACAGGATATCCACCCGGCCGCCTTCCCAAAGCAGACGCTTCAGTGGCTGTGGTCTTCACTTGACCGGATATTCCCTGATACAGTGACGAGATCGTACAGGCTTCCCACCTGTTTCCCTTTTAACCGTTCCTCCTTACACCGAATTCACGGCACCGACTGCCCTTATTCAGTTTTTCTTATCGTACCACTTTTTCAGGAAAAATACAACATAAAATTTTTCGCCCGCTTGCAAGAAAAAGCTGGTTATTGTAAAATGGGAACAAGACAAAGCCAAATACTAAATTACCTATCACATATCCCCACAGAAAGAGGTCAAAATATTGCAGAAAAAACAAACAGGAAATTATTTAGAATGTGAAAAAAGACGGGTGTTCTACTTGCTTATGACAAGCGGCGGAATGCTGGGGGGCTTCACCTACTCAGTCCGGGGAAATGTCTTCTGCAACGCCCAAACCGGAAATATCGTACTGCTGGGCATGGCCTTGGGCAACGGGGCTTTTGGAAAAGCTGCCTATTATCTGATCCCGATTCTTGCCTATCTCCTTGGGGCCGTAGTATCGGAAATTCTCCCGAAGTTCGTAAATAAAAACGGCTTCTTTCGCTGGGATACGCTTCTGGTGGGCTTTGAGCTGCTGGTTACGATACTCTTAGGGTTCCTGCCGGAAAGCGCTCCCTATCAGATCTCCCAGATTGCCATTAATTTTATCTGTTCCATGCAGTACAATACCTTCCGTCAGGCAGAAGGCATCCCCATGGCAACTACTTTTTGTACCAACCACATCCGTCAGGCAGGTATTTATCTTGCAAAATGGCTTCAGAAAAAAGACGGGGCTTCTCTGCTGCGCTGCCTGCAGCACGAAAAAATGCTGCTGCTATTCCTGGCCGGGGCCGCAGTCAGCGCCTTCTTGTGCAGATTCTTTCTGGGAAAAGCTGTTTGGGGCGTTTCCCTTATTCTGCTTCTGGCATTTGCAGATTTATTATATGCAGATTTAATAAAAGAGAAGGGATTGTTAAACCAGATACCGAAAGGGCATTGACTGTTTCAAAATCTCCGTCCCGGCCTATAACAGGAACGCCTTTTACAGGTTTTTCTTCTGATAAAGGAACCAGAACGCCAATCCTCCAAACACCAGAAGATACCCCAATAAAATCAGTATCCCCCATAAATCCGCCGTTCCCCCGGCTGCAATCATCCGCAGCAGCCGACTGGTCTGGGACAGGGGCAGCGCAGCCACCGCCTCCCGGATCCCGCCCGGCATCTGTTCAATGGAAAAAAACGTGTTGCACAAATAAGCCATGGGCATAATGATATAATTGGAAAATCGTGGTACATCCGCATGGTTTTTCGCATAAAAGGACACAACCACGCCGATCGTAGAAAATACCGCCCCGTTTAAAAACATAATCAAAAACGAATACCCATTGAATACCAGCCCGGTTCCGATTGGAAGGGTCAGAAGCAGTATCACCCCTCCGGCATAAAGCCCCCGCAGGCTTCCTCCGATAATCTGACCCACCACAAACTGCCATAAAGGGGTCGGAGAAATCATCACCTGGTCAAACGCTTTTTCATAAAGCCGCTGAACATTTAAATTCTGGGCAATGGCATTGAAGCTTCCGTTCATAGTCGTCAAAGCCACTACCCCTGGAATCAGAAAATTCAGATATGGCTCTCCATGGGATACCGTTTGTATACCGAGTCCGAACACCACCAGATACATCAGCGGCGCCACCATAGCCGCCAGGGTTATCTTATAAAAATCACGTTTAAATTCCGTCCATTTTTCCCATAAAATCGCAAGAATTCCCATTTCTTCCACTCCATTTTACCCTAAATGCCTTCCGGCCCGTTCTACAAATACATCCTCTAACGTCGTATCCCGAAGAGCCGGCCGCCCCTTCGTCTGTGCCAGATATGCAATGGCCTCTTCCCGACTCTGGAAAAAACGGCTCTCCATACCATCTTCAGATACTTCGTCCACCGCATACGCCCCCAGAGCCCTGATAAATCCTTCCGGCGTATTTACCTCTTCCAGCTTCCCCCGATTCATCAGCGCTACCCGCCCGCACAAGGACTGCGCTTCCTCCATATAATGGGTTGTCAGAAGGATCGTCAGGTTCTGCCCGTTCAGCTTCTGCAGAAGGCTCCACATCTGACGGCGGGACAGGGCGTCCATACCGGCTGTGGGCTCGTCCAGCAAAAGAATCTCCGGCTCCGTCAAAAGAGCCCGGCAGACCATCAGCTTCCGCTTCATCCCACCGGAAAGCTTTCGGACGCTCCGTTTCCGAAAATCCGTAAGCCCGCAAAACGCAAGCAACTCCTCTGTCCGGGCCCGGATTTTTTTCACCGGCATGTAGTAAAGCCTCCCCTGATACTCCATAATTTCGTCCATATTCATATCCTGCCGCATGGAATATTCCTGGGTAATCACACTGATTTTCCGCTTCAGTTCCGGCGACTTGCGGCTTAATACCCTTCCGTCAATCCGGATTTCCCCGGCTGAAGGCAAAAGCAGCGTAGACATCAGGCCGATCGTCGTCGTCTTCCCCGCTCCGTTGGGCCCCACCAGGCCGAAGAATTCCCCGGTTTCTATGGTCAGGTTCAGCCCGTCCACAGCTGTAAAACGCTCAAATTGTTTTGTAAGGTTCCGTAATTCTATCATTGATTTCCCCTGTCCTTCTATAATCACACTTTTAACACGCTCTAAAGCAGTTCCGCAAACCGATATATCCTCTCTGCAAGAACGGTTTTCCGGATACGCATTAATATATCACAAACCCGGTGAATTCTCAATCCTTTTACCGGTATTACGGCCCGCCGGACTGATAATGACGCACATTCCTAAGACTACGATCCGCCGGGCTGATAATGACGCACATTCCTAAGACTACGATCCGCTGGACTGATAATGACGCACCCCGAACCGCCAAAACAGCCCGCAGGGAATCAGAAACCAGCCGCTAAGCAGGGGCAGGAACATATAAAATACCGATTCCCTCCGCCCCAGCAGATACAGCAGCGGATAATATTGCACCAGGGCATAGGGAATTACAAAGGTGGTAAACAGTAGCAGCTTTTTTCCATAAACCCCGAAGGGATAACGGCCAAACTCCCGGGCGCCGTCTGTGAAAATATTCACAAACTCCAGCCCTTCCAGCGTAAAGAAGCACAGGGACGCATAGACTACAAACAGCCCGGAAAAAATCCCCGTCCCGCCCAAAACCATAAACACCACGGTCAGGATTTTGGCAGCATCCCATTCCACCCCGCTTTGGGCAACTCCATAGACAAACATCACCATGGCCTGTATCATTTTACCCGCTCTGTTCAGCTCAAACTTGCTCCCCAGCACCTGCAGCACTTCATTCCGGGGCCGCACCAGAACCCGGTCAAATTCCCCCTGCCGTACCATACCGGAAAACATATCAAATCCCCGTACAAATATCTCTGCCAGGGAGAAGCTTACCAGAAAGATGGAAAAACACAGCAGTACCTGGCTGTAAGAAAAACCTCCCACCCTGTCAAACCGCCGGAACAGGAAAAAAATTCCTAAAAACACCTGAAAGGGCACCAGAAACTGTCCCAGCATCGTTAAGAAAAAAGAAGTTTTATACTGCATCATGCACCGCACATTGACAGATATATAATGCAGATACAATTTCACACCGTTCGCTGCTCCAGTAATTCTTCTCCCTTCCAAACCCTTCCCCATATTTTTTCGTAATTTAAAAGTCATGGCTCATCCTCCCTGCACTGCCACATGTTTTTCCGCTATCCGCCAGAGGGCAAGGCCCGCCCCAACCAGCACAAACAGCCAGAAGCATTGCAGCAGCGCCGCCCGCATCATCCGGCCTTCCTCCATGCTGCCACTGTACACCCGAAGCGGCACGTTCTGCATCGCCGCAAAGGGCAGAAGCTCCAGCACAAATCGGACCTTTTCCGGAAAAAAGGGAAGCGGGATAATCGCCCCTGTGAAAAATTCCACCATGGATACAAAAATCATGCGAAGCCCCGTCGCCGATATAGTAAAAAAGGACAACATGTAGACCAGCAGGTTAAAAGCCACCGTTACCAAAAGCGCCAGGCCCAGGGTCAGAAGGAATAAAAGGAAATTCATGAAATCCGCCGGGGCCGACAATCCGTAAGGCTTAGGCAGGAAAGCCGCCACAATAAAAATCGGGAAGCATCTTAGCAAGGCGCTGGCCATCCGGTTTGCGATATTCCTGGCAAACCACATAAAATACAGGTGGACGGGACGGCATAATTCATAGGCAATATTCCCGTTTTGAATGGAATCAAAAATTTCATTTTCCATCAGCCAGACCGTAAACATCGCAAAAAACGACTGCTGCAGCCATATGTAAGTTGAGGTCGCTTCAAAACTCATGGGAAATGCTTCCGCTCCGGTTTCATAAAAAGCATAAAATGCCATAATCTCCATAAATCCCCAGAAGAACTGGGTCGCGATCCCCGCCAGAGCCGCCGCCCGGTACTGAATCCCCATGGCAAACCGAAGCTGGAAAAAAGACAGATACTTTTTCATGATATATGCACCTCCTAAATATCATAGGAGCGGTACAGCTCCGCCACGGTTTCGTCTATGTTTTCATTGCCCCGCCTGATATCCTCCAGGGTGCCGTCCAGCAGGATTTTCCCTTTGCCGATCAATATAATCCGGCTGGCCAGGGCCTCGATATCCTGCATATCGTGGGTCGTAAGGATTACGGTTATGCCGTAGGTCTTATTTTGTTTCAGCACAAATTCCCGTACCGCCAGCTTTGACACCGCATCCAGCCCAATCGTGGGTTCGTCCAGAAAAAGAATCCGGGGCCGGTGCAGAAGCGACGCCGCAATTTCACAGCGCATCCGCTGGCCCAGTGACAACTGTCTCGCCGGAGAGCGCAATAACTCCTTTAAGCTTAACAATTCCGTTAATTCTTCCAGGCTTTGTTTGTAATCAATATTGGAAACAGAGTAGATATCCTTCAGCAATTCGAAAGAATCTATGACCGGAACATCCCACCACAGCTGGGAACGTTGTCCGAACACGACGCCAATTTCCCGTACATGTTCCATCCGGTTCCGATAGGGAACCCGTCCGTCCACAAGGACCGTCCCGCCGTCCGGGGTTAATATTCCGCTTAGAATTTTGATCGTGGAGCTCTTTCCCGCTCCGTTGGGGCCGATGTAGCCCACCATTTCTCCGTCCTGAATAGAGAAGCTTACATCATCCAGGGCATGTACCGCCTCATATTCCCGGTGAAAGAATGCCCGGCAGGCTTCCCGAAAGCCCGCGTTCCGTTTTGCAATCTTGTACGACTTGCATACATGTTCCATCGTAATCATTCTTGCTTCCTCCTGGTAGTTATATTTTCATATCTTGCCAAGCCGGTCTGGTTCCGCTGGATTTTGCCAGACGGATACCGAAGGTAAAATATTCTGTTGACCCTCGAAAAGAGGCAATTTTATTATAACAAACCAACTGGGAGAATGCAAGGCAGCAGTTCAGCCTTCAGCTTCCCTGCTGCAATACAAGTACAAAAAAACGGGATAAAAATAGACTTTCTCCGCAAAATATGATATACTACGGAAGCTTACAGAAACACAGTGCAACACATCCGGCGAAAATGTTCCTATTCGCTCCATGTATGGATCCCGTTATTTTAAGAGGTATACTATGAAAAAACACCAATTCTATATTTTTTCCATATTCTTTCTTTTATTTTTATTGACAGTCCCGACAACACTTGTCCAGGCTCAGGAGCCTTACGGCATCCGCAGCCTTTCCTATGGCTTGCTGCCCGGCGGCGCCCGCTTTGCGGCGCAGAATTCCACATCCGAAAGCCTGGGCAGCACAGCACAGCGTCCTCCCTCTCCGGTGGAAAAATACGGGATGCTCCCGATTTACGGCCGGGATATTCAAAACGGGACATATGAAATAGAAGTAATTTCCAGTTCTTCCATGTTTCGTATAATCCATGCGGAACTGACCGTTGCAGACGGCAGGATGGAAGCCGTCCTGACCCTAAGCGGTACCGGCTACCTGAAGCTGTTTATGGGAACCGGACAGGAAGCTCTGGCTGGAAATGCGGATTCCTATATCGGCTTTGAAGAAGATCCGGACGGACAATATACTTACCGTATTCCTGTGGAAGCCCTGAATAAGGGCCTTGACTGCGCCGCTTTCAGTAAGCGCAAAGAAAAATGGTATGACCGCGTCATCCTTTTCGACGCCTCCTCCCTCCCCGAGGACGCCCTGCTTGTAGAGCTTCCGGACTATGACGCCATTGAAGCAGCTATGAAAGCCTGGGAAAAGAACCAGGCTTCTGCATCCAGAACCACCGAAGGAGATTCATCAGAAGCCCCAACGGAACCACCCGCTTCCTCTTCCGATCCAATAAAATCCCCGGCAATCACTTCAAATACCGCATTAGCCCCGGCATCCCCAATCACTCTGACCCATGCCGACGGCGAATATGCCATTGAAGCCACCCTGTCAGGGGGCAGCGGAAAATCCGGGATTGTTTCTCCCACCCTCCTTATCATCCGGGATCAAAAAGCTTACGCCAGAATCCAGTGGAGCAGTTCCAACTATGACTATATGTTGGTAGGAAATGAAAAATATTTCAATACGGCAGCGGAAGGGAGCAATTCCCTGTTTGAAATCCCCGTTACTGCCATGGATACGGAAATGCCCGTTATCGCTGACACTACCGCCATGGGAACGCCTCATGAAGTCCCTTATACGCTGACCTTTTACTCGGACACCATCGGCCCGAAAAGCCGGATGCCTCAGGAAGCCGCAAAACGCGTTGTTCTTATGGCTCTTATTATTATAATAGCAGGCGGTATTCTGAATCATATTCTGAAAAAAAGAAATCGTTGAAAACGATTTTTCATTCGCTGCTGCACTTTAACCTGTAACCGGCATCCTCCGCCCCTTATGTGAAAAATGCATCCAAAACAAGCCGTTTTTTATTGACAAATCTTTCACAAAGGGCTACCATTAGAGTAACGAAAACATACATAATATTAGGAGGTTTCTTCATGAATAACTTACGGTTGGAAGTAGAAAACGAAATTGCGGTTCTTACCATTACAAGGCCGGGCGCTTTGAATGCGTTGAACAGCGAAACCCTGGAAGAGCTGAATACCGCTTTATCGGAAATCGAAGCAAGAAATGACGTAAAAGTTGTTATCTTAACCGGCGGCCCGGATAAGAAGGACAACCCCTACAAGTCCTTTGTTGCCGGAGCTGACATTGCAGAGATGGTGAAATTCACCGCTGCAGAAGCCCGCGCTTTCGGTATGAGGGCTGCAGAACCCTTCTTCAAGCTCATGAACATGCGTCAGGTTACCATCGCCGCCGTAAACGGCTTCGCCCTGGGCGGCGGCTGCGAGATCGCAATGGCCTGCGATATCCGGATTGCTGCCGACAACGCAACCTTCGCACAGCCGGAAACGGGCCTTGGCATTATTCCGGGCTTCGGCGGTACCCAGAGGCTTGCCCGCCTGGTTGGCATGGGCCGTGCCAAAGAGCTGATCTTCACCTGCGACAACATTGACGCCAACGAAGCATACCGCATCGGCCTGGTAAACAAAGTGGTTGCAAAAGAAGATTTGATGGAAACCGCAAAGGCTATGGCGAAGAAAATCATTTCCAAAGGAAGCTACGCAGTATCCATTGCAAAAGCTGCTATCAACAACGGCTACGACATGGATATCAAGAATGCCGTTGAAATGGAAGCAAACCTGTTCGGCATCACCTGCTCTACCCATGACAAGCAGGAAGGCATGAGCGCGTTCTTAGAGAGACGTGCCGCTGATTTGACGGATTTCTAAGGATTCCTGTCAATCCGGCTCGGGGAAACCAAAAAGCTGTAAGGGAAGGATTTCCGCTCCTGTCCCTTACAGCTTTTCTATTTCTCACACCCTGCATTCCAGCTGGCAGTCACAGGGTTCTTCCTCCACATGCTTCTGACAATAAACTTCCGCTTCCACACAGCCCATTTTCCCGTAAAATACCTGTGTTTCCACAGAGGAATGGGCTGAAATATACAGTTTCTTCGCCCCTTTCTCCCGGGCCCATTCTTTCGCCGCCTCAAACAGCGCCGCTCCGATTCCATTCCCCCTCTGGTCCTCCGAAACATGGATGCTGGTCAGATCCAGATACTTCTGTTCCCCTCCGAACAGCTCCGGTTCCACGGAAGCAAACCCTTTTAAAGCGCCCTCCACAAAAGCGCCGTAGAGAAAGCCTCCGGATGCCCCAGTATTCTTCAGACAGGAAATCAGTCTTGCGTAATCCTCCTCACTCCAATTATCCACAAAAGGGTCTTCTTTGATCACCCAGGCCCCTTCTTCCTTCCGCCAGCACATCGTCACAACTTGATGCCGGATAAAATCCCGGAATAATTCCCGGTTTATTTCCTCCGCAGTTAACTTCCTATATTGAACCATCCTGCACGAATCCTCCTCAAACTTTTTCTTACTCACGCCCGTCCCAGCAGTAGGTGCAAAGCTTCTCATGTTCCAGCCCGGTCGCATCCAGCATATCGTCCAGACGGTTGAACCGCAGGGACGTAAATTTCTGTTCCTTGCGCATTTCCTCCACCATGGTTGCATACCTTTCGGATTCCGGGTCGGCATATTCCCGAAGGGCTTCCTCCGTCACGTTTCCGTTCTCCAACCGGGCAATTACGCGCCTGGAGAACAGGTCCATATCCGATGTGGAACGGGAAAAATTCAGGTATTTGCATCCATACAAAATCGGCGGGCAGGCAGGCCGGACATGCACCTCCTTCGCCCCGCTCCGGTAGAGAAACTCCACGGTTTCCCTTAGCTGGGTTCCCCGTACAATGGAATCGTCAATCAAAACCATTCGTTTATTTTTTATCAAATTCTCCACCGGAAGCAGCTTCATCTTTGCAATCAGATCCCGCTTGCTCTGGATCGTCGGCATAAATGACCGGGGCCAGGTGGGGGTATATTTAATAAAGGGCCTGGAAAAAGGCACGCCCGATTCGTTGGCATAGCCAATGGCGTGAGGAACCCCGGAATCCGGCACCCCGGCCACAATATCCGGCTTGACGTCGTCCCGCTTCGCCATCTTTTTCCCGCAGTTATAGCGCATCTGTTCTACGTTCATGCCCTCATAGGAGCTGGCCGGATACCCGTAGTAAACCCAGAGGAAGGTACAAATCTTCATTTTCTCCCCGGGCTTCACCATGGTAATACAGTTCCTGTCCGTCACGACCGCAATCTCTCCCGGCCCCAATTCCTTATAATCGGAATAACCCAGGTTCCGATAAGCAAAATCTTCCATGGAAATGCAGAAAGCGTCCTCCTTCTTGCCGATCACCACCGGAGTCCTACCGTATCTATCCCTTGCGGCATACAGCCCTGCCTGGTTCATCAGAAGCAGGGACAGGGAACCGTCCACCACCTCTAAGGCATATCGGATTCCTTCGATCAGGTTTTCCTTCTGGTTAATCAACGCCGCCACCAATTCCGTGGCATTGATCTCCCCTCCGCTCTGTTCCATAAAGTGAGAATGGCCCTGGTCAAACAATTGCTGCAAAAGCTGGCTGCTGTTGTTCAGCTTGCCCACTGTCGTAATGGCATAGGTCCCATGATGGGAACGGACAATCAACGGCTGAGGTTCATAATCCGAAATACAGCCAATCCCAAAATGCCCCTTCATTTCACTGACATCCTTGTCAAATTTCGTTCGAAAGGGCGCATTCTCAATGTTATGGATCGCACGGTTGAAGCCTTTTTCTCCAAATACCGCCATCCCGCCGCGTCTGGTTCCTAAGTGGGAATGATAATCAATTCCAAAAAACAAATCAAATACACAATCCTGCTGTGATGCCACGCCAAAAAAACCGCCCATGCTTTTCATCCTCTTTTCTTTCTGTATTGCTGTTTCCTTGCTGTCCTGCTGCCCTGCTTCTTCTATGAGATCTGCGGCAGCTTAATCATTTTCCAGACCTATTATACACGTTTTTTAGGGAAAAGTGCAATGGGTTTTCAGATATTTTCAGATTTTCAGATGATTCCCCTATTCAAAATAGTAATTGAAATATTTCTCTCTCAATTCCTTATAGGAACCTCTGGGCAGATAAATTGTTTCCCCGTTGTCCATCATCATTTCATGAGCATTCAGTCCTTCCACATGCTCCAGGTTTACAATATAAGAAACGCCTACTTTTGTAAATTCCTTGTATTCGGAAAGCATTTCATGAAGCTTCGCCATCGTCATCCGCACCAGCATACGCTGCCCGTCTTTCAAAAAAATACACTGATTCTTCTTTTGTGCTTCAAAGTATACGATATCCTGCAGTGCAATCCGGCGGATACTGCTGTCCACCCGCAAGAGCAAGTGCCGCTTCTGTTCCCGGTCCATATCCGCAAACACCTTGTCCAATACCGGAAACAATTCTTTCTCCGAAATCGGTTTCACCAAATATTGTACCGCATCTACCCGGTAAGCTTCCAACGCATGCTCCTGGGATGTGGTTAAAAAAATAATCCTGCAGTCCTGTCCCATTCCCCGCATTTCCCTGGCTGTTTCCGTCCCCAGCTTACCCTGCATATAAATATCCAGAAAAAGGATGTCGGGAACATATTCCCCGTTCTTTACCTTTTCCAGCAATTTTCCTGAACTTTGAAACTGTTCCACCTGAAATTCAAATTCCGGATGCTTCCTGTAATAGGAATCCAAAAGCTGCTCTTCCTTTTTCAGCTCAACCGGATCGTCATCGCAAAGCGCAATCAAATACATGTTTTCCTTCCTCCATATACGAACACGTTAGCCGTCATACGGCCATAGAGCCTCCTGCTTTTTCTGCCTGCCTCGATGCCGCATGCATTTGCATCCGCTTATGTCTGCTGTTTATATATTATATTTCCCTTTTCTTGAATTATCAAGAAATGCAAAATTTTGATTCCTGCTTATTTTAACAGAAAATCCCTTTTTCTGACATTCTCCGGTATATTTTGCACTTTTTTTGGTACTATTTGCATTATTTACCAAGGAAAGCCTGGAGAAAATGGTTCCCCTGGTGGAAGTGAATTACACGGAGCTCACCCCCATTACCACGCCCCAGGACGCCCCGCTCCTGCATGAGGACGGAAATATTATGAGCAAATCCACCCTGGTAAACGGGGATGTGAAAACCGCCATCGCTAATGCCAAATACGTGGTCACCCGGAAATACAAAACACCGCATCAGGAACACGCGTTTATGAAGCCGGAATGCGCCATTACTGTACCGGAGGGCGACGACGGCCTGCTGCTGTATACCGGAAGCCAGTCCGTCTACGACGAACAGCGGGAAATCGCCATGATGCTGAAAATCCCCAAAGAAAAAGTACACTGCCATTCCATGCTGGTCGGCGGCGGCTTCGGCGGCAAAGAAGACATGAGCGTACAGCACCATGCGGCATTGATGGCCTGGTATACCAAGAAACCGGTTAAGGTAAAATTCACCCGGCAGGAAAGCCTGGCTTACCATACCAAATGTCATCCCACGGAAATCGAAATTACTACAGCCTGTGATGAGAACGGAATCCTGACCGGAATGAAGGCAGTCCGTGACGCCAATCCCAATCATACAAATTTAGCAATGACCGTAACGGAGGGCCCCTTTTTTGCCGAAAAAGCCTTGATGTCCGATCAGGAAATCCTCCGGCCATGGATTTTTCTCCGATATTCACCCGGAATTGGCAGCAATCCGCCAAAGCGGCACTTATTTCATATTTTATCATTGTCACAAGGGGGCATCGCTACGACCAGCTCTGTTTGAATCAGATTGCACAAAAAGAACATGCCTATATCGGAATGATAGGCAGCAAAAAAAGAGCTGCAGCCGTCAAAGAAGCCGTTGTCACGGCCGGCTGCAGCCCGGAAGTGATCCGCAAGGTCCACTCTCCCATCGGACTTGATATCGGCGCCAAAAACCCGGAGAAATCCTGGACGCCCTCTTCTCTCAAAAAGCATCCGAAATGCCCGCCGTACTTGCCACCATTGTGTCCCGCAAAGGCTCTTCGCCCCGGGAAACCGGTACCAAAATGCTGGTTTGGCCGGACGGCAGCTGTATCGGGACCATCGGCGGCGGATGCATGGAAGCCGGGCTTCTCACCGAAGCCCGCAGGATGCTTTCCGCCAGATCACCCTCCGCAAAGCTCTGCCCCATTGATCTGACCGGAGCCCAGGCCGAAGAAGACGGTATGATCTGCGGCGGAAAAATCCAAGTACTGCTGGAACTGATCATGCCAAAAGCCGCCCAATCGGATTCCGCGATACACATCTAAGCCCCGAGCAGCATACACATCACCGGAATCGTAACCAGGGAACACAGGGTGGAAAACACCACGGCAATGGACGCGGCCTTTCCCTGCTCCGGATAGGGGGTGGAAGCCATGGCAACCACCGATGCAATGGGCATCCCCACCGTGATTGTTGCAATTTTCACAAGCTCACGGTTGTCCAAAAACAGCCCAAGGGCAAAGTACACCAGAAGCGGCATCAGAATCAGCCGTACCACCGTCACCAGATATACTTTTTTCTCGGAAAAAAGCTCCTTCAGCGGATAGCCTGCGATACTGCCGCCAATCACTATCATGGACAGGGGCATACAGATATTCCCGATAAAGCTGCAGGTTTCCGACACCATCTCCGGCAGGGGAATCTTACAGAAATAAATGATCAGGGCCAACACGGATGCGATCACACCGTTATTCAGCACCTGGCGGATCACCCGAATCCGCTCCTTTGGCCGGATGGGAGCCTCTTCCAGATAGCCGTCTGCCCCGGCATCCTTCCGGATCAGGATCATTCCCAGCGAAAACACCATCAGGTTAAACAGCATATGGAAAATCGTCGTATAAAAAATCGCGCTTTCCCCAAACAAAGCCGAGACGACCGGGTAACCCATAAATGCATTGTTGGAAAAAATCACCATGCACATATAAGTTCCCCGCATCCCGGCCGGAATCCCAAACAGGCGGACAATCCCAAAACCCACCAGAGGGAACAGGCAGTAGCACACCACCCCTGCCAGAAACAGCACCAGCACTTCCCCGCCGTCCCCGTCAATCCCGGCTACCGAACTGATAATCAGAAACGGAAGGACCGCGTTCATAATAATCGCCGACAGCCGCTTACTGGTATGTTCGTCCAGCATTCCGATTTTATACAGAAAATAACCCAATAAAAGCGCCGCAAACAGCTTGCACATTGTTACTGCAATTGCCATAATGACTACCCCTTCTTTCTAACAGAACTGTAAACAGTGTAGCACACTTTTCCAGCCCTGTCACGAAAATAATCGCTCCAAAGCCAGGGGGCCTGCCAGTACTTCCCGCTCCACCCGGACATATTGATTGCAGTCCGGCGCCTGGCACCATTTTACCAAAACGATTTTTCCCCTTACAATTTCCAAGGCCGTCACACTGTAGGGATGGACGCCGCTTCCGCTGTTAAAATACCAGCCCTCCTCCCCTTCCCCGGAAAAATAAGGACGATGGGTGTGCCCGGCAATCAGCGCCTGACGGTTCTTTTTGGCCCACTGGGCCATTCGTTTCTCCACCCGTTCCTTCTTCCGGTAATTCTTGGCCGCACTGGTGGGGTCCTTGACTCCCAGCTGCTCTAAGGGCCGCCACAGATACCGCACCAGGAATCTTGTCAGATACCAGAGCCGCTCATTCCATAGATCTCCCTGGTGCCCATGCATAAGCAGGATTCCCGGCCTCCTTCCCTTTTCAGGCGTCTCGGGCGCTCCTCCCCATTTCCTTCCTCCGCTGCCCTGCAAAACCTCCTCCCGCCAATTCCCTTCCTTTTCCAAATAAACGCTTTCATATACCGGGATATCCGGAAAGCAGGGCAAAAGCAGCCCTTTTTTCTTTTTCAGATCATGGTTTCCGTACAGCATATACAGCCGCTGTTCGCAGTAAAAGCATTTCAGCAGAGCAAACACTTCCCCATGCTTTTCCAGGATCTCCGCCATATTCCTGTTTTCCCACAGTTCATCCCCGTCCCCCAGCTCCAGGTAAACAAAGCCCTTATCGTAATATTCCTGCAGCGCCGCCAGATAAATGGTTTTATTGTGGGCAAAATTGTCGTTCCAGTTGCCGTCTCCCCGATGGCAGTCACTCATCAGGACATAGGACTGATCCCAGCGGAGAGGGAGGATCTTTGCCTGCTCCAATACCCGGTCGATCCGCTTCTCATACCTCCTCATGGCGCTCCTCCCCGGACACAAATCTGGATTTCCCCAGCCGTTCCAGCTTTTGATACAGCTTCGGCATCCGCACCACCAGTACCCGAAGCTTGTCGTAGGTATTGGCGTAGTCCTTTGTCACCCGGCGGTACAGCCGGCAGTTCCTTTTATTCTCGTACTGCTTCACCGCAGAAAGCAGCCGGGTCCTGGTAAAGGGCTGCTTCGTATGGGGCTTGGAAAAATGAATCCACACCGTATTTCCCAGCGCATTCAGTTCCTCCCTCTGGTAACCTGCTTCATACAATCCCTTCAAAAAGGCATCCCGCATTTCCGCATCCTTTAACGTGATTTCAATATCCATTTCCAGCTCCTTCGGCTTGGAAAATTCCCCCAATACAAATCCCGTCAGCCACCAATGGTACCCCCGCCGATAGTACAGCTGCTTTCCGTTTTTCCATAAAGCCGTTTTGATCCGGAGCGTATCCTCGTCCTCCACGCATTGATAAATCGGCTCCGGCAGCAGCAATTCTTCTGCCGGATTCCCTTTGGGCAGATAATAAATGCCCACCTCCCCGCCGGTGGTAATGCCGTACTGGCCCTTCCAAAATTCGATCATCCACCGTTTCCCGTCATATTCAAAGTAAATCGGTTCACAGTCCAGAATCATATTCAGAAGCGCCGCCCCTTCGTCGTAAATCCGCCCGTATCCGTATTTCCGCTGCCAGCTGTCGGTCCTGGAATAAAAAATGTCCTGCCGCCCGTCATAGGCAAAGCCAAAAGGCTCCAGCAGCTCGTTCAGCTTCCGCCGTTTTTCCCGTTCGTTCAGAAGCGGAAGCTGCACCGGTTCCTGCCAGCGCTTTTGCTTCCTCCGCAGGTCATAAAACCAAATCCCCAACAATACCAGCAATATATAAATCAGCAAAATGAAAACTGCATATTCTAATTTCATGTAAAGCCTCCTTCGTGCCTTTTATCATTAGAATATGCAGCTCTTTTGTTTTTGTTAGGTATGCAATGCCCCTTATTTCTCCATTTTCCAGAAAGAAGCGCTGTATGGGGGAAGCTCACTGCCGCCGCCGAAGTCGTGAAGGGCGCCGCTGATCAAATCCACCGCCTGGCCGCATCCGGCATCGAAGTGGGCCACATAAGGCTCGCTGTCCGCATTGATTGCCACCAACACCCGTTCTCCATCGGTTTTCCGCTCAAAAATACACTGCTTATTGGTCAGCACGACCGAACGGAATTCCCCGTAATTCAGGGCGGCGCTGTTTTTCTTGGCCTCGGCCAGTTTGGATATCCACTCTGTCAGCTCGTTTTCCAAAGGCTCCTCAAAGCAGGCCCGCAGGGCAGGATCCCCCTGGCTCTTTTCGGCCTTTGCGCCCCACTCGCTGCCATAATAAACACAGGGAATGCCCGGCATTCCAAAACACATGGCATACAGCAGCGGCAGATGCTTCTCATTGGTCAAAATACTGGCAGCCCTTGTTACATCGTGGTTATCCACAAAGGACAAAAGGTGCTTGCCCCGGTAAAGGGTCCAGTTTTCCGGCCCGAACTGCCGCAGCAGGGAATGGACAATTTCAAACATATTCATACTGTT
The DNA here is from genome assembly GCA_910588885.1 of uncultured Lachnospiraceae bacterium. Taxonomy (GTDB): domain Bacteria; phylum Bacillota; class Clostridia; order Lachnospirales; family Lachnospiraceae; genus 14-2. The sequence continues at coordinate 27,499 of CAJUSQ010000003.1, forward strand.
GAAGCTGGAATACAGCCCTTTATAGCATTCGTAATTGGTGGCGGAATGAAGCATTTCATCATTTACCAGCACCTTATAATCCCCATGAAGCATTTCACCCAGCAGGAAAAATTCTTCCTTCAATCCGTCGCAATGGCGGCGCAGCCTGCGGACAAAATCATGATCCAGGCAATAAGCCACATCCAGCCGCAGCCCGTCAATGTCAAATTCCTTTACCCAGAAAGAAACCGCCTCCAGGATATGATCCACAACCTGAGGATTTTTCAGGTTCAGCTTCACCAAATCATAATTCCCTTCCCAGCCCTCGTACCAAAGCCCGTCATTATAATGGGAATTGCCGTTGAAATCAATATGGAACCAATCCCGGTAAGGGGACGCCTCCCTTTTTTCCAGCACATCCTGAAATGCAAAAAATCCTCTTCCCACATGGTTAAACACTCCGTCCAACACCACCCGGATTCCGGCTTTGTGCAATTTTTCACAAACTTCCTTAAAATCCTCGTTGGTTCCCAGGCGCACGTCAATTTTCCGGTAGTCCCTGGTATTGTACCCATGGGTATCCGACTCGAACACCGGGGAAAAATAAATGGCGCTGCAGCCCAGCTTCCCGATATGGTCAATCCAATCCAGTACCTTTAAAATACGGCTCTTCGCCACCCCGTCGTTTTCAAAGGGCGCCCCGCAAAAGCCCAACGGATAGATCTGATAAAATACACTTTCATTTGCCCACATGTTTTTCTTTCCTCCCTAATTGATTAAACCAGCTCTGAGGGACGGCAAAGCCAAATACAATCCCCAGAACAATCGCCCCGGCCACCTTAAAGGTCTCTATGCCCTTCGCCGTACACAGCGCCAGGTCATTCATCAGTAAATAGTACGCCGTATAATAGATCCCGGCTCCCGGAACCAGCGTAAAAATCCCGGTAACCAGAAATATCGTTGCGGGACAGCGGCGGATTGCCGACAGAACCCGGGCTACCAGGGTCAAAATCAGCGTTGCACCCAAAGATGCAATCGTAACTCCGGCCCCCCATTCCATAAAAATCAGATAGGCCAGCCATCCCAATACTCCGTTTAACGCACAGAACATATATTCGTTTTTTGGCGCATGAAAAATAATTACAAAGGCCAAAGTCCCCAACATTGCAGCAATCAGCTGCCCCGCTATATACACGATACATTCCTCCTGTTTCCGTTCTCCTGCAAATAATCCTACAGCCCTGCCCAGCCGAACAGCTGGAACACCCGCACAGCGGCGCCTACCCCAACGGCAATACAGGTGGCTGTCATTAGCGCATCCGCCAGATGGATGCTTCCGGACAGATAATCTCCATTGAACAGTTCCCGAATCGACGTGGTCAGCGCAACCCCGGGAACCAGAGGGATAATGCCGCCGATAACCGCCTTATCGGCCATGAGCAAAAGCCCTGCTGCCGACAGCCCAAAGCTGATTACCGTCACCATTGCGCTTCCTATGATATTAATAATGAACTTTGAAACATTCCCCTTCTCCGCCGCCTGTACAAACATCATCAGCAGCATTCCCAGAAAAAACGCCACCACGCATTCCGCTCCTCTGCCCCCGTAAAGATAGCTGAAGGCCGAACTGCCCATGCCCCCGGCCAGAACCTTTTTCACCCAGCCGATGTCATCCTCCTGCTGACAGGCCCTCAGCCGTTCCCCGGCCTCCTCCACGGTGCAGTTATGGCTGCAGATTTCCCGGGAAAGCTGGTTTACCTGGGCGATCCGGCCCAAATGCAGGCTTCCCAGGGGGACGTTGCGCACCATGCTTCCTCTGTCCTCCCGGTCTTCATGGATCGTGGCAAAAATACCGTTGGATACCACAAATACATGGTAATCATCAATCCCATAAGCTTCCAGGATCCGTTCCACGGTTTCCTGGACACGGTAAATCTCCCCGCCGCTTTTTAACAGTACCTCCCCCATCGCCACTGCCAGCTTTAAGATTCTCTGGCTTTCTTCCATTCCCACAACCATTCCCAAATTCTCCTTAAAACAGTAATATCGCTTCGTAACCGTGCCCTTCGTTCCCAGTGTCCCGTAAACAACAGCACGGTTTCCCCATTTCTAATCTTAACAAGGGCGTTATCCCTTGTCAACTGCTTTCTTTTCCTGTATAATGGATGAGACAAACGTTACTGTGAACACCATGGTGTGAACAGCAACAGACAAACCGCCGCGACCTGTTTTTACCCCATACCTGCCAATGGGCGGGACGGAGCACAGGCAGGAGAAAGGCGCCGTTTTTTCAAACCGTAAGCAATCCTTTCAAAGGATACAGAATAAGGAGGAAATCACATGACAAGCGAAATCAGAGACATTAAGCTGGCAGAATCCGGCGAACATAAAATCGACTGGGTCAAGAAGAACTGCCCGCTTTTGAGAAGCCTGGAGGAGGAATTTTCCAAGACCCGCCCCTTTGAAGGCATCCGGGTTGCCCTTTCCATCCATCTGGAAGCAAAAACCGCTTATCTCTGTAAGGTACTGGCTGCCGGAGGTGCCGAGATGTACGTGACCGGAAGCAATCCCCTTTCCACCCAGGACGACGTTGCAGCCGCTTTGGCCGCAGCCGGGCTCTCCGTATTTGCCTGGTATGATTCCACCCCGGAAGAATACGAACACCACATCAGCCGCGTCCTGGAGCACGACTGCAACATCATCATCGACGACGGCGGCGACCTGGTGAATACGCTTCACACCAAATTCCCGGAGAAAATCCGGCATGTAATCGGCGGCTGCGAAGAAACCACCACCGGAATCATCCGTCTGATCGCATTGGCAAACGAAGGCAAGCTGCAGTTCCCCATGGTATTGGTAAACAATGCGGACTGCAAACATTTGTTCGATAATCGTTACGGCACCGGACAGTCCGTATTTGACGGCATCAACCGCACCACCAACCTGATTGTTGCCGGAAAGAATGTAGTCGTAGCCGGATACGGCTGGTGCGGCAAGGGCGTAGCCATGCGGGCCAAGGGCCTGGGCGCCAGGGTTATCGTAACCGAAATCGACCCCATCAAGGCCATTGAGGCCGTAATGGACGGCTTTGATGTTATGCCCATGAAGGAAGCGGCCAAGGTCGGCGATTTCTTCATCACCGTTACCGGATGCAGCCATGTCATCGACGAAGAGGACTTCCGCCTGATGAAAAACGGCGCCATCCTCTGCAACGCCGGACATTTCGACGTAGAAATCGACATGAAGCGTCTGCGTGAAATCGCTTTAAACACCATTGACCAGCGCAAGAACATCATCGGCTATGAGATTTCCGAGGGACAGTGGATTTATGTACTGGCAGAAGGCCGTCTGGTGAATCTGGCCGCCGGAGACGGACATCCCGCCGAAATCATGGACATGAGCTTCGCGATCCAGGCATTAAGCGCAAAATACCTGGTAGAGCACAAGGATTCCCTGACCGAGAAATTAATTAACGTTCCCCGGGAAGTGGATCTGGAGGTTGCCAGAAGGAAGCTGTCCTTCCTGGGCAAGCAGATTGACATGCTGACGGATGAACAGGTAGAATATCTCAACTCTTCCTCTATTTAATACCACGACGTAAACCCCCGGCCTGCTGCCATCGCAGGCCGGGTGATATTTCACAAGGAATCCGAAGCCTATGAAAAAACTCAAACATCTTTTCCTTTCTCATAAGAAGCTGTCCCAATCCCTTTTGATTCTTCTGCTGATTCTTTTTTCCATCTATTGGATCATCTGTTATTTTCTGGTCAGCCTTGCCCTGGTCCCCTCTTTTATGGAAAAAACCGACGTATTCGAAACGGTAACCAATACCAGCATGGAAGCCCTGGTGCAAACGGATGATATCCGGAACAACCGTTCCCGTTCCATTGATGAAACGAACGAATGGCTGGCCAACGTCTCCGCCGAAAAGCTTTCCGTGACTACAGAAGACGGCTATCGGCTGAAAGCCGTTTCCTTTGCACCGGAAGAGGACAGCAGCCGCTGGGTTCTCCTTTTGCATGGCTATACCGGCTGGAAAGAGGAATTGTACCCGATTGCCTGCCAATATGCCAGGCGGGGCTATCATGTACTGGTTCCGGATATGCGCTGCAGCGGGGAAAGCGAAGGGGATTTTATCGGCATGGGCTGGACCGACCGGTTGGATAACCGGCTGTGGCTTTCGGAAATCCTTTCCCGGGACGAACATGCGCAAATCGTCATCCACGGCCAGTCCATGGGAGCGGCCTGCGCCCTGATGATGGCCGGGGAGGAGCTTCCGGCCCAGGTCCGCGCCATTGTCAGCGACTGCGCCTATACCGATGCCTACCGGATGTTTGCCAAGCAGATGGCAGACTGATTCTCCCTGCCCTCCTTTCCGATTCTGGACAGCATGAATCTAATGCTGCAATTACGGGGCGGTTATGACCTGAAGGAGGCTTCCGCCCTTTCGGCCGTAAAAAAAACCAGCCTCCCCGTACTGATCATACACGGGGAGGCTGACGATATGGTTCCGGTATCCATGGCTTATGAGCTGTATGACGCTGCCGCCGGGGAAAAAGAGCTTCTGATTATTCCCGGAGCAGGCCATGCCCAGGCAATGGACAAAAATCCGCAGCTGTATTACGATACCGTATTCGATTTTTTAGAAAACGCATCCAGCGTTTCTCCGGTCATCCGGTAAATGGTCCAGTCTTCCAGAGGAACTGCGCCCAGAGATTTGTAAAATTCAATACTGGGCTGGTTCCAATCCAGACAGCACCATTCCAGCCGGCCGCAGCCCCGGGCCACGGTCAGATGGGCCAATTCCTGCAGCAAAGCCTTGCCGTATCCCTTTCCGCGGTATTCCGGCTTCACAAACAAATCCTCCAGATAAATGCCGGACCGGCCCAGGAACGTGGAGAAGTTGTGGAAAAACAGGGCAAAGCCCACCGGGACTTCGTTCTCCTCCCCAATCAGCACCTCTGCCTTCTGCTTATCGAAAATCCATTCCTCCATGAGCGCTTCCGTCGCCACTACTTCCTCCAACATATGCTCGTAGTCTGCCAATTCTTTCACAAACTCCAAGATCGTATGTACATCTTCCCGTCCGGCCAGCCGGATCTGAAATCCCTGCTCCATTGTAACTACCTCCCTGACATTGTTGATTCTCCTGCTACACTCCCTGGGAAACGCTTTGCGGCACCCCCTGCCGCAGCCGCTTCTCCGATACTTCAAACGCCCGGCGCTCCTTCTGCTGCTCCAAAAAACGCTTCTCCCGCTGTTCCCTCTGGCGGCGGCGTTCCTCCTCCTTCTGTTCCTCCTGCTCCTTCTTCGCTTTCAGAATCGCTTCATTCAGCTGCAGCATCCGGTTATCCAGCATAGAAACGATCCCGGCGCAATCCCGCAGCTCCCGGCTGATATAATCCGGCGCATTTCCTTCAAACTTATAATAAATCTTATGCTCCAGGCTGGCCCAGAAATCCATGGCAATCGTACGGATCTGGATCTCTACCTTGGCATCCACCATCCGATCCGATAGAAAAATAGGAACCGTTACCAACATATGGTAGCTCTTATAGCCGCTGGGCTTGGGATTCTTAATATAATCCTTGACGGATACCACCGTCAGGTCATTCTGCTTGCCAATCATCTTCGCAATCCGGTATATATCGGATGTAAAGGAACACACAATCCGGATGCCTGCAATATCATTGACATAATTCACCATATTCTCAATGGTGCTCTCATACCCGTCCCGCTTCAGCTTCTTCACAATGCTCTCCGGCGTCTTGATGCGGGACTTAAAATACTCAATGGGATTATACTGATGCACATGCTGAAATTCATCATTCAGAATCTCCAGCTTTGTATTTACCTCTTTCAGTGCTGAATTATACAAAAAAATAACGGTTTTCCAGCTGTCTATCCCCTCATTAAAAATTACACTTGTATCCAATGTATCAACTTCTTTCTACTACTCCCGATGAAAAACACCGAAAAACAATTTGCACAGTTCCGGCATTTTCCTGCTCTTCTTAACTTTACATCCTTTGTATATATTATAACATGTTTCGCCGCAAAAATGGTCATTTTTTGTATTTTTTATAAAATATTAATAAATGAAGCGGATGCCCCGCTGGTAAAATTATACATCTCACCGCTTCCACATCCGCTTTTCCGATACTTCTTTGGAACCGATCGGTATTCTATGCTTCCTGCTTCGCCGCTAATATCTTCTCAATGCTGACCAGCTTCACGCATATTACAAAAATATCCGTAGCCAGCTTCAGATCCTCCAGGGAGGGATACGTCGGCGCAATCCTGATCACGGAATCCCTGGGATCTTTCCCGTACGGGAAGGGTGCGCCGGCTGGAGTCATGACCATCCCCGCCTTTTTCGCTTTGGAAACAATGGCTTTCGCACAGCCGTCCAGCGTCTCAAAACAGATAAAATATCCGCCCTTGGGCCGGATCCAGCTTCCGATTTCCCGGCCCGCCAGTTCCCGGTCAAAGGTATCCAGGATCATTTCAAACTTGGGCCGCAGAATGTCCGCATGCTTACGCATATGCTCGGTCATTCCGTAAATATCTTTAAAAAACCGGACATGGCGAAGCTGGTTTACCTTGTCGTGCCCGATGGTCGCAAGGGCCAGCTGCTTGCGGATTTCGGCCAGGTTATTCAATGAAGCCGCCAAAGCCGCGATGCCGGAACCGGAAAACGTAATCTTGGAGGTGGAGCAAAATTTATACACCATATCCGGGTTCCCGGCCCGTTTGCACTCCGCCATGATTTCTACCAGATTATCCTGGTCAATGTCATAAAGGTGATGGACGCCGTAAGCATTGTCCCAATAAATTCGAAAATCCCTGGCCGCCGGCTTCAGCCTTGCAAAACGGCGCACCGTTTCATCGGAATAGGTAATCCCCTGAGGATTGGAATACTTCGGGACACACCAGATTCCCTTAATCGCTTCGTCCCTGCTGACCAAATCCTCTACCATGTCCATGTCCGGCCCGGTGGGAAGCATCGGAATATTTATCATTTCAATCCCAAAATACTCTGTGATTGCAAAATGCCGGTCATACCCCGGCACCGGGCACAGGAATTTTACCTTATCCAGCTTGCACCAGGGAGTATTTCCCATTACGCCATGGGTCATGGAACGGGAAATCGTATCATACATGACATTCAGGCTGGAATTTCCATAAATAATAATGTTATCAGGATGGCATTCGATCATATCTCCCAGCAGCTCCTTCGCCTCCTGAATCCCGTCCAGAACCCCGTAATTCCGGCAATCCGTGCCGTCGTCACATTTCAGATCCGAATCGCTGTTTAAGCAATCCATCATCCCCATGGACAGATCCAGCTGCTCCTGGGACGGCTTCCCTCTGGACATGTCCAGCTGCAGGCCGCTCTGCTGGTATTTTTTGTAAATGCTGCTAAGCTTGGCTTTCTCCTGCAGCAATTCTTCCTTTGTCATCTCCTGATAAGACTGCATTGTTTTCCTCCTTTATTGGGACCCCCGTCAATGGTTCCCATAAATCCTTCCGGTTATTCCGCGGCTTTGCGGATATACCGAAGCCACTCCTTGATCTGCTTCTCATAGCCCTGTTCCGAGGGCTCGTAAAATTTTGTTTCCGTCAGTCCGTCGGGCAGATACTGCTGCTTCACATAATGGTTCGGGAAATCATGGGCATATTGATAGCCCAGGCCGTGGCCCAGCTTTGCGGCCCCCTTATAATGGGCATCCAAAAGATGGCCCGGAATCGGTGCGGTGCAAGTCTCCTTTACGGCCTCCATGGCCCGGCCGATGGCGGTAACCGCCGAATTGCTCTTGGGTGCACTGGCCACATAGGACACGGCCTGGGCCAGAATAATCTGGGCTTCCGGCATACCGATGCGTTCCACGGCCTCACAGGCGCTGACAGCCACCGTCAATGCATTGGGATCGGCATTTCCCACATCCTCCGAAGCGCTGATCATAATCCGCCGGGCAATAAACCGGATATCCTCTCCGGCATACAGCATCCGGGCCAGATAGTACAGGGCCGCGTCCGGGTCGGAACCACGCATGCTTTTGATAAATGCGGAAACCGTATCGTAATGGTTATCTCCGGACTTGTCGTACCGGACCACCCGCTTCTGAATGCACTCCGAGGCCACCTCCAGGGTGATATGGATCTTCCCGTCCGCGCTGCGGGGCGTCGTCAAAATGCCCAGCTCAATGGCTGTCAGAGCCGCCCTGGCATCGCCGTTTGCCATATCCGCCAGAAACTCCAGGGCTTCTTCGTCAATCGTACCCTGATAAGCCCCCATGCCTTTTTCCGTATCATGGACGGCCCGCAGCAGCAAGGTCCTGATCTCGTCCTTTTCCAGAGTCTTCAGCTCAAAAATCACGGAGCGGGACAACAGCGCCCCGTTTACTTCGAAATAAGGGTTCTCCGTGGTGGCTCCAATCAGGATGATCGTGCCGTCCTCCACGAAAGGCAGAAGATAGTCCTGCTGGCCCTTATTAAAACGATGGATTTCGTCCACAAACAAAATCGTCTTCTTGCCGTACATCCCCTGATTATTTTTGGCCTGTTCCACCACGGCTTCCATATCCTTCTTTCCGGCTGAAGTGGCGTTTATCTGTACAAATTCCCCGCTGGTGGTATTGGCAATCACCTTCGCCAGAGTCGTCTTCCCGGTTCCCGGGGGGCCGTAAAAAATCAGGGAGCTAAGCTTATCCGCCTGGATTGCCCGGTATAAAAGCTTATCCTTTCCAATTATGTGCTGCTGTCCCACTACCTCTTCCAGGGAAGAGGGGCGCAGGCGACTGGCCAGGGGCGCTTCCTTCTCCTGGTTCTGCCGGCGCATGTAATCGAATAAATCCATGTTTTCTCCTTCTGCAACATCAAATACAGGGATGGGCATTCTGTTTTATCATACGCTTTCTTATGTCCATTTTGCATTTTATTATATTGCATCCTTCATAATATCGTCGTTTTATCTAAAATTTCTTATTTTTCCGACTCATTTTGACAGATTCAGAGCAGATTCTTTCAATCACCTGCAATTAGCATACACAAAAATGCGCTTCTTTACAAGAGTAAAGCGCCAATTTGTGAAATTTTCTACAATCTGCTGTATTTTGAGGCGGAAATTGCAGGCCGGGCTGTAAGAAATGCAGGAAAAAGGAACCCTGCCCGGCAGGATTCCTCTTTCTCTCCGAATTATAAAAGCCCCATCTTGTCCAAAATCGCTTCTACTGCCTGACATGCCGGACAGTCGCAATACTTGGCCCCGGCTGCTTTGATTTCCTCGGCATGGGCCTTTATTTCCTTGGCTTTCTCAGCTCCAAACACCTGTCCTCCCATTTCCGAACCGGCAAATCCGATCAGCCCGTCTATGGTTACCAGATCTTCTTTCAGCTCTGCCATATACTTCCCGGTTTCCTCCTCTTCCTTAGGGGTTCCCAGCGCATCCAGCCATGCCCTGGCCGCATCCTTTGCCTCCTGGCTGCAGCTATGCGCTGCCATCAGTTCTTTTGTTTTCTCTACCACGTAATCTTGTACTTCTTTGTTCATCGGGATTCCTTCTTTCTTATAAATTATGTAATTCTGTTTCCTGCCTGTAACTTGCACCGGCGTTTGCTGTATTTTAACAGAAAATCAAAGTACTTGTCAATAACGGAAAGTGGGTGAACCACCGTTTAAAAAATGATGATTCACCCATGACAGACCGGCACTTTATGCATGAAACTTTTCATCAAAGGAAATCTTCTCCAGCTGTTCTAAAAGCTTCTTTTGCCCTTTCTTCGGTTTCGACAGATAACAGAGCATCAGAATTGAAAACAGCAGCGCCGAAACCAAAAGCATTTCAAAATCTGTCCTTAGAGCTGCACTGAAAAACACCGCCAGACTTAAAACTGCCCCCATAGCCAGAAACAAATTCGCGGAACGCTTCTTTCCAAATTTTCCGGTAATACAGCTTCCCCTTTCCTCTGTTTCCAACCGGCCGTTAAAATACAGTCCAAGGCTCATACTTTTGATTTCAAATTCCTTATGGTGGCAAAGAACAAAATCCCGATTATCCTTAAAATGCCCCCAATAGCAGGCAGTCTGTTGATAAGCCCGCATATTTTCATCCGTATCTTCCACCACCTTCTCCCAAAAAGAACGCTTCCATTCTTCCGGTGTAAGATGGCTGAGTATCTTAACGGTTTCCATCCTGCCTCACACTTAAGCAAACAACGGCACAAGGAACAGGAAACCTAAGGCCGTTATAATTCCGGACACAATCAAAACGATCGCACAGTAGCCCATGATATCCCTGGCGCCAAGTCCGGCAATGCCCAGAGCCGGAAGCGCCCAGAAGGGCTGGAGCATATTAGTCCAGGCATCGCCCCAGGCAATCCCCATAGCTGTAACCGCCGGACTGACGCCCAGCTGCAAACCGGCCGGCATCATAATCGGTCCCTGAACGGCCCATTGTCCTCCTCCTGAGGGTACAAAGAAATTCACCACTCCTGCTGCCAGATAGCAGAGCACCGGGAAGGTCCTTGGGGTAGAAATGCTAACAAACGCCGTGCTGATCGCCCCCGCAAGAGACACTCCGGTAGCTCCGGCCGTGGTCATAATCCCCTGGATTCCGGCATAAAAGGGGAACTGCAGAATAATCCCGCCTGCACTGGAAGCCGCTTCTGTAATAGCCCGCACATACCCAATCGGCGTCTTATGGAATGCGATCCCAAGCACCAGAAAAATCAGGTTTACGATATTTAAGGACAATGCATTCAAAATCGACCCTGCATTAATAAAATAATACACCAAATATACCGCGCCTAATAATACTACGATATAGGATAAAATCATGCTGTTTTCCAGCTTTTCAGCCGGTGTGGAAGGCTTGGGATATTCGATCTTTTCCTCTGTCAGAAGCTTCGGATCAATGGATATCACATTCTTCGGTTCCGGATGCATCCATGCATTTATCACTGCAACTACCACCACCACTACTACTATCATAATCAGGTTCCAGGGCGCAAAAATCGTTGCGGAGGTGGGCACGACTTCCGTTACCACACCACCCGTGTTTGCAACTGCGCCATCGGCCCCTAAGGAGGTAAGGCCCAGTGGAATGGAACCGGAAATTCCGGAGTGCCAGATTACAAATCCGGAATAAGCAGCCGCAATGATCAGACGGTAATCCACACCTTTTACTTTTTTCGCAACCTCCTTTGCCAGCAGCGCCCCGATAATCAGACCGAAGCCCCAGTTAATAAAGTTACAAATTGCTGCTACAATCGTTACAAAGGCAATGGCGGAAACCGGCTTCTTCGGAACACCTGCCAGCACTACAATTACTTTCTTAATTGCAGGAGCATTCGCCAAAGCACTGCCCAGCACCAACACCAGCGCCATCTGCATGGAAAACAGCAGCAATCCCCACACTCCGGATCCCCATGCGTTCGCCACCTCAATGGGATTCATCCCCGTCACCGGGATTGCGGCAATGAATACAATGATAGTCAGAATAATACAGAATACAAATGCATCCGGCAGGAACTTCTGAACCAGTTTCACACATCCATTGGTAAACTTTTTGAACATTTCATATCACCCTTTCCTTTTCTTTGGTAGGTTTTCCGTCGCATTGGTCAAGCCTGCTGCGGAATTGCATTTTATTTGTTCTAGTTATATTCTATCTTTTTGTTATTTTTTTGTCAATCTTGAAAAAGCATTTTAATATATTTCTGATCTCTGCGTCAGACTGCTCTTTTGTAAAGGGATCGGTAAATGCCAACTTGATATTAATCACATCCCGCTCCCCGATAAGCTTCATCTCCGGAGATCCTCTCCAGCTGCCGCAGGAGCATCCGGCAGCCCTTCTTTGGCTTCGCCAGGAAGCAGAACAAAAGTACGCCAAACAGCCCGAGGGAAAGAACGGCAACTGCATATTCCCCGCCCATCCAGGCCTTCGACAGGGCAAGCAAACATAGGCCGGCTCCTAAAAGAAGAAGCAAGTTGGCGCTGGCCTTTTTCCGGAATGTTCCGGTAATCCTGCAGCCCTCTGGGGTTTCTTCCAGATGTCCCTGAAAATACAATCCGACGCTCATTCCCTTAATTTCATATTCCTGATGACGGCAAAGCCGAAAATCCCGTTCTTTGTAAAAATCTCCCGCGTAATAAGCCCGGCTCAAACCGGCCTGCTGCCGTTTCCCCGGTTTCCTTCCGGCGTCTTCCTGCACCTTGTCCCTCCAGGACAATTTCCATTCTTCCGGTGTAAGACGGCTGTCTCTGATAATCGTCTCAACCACCCCTTCTTTTTGCAGGCGAGGGCGGCGCTTAAGGTCCGCGATTATTTTTTCTTTCTACCGTTGATTTTCAGGCTTTTCAAATATTCCTTGGTTTCTTTGTCCAAACGTCTGCTTTCCACCGCCTTCTGCAGGGCCTTGTTGTGCGTCCAGGGTTCCAGAACCGGCCGGATAAAATATGAGATTGCAGTATCATACTGTTTCACTAATGCAATACTAAAATACCAAACAACTACTATTTTAATATAATATTCTTCTGATTCTACCTCTGCGGCAAGATCCAGCATTTCCGGCTAAAATCCTTCGTCCAGAAAGTATTCCAACAGCGTTACTAAACCAAAACGGACCGTATAGGTATCTTCGCTGTTCAGCCATTTCCTGACATGTTCATACACCAGAAGCAGATTTTTCCGAAACAGCCTGGGGGATATCGTATCGCAGGTGGCCCAGTTATCCACATAGGGCAGAAACCGTTCCAGCTGATCCAGCAGTTCCTCCAAATCCCGGTATTAATTTTGCCCGAAACATCCGGTATGCCTCATCCTGTAAGGCAAATGATCCTTCTGTAATTCTTCCTGTTCCCTTTTCCGTCATTTTTTCCCGTACCATCGTATCCTCTCTGTTTTCTCTCGCTCCTACTCCACCAGCAAATCTTCCACCGTCACAAATTCATACCCCTGCTGTTCCAATGTATCCACAATCTCCAAAGCCGCCGCAACACTGGAGGGATATTGGTCGTGCATCAGAATGATGTCGTTCTCCCCGGCCTTGCTTAAAACATTCCGAACGATACCGGAAGCATCGCTTTTACACCAGTCCAAGGGATCAATCGTCCACAAAACCGGAAACATATTCAGCTCAGTTTCAAAGGCTTTGTCCCAGGCCCCGTAAGGCGGGCGGACATACTGCAGCTCTTCCCCGGTGATTTTTCGAATAATTTCACTGGTTTTTGTCAGTTCTTCCTTGAATTTCTCCCGATTGGACTTTTTCAGCTGCATATGGCTGTAAGTGTGATTTCCGATCAGATGGCCTTCCTCCTCCATCCGCTTTATAATTTCCGGATACTGCTCCGCCTGTTTCCCCATTACAAAAAAGGTGGCACATACCTCCCGCTCCTTCAGCCCGTCCAGCAGCTCTATGGTATATCGGGGGTCCGGCCCATCGTCAAAGGTCAGGGCAATCCGTTTCTTCAGTTCCTGATAAGGGTCCGTTCCTGCATCCGTTTCTTCCTCCTGCAGGACTTTGGAGGCCGCCTGGCTGCCTTTCTTTGCCGATACATTGCCCGTAACAGCAAACAAAATCAAAACATATACCAAAACCAGCTCCAGAAACACTATTTTTTTGTGGAAAGTCTTCAATCTGCTCCCTTCGGCTATCGGAAACAACGCAGCTGTATTTCCATAATCCTATCTGTTATGGAAAAATGCGGCCGTATCCATAACGCCCTCTGCCTGCATTTCCCTATAATCTATGTGCCGGAGGCTGTACTTTATTCCTGGGGCTCTCCGTACCGGCCGCAAAACGAAGGACTTTTTCTGCAAAAACAGCAAAACATTCACAAAAACAGCAAAACAAGCCGCTTTTCCATGCCTGCCCCATGTCTTAGCTTCCCATCCGGTTGATCTGGGAAGCCAGGTATCCGGCCCCGTATCCGTTGTCAATGTTTACGACGGCGATGCCGTTGGCGCAGGAATTGATCATTGTCAGCAATGCCGACAGTCCGTGCATGCTGGCTCCATAGCCTACCGAGGTCGGTACTGCAATCACGGGCTTGTCCACCAGCCCTCCGACGACACTGGCCAAGGCTCCTTCCATCCCGGCTACGGCCACTACGCAGTTGGCCTCCTGAAGCTCCTTCGTATTTGCCAGAAGCCTGTGGATTCCTGCCACCCCCACATCATAGATCCGGGCCACATAATTACCGAAATATTCTGCGGTCTGGGCCGCTTCCTCCGCCACCGGGATATCCGCCGTCCCGGCCGTACATACCGCAATCTTTCCCTTCCGTTCTTTTCCCGGTTTTTCCACCTTTAAAATCCGTGAAATTTCATCATATTCCACCTGAGGATATTCTGCCCGTACCATTTCATACTGCTCCCGGGAAGCCCGGGTGCCAAGGACTTCCCCTTCCTCCTTTAAAAGCCTTCCGAAAATCTGTAAAAGATGCGCGTCTGCCTTTCCGCTGCAGAAAATCACCTCCGGAAAGCCGGAACGGAGCTTCCGGTGCGTATCCAGTTTCGCATATCCCAAATCCTCAAAGGGCTGCCGCCGCAGCATGGCTTCGGCTTCCTCCACCGACAGCCGTCCTGTTCTGACTCCCTCCAAAATTTCCTGTGTATCCATGCTTCTGCCCTCCCTGCTGCTTCTGTTCAATTTCTATACTTCAGCCCACCATTTTGGGCCCACTATGCTAATTTTCGAAAAAGTTCTACACCACTATGCTTTTGCCCGGTAACGTTCTCCACCGTTACGCTTTTGCCCGGTAACGTTCTCCACGTTTCTCTCCCGCTTTCCTGTCCGTGTCGGCGGGAAAAGCCAGGATCCGGTCGGCAATCCGTTTCAAAAGCCCTTCGTCATGGCTTACCGCCAAAATCCCAAGTTCCCGTTCCTGCATCTCCCTGCGTAAAAACTTCCAGATCCGGCATTGGGAAATCAGATCCAGCATGGCTGTCATTTCATCGGCCAGCAGGAACTTGGTATCCGGCCCTAAGGCCCGGGCAATGCAGAAACGCTGCAGCTCCCCGCCGGACAACTCGGCCGGAAAACGATCCATCCATTCCTCCCGCAGCCCCAGACCGTTTTTCACCCGTTCCGCTACGGCCCCGCCTTCTCTTAAGCTGTCTTTCATCCGCATTCTGGGATCCAAGGCCAATATTCCATGCTGCCAAATCATCTGTACCGGACAATAGCCTCTCTTTTGTATATAGGGCTTTCCGTCCAGCAGGAGTTCTCCCTCCTGAGGCTTTTCGTAGCCCGCCAACAGTTTACATAATGTGGTTTTCCCCTGACCGCTGGGGGCCATCAGTCCCAGAATTTCACCGCTTTTCAGCTGTAAATGATAGTTTTTTAATATAATATTTTTATAATAATTCTGTTTATTTTTACTTCCATCCTTTTCATAAGAAAAGGTAAGGTTCTTTGCTTCCAAAATCATATCCGGCTCCCTTCCTCGTCGGGACAGATAAAACCGTTGCCGGGCATGGCCTGCCATAATGCCCTGGTATAGGGATGGCACAGGGTTTCATGGTGTAAAAACCGTTCCGTTTTTCCCTCTTCTATCTTCTTTCCTTCATAGAATACCACAATCCGGTGAGCTGCCGCAAGGGCCTGCTCCAGATCATGGGTAATCAGAAGCACCCCGGCTCCCTTTTCGGCCAGCTCCCTAAGATGGCCCAGAACCAGGGAGGCCAGCTCCCGGTCCAGCCCCGGCGTCGGCTCATCGGCAATCACCAGGCCGGGTTCCCCCATGCGGGCCGCGGTTAAAAATACCCGCCGGATCATACCGCCCGACAGCTCGAACGGATATTTCTCCGCAACCTCCGGCCCCAGGTGATATTCCTCCAAAATCCGGTACATTTTTTCCTTCCGGGCCGCATTCGGCCTGCCCTGGCAGATTTGCTTCCCGACTTTCATCAGCGGATCCAAAAAGGACGCGCTTTGGGGAACCAATACAATCTCATTGCCCCGTAATTTCAAAAGACGTTCTTGCGTCAGGATTTCTCCCCGGTACCACAGTGTTCCGGAAGCTGCCGCATTATAGGGCAGAATTCCTAAAATCCCGTGGGCCAGAAGGCTTTTTCCGGAGCCGCTGGCCCCCACCAGGGCAGTTACTTCCCCTTCCCGCAGCTCCAGATTGAGATCCGACACCGGAACCAGCTTTTTTTCTGTGAACCCGTTTTCATATTGATGTATTTCTATGGAATAATGTTCCATTTTCAGCAAAATATCCATTTTTCCCCCTTCAGCGATGGGCGCCCGCCGGATCGGCAAACAGCCGCAATTTTTCCCCGATATATTGAAAGCTTAACACCACGGCCACCAGTAAAATCCCCGGAAACAGCGCCGGCCACCAGTTTCCCAAAATCAGATACCGCATGCTTTCTGACAGCAGGATGCCGATGGCGGGCTGCTCCGCCGACAATCCAAAGCCCAGAAACGTCACGCTGGATTCATGGAGAATGGCATGGGGAAACAGCAGTACCATCCCCGTCAAAAACTGGGGCAGGACGTTTGGAACCATATGGTGCAGGGCAATCCAAAGCCTGCTTTTTCCCAGCTTTTGGGAGGTCCAAATATAAGGGCTTTCTTTCAGCTGCAAAATTTCACCCCGGATCACCCGGGCAAGGGATGGCCAGTGAGTCAGCAGGATTCCCACTGCCACACCCCGAAATCCCCGGCCCAGGGCAAGGGAAATCAAAATCAGCAGCAGCAGATGGGGAATTCCCAGTACCAGATCAATCAGATATAAAATCACGCCGTCCGCCCATTTGCTCATTGCCGCCAAAATTCCGCATATCAATGCAATCCCCGCGCTTGCCGCCGCGGTCCCGGCTCCCAGCAGTATACTAAGGAACAGCCCTCTTAAGGTCCGGGCCAGCATATCCCGGCCCAGCCAATCCGTACCAAATATATGTTCGATACTTGGTGGTTGATTCACCTGCGTAAAATCCGAAACAAGCGCATTTTCCTCGGAAACGGCCCCTGCAGCCAGCAGGAGCACCAGTAGAAGCAGCAGCAGCCCCAAAGACAGCCAGATCCTTTTTCTCCGATTCCCGTTTCTTATTTTCATATGGCGCCTCCTCCTCTCCGCATCCGCGGATCTATCATCCGGTACAAGAGATTGGCCGTCAGGTTTCCGCAGAAAATCAGCAGCCCGCTCATGGCGGCAATGGCCATCAGCAACGGGAAGTCGCTGCCAAGCCCTGCATTTACTGCAGCTTGTCCCAGTCCGGGATAAGAGAACACTTGTTCTATCAAAATTGAACCTCCCAGAATTTCTCCCACCGATGCAAACTGCAATGTGACAGCCGGGAGGAGGATATTCCGGAACCCGTGGTCGAAAAGGATTTTCCTTTTTCCCTCTCCCCGGGCAAGGGCATAAATCACAAAATCCTGCCCCATGACCTCCGCCATTTTCTCCCGGGTATGGAGCACAATAGATGAGGTTCCGGTTATGCTTAGGGCCAGGGTGGGAAGGACCGCGTGGTGCAGCCGCTGCAGCATCGTAACCTCCTGGGCCGCAGCCCCGATCGGCGCCCCAAACCCAATGGGAAACCACCCCAGCCAGACGCCGAATACCAAAAGCAATAAAAGCCCGATCCAATATGCAGGTGTGCCGGCCGTCAGCAATGCATACCCGCGAATCAGCTTATCCTGCCATTTCCCGGCGTTTGCCCCGGCAATGCCTCCCAGAAAAAATCCCAAAAGCCCGGAAATCAGCCAGGCTGACATCATCAAAAACAGGGAATTTTTCAGCCGTTCGCCTATGACTTCCGTTACCGGCTGCCGATACAGCAGCGACACCCCAAGCCGGCCCCGTACCAAATCTTTGATCCAGGCCAAAAATCCCTCTATCCCGGTTTGATCCATCCCCCAATACTGTTCCAGCTGCGCAATCTGCTCTTCGCTCATTGCCCCCAATGCTGCCTGTCCCACATTGGCCTGCAGCGGGTCAATGGGGGATTTACTTACCAGAAAAAAGGTCACGGCACAGACGCTTAAGACCAACAACAGGCCCCGTACCATACTTTTCAAAAAAAATCCTGTGATTCTTTTCATATTATTCCCAACTCCATGCATCTACATTATTGACCAAAGACCAGCCATGCCCGTGGGGGTGGATTTTCTGCTCCGCCACCTGAAGCCCTTCCTTCACAAAATACAGATGCTTCACATTGCACAGCCAGAGCCAAGGCAAATCCCCTTCCTGGGTAATTCCGGTACTGCCGTCCCATTGGGCCTGTTTCCAGAGCTGATAGGATTCCTCCAGGCTGCCGCAGGCCAGGGCCGCATCCATATACGCATCTACGGTTTCATTCCGGTAGGGGGAATATTGGGCATAACCGTCCCCTTTGCTGTGATAAAGATTATAAAGCTCCATCGGTGTATGGGCGCCCCAGCCCCACACCAGCGGCTGGCTCTGGGCTTTGTCATAAGCCGTATCCCACCCGGCCGCTTCCGTAGTCACTTCGATCCCCAGAGCCTTTAACTGATTCTTTACTTCCTCTGCCAGGGCCTGCCGCAGGGAATCTTCCGGATGGAACATCAGAGTAAATGCGGCTTTCACACCTGCTTTTTCCCGGATGCCCTCTGCTCCCGGCTTCCATCCCGCTTCCGTAAGCAACGCTCCCGCTCTCTTGGGATCATATTCCACCCGGGCGCTTTCCTGATCCCAGGGCAGCCGGTCACAGACACTATAGGCCGGAGTCCCATAGCCTGCCAGCACATGGTCAAGCAGGGCTTCCCGGTCAATCCCAAGATTCATGGCCCGCCGCACCTCCACCTCACATAAAAAATCGTTTCCCAGCGCCTGCCCGTCCTGCTCCTGCCGCGCCACCGTCGGAAGATTTATCCCCCGGTTGTCCACGGTTTCCGCTTCCAGCAGGAAATACTGCCCGGGCACCTGTCCGGCATAGGCGGCCGCCGTGTAAGCCACATCTACATTTCCGGCCAGAGCCGCCGCCATGGCTGCTTCCTCCGTCATAAATAAAACAATCACCTGCTCCATTTTGGGTTTTTCCCCATAATAATCCGGATTTGCTTCCAGAATCACCTGCTGCTCCTGATCCCATTGCTTCAAAATATACCGCCCGGAACCGACCGGATTTCTTCCGTACCCTTCGTCATACGCATGTTCCGGTACAATTCCCACATGCGCCATGGTATACGGCCAGATGGAATAGGGACGGTTCAGCCGGAATTCCACCTGATACGTTCCCACTGCTGCCGCTTCCCTTAGCATGGTAAAATCATTGACACTGCTGTGATCCCGGCACTGATTATAAGTAAAAGCCACATCCTCTGCCGTCAGAGGCTCCCCGTCCGTAAACACCGCGTCCTCCCGAATCGTCACACTCCAGCATAGCCCGTCCTCCGATACCTGATAATCCACGGCAAGATCCTTTTCCAGGGCAAGGCTTTGATTGGTGCGAAACAGGGTACTCTGAATCAGCGGTTCATGTACATGCTCTCCCGCACCCCAGCCATACACCGGATTGAAGCCCTCTTCCGGTTCGGACGAAACGGGCATGGCCACAATCACCGAATCCTGCTGCCGCTCCCGCTCACGGCTTTCCCCGCAGCCTGCCGCAGACAACATGGCCAGGCACAACAAGATTAAAATATGAAATTGGCTTTTTTTCATTTTTTTATTATTCCTCTCTTCCGTTTTCATAAGAAGGACAAAGCGCTTCCATCCTTCACAGCGGCAAGTCTTTCCTGTGAAATAAAAAAACAGGACATCCCTTTCCGAGATTTCCTGCCTTCCTGACAATTTCTTCTTATTCTTTTGATTTCTGCAAAAACTTACCGTCGACAAACAATCCGGGCGGAATATCCCCGCTGCCTATCCGGGACATCCATGCTTCTGCACGGCCCGTCTGCTTCTGCAGACTTTATCCCAACAGCTGCCGGATCTGCTCCATGGCCTGATCCACCAGCTTTCCCATGGACAGCTCCAGTACGCCCACCACTATATTATCACAATGATTTACCGGAATCAAGATGCGTTTTGCCCTGCTTTGGCCAATGGCAACAGCCATCCCGGGCGTCACTTCCCCCATCATGGCATCTGCAATCACAATACCCACAGGGCCTATAATAACATCCGCACTCCGGCAGGCCACCCGAACCGGATTCTCCCCGGTTGCCCCGCTGTCTGCACCCGCCTTGAGCATGGCGGAAGTGGCCGCCACATTCGTTCCCACCGCATGTACCCAAAGCTTTGGAAACTGCGTTTTCACCGCTGCAACCAGCTGTCTGCCCATTCCGCCGCCCTGGCTGTCAATCACCAATATATTCTGTACCCGTTCCGCCACCATCTCTTTCCCCCGCTTTCCCTGCTGCATACTTTCCGGCCGCTGTATACTTTTCCTGATGCATATTTCAGGCCGTTATATACTTTTCCTGCCTCATACTTTCCGGCTTTTACATACTCTCCAATAATCCGCTGATCCCCTGTTCCTGAAAAATTTCCTTATAATATCCGATTTCATCTTCAATCAGGCTGTCAATGACCCGCATTCCCAAAAGCTCCACCGGGGCTTTATCGTCGGTCAAAAGATGGTCTCCTTTTTCATAAGGTAAAAGCTGTCCGGCTGCCCGTTTCAGCAGGTCCGCCAGCTCCGCTTCCTTGCCGCCTGCTTCCGCTAACCGGGTTACGGAACGCTCCAGTCCGTTCCGCAGGTCCTTGCCGTTTCCGGCAAACAATTCCCGATTGGTGGAACCGAAAACATCCACCGTATAGACCTGGGAAAACACCGATGCAATGGTATCCGACAGATATTCGTTGATATTCCCTTCTTCCGTAGAATGCATATTCATATTTACCACCATCACACCGTTTTCCGTCAAATGATCCCGCACCATCCGAAAAAACTCTACGGAAGACATCTGGAAGGGAATGGTAATATCCTGGTAGGCATCTACCAGAATCACATCATATTTTTTATCCACTGCCGCCAAATAGGCCCGCCCGTCATAAGTCGTTACCGTAACGTCTTCCGGCAGTGCAAAATACGTTCCTGCCAGGCTTGTGATTTTTTGATCAATCTCTACGCCTTCCACCTTCACCCCGTCAAAATAATTCATACACTGTCTGGCAAAAGTACCGGTCCCCATGCCCAGCACCAGGATTTCCGATTCCGTTCCTACCTCCGCCATGGCCGGGCCAAGGAGTGCATAATCATAATACATCCCGGTCAGGGAATCTTCCTTCATCATAACGGACTGCACGCCAAACAGCACATTGGTGGATAATATCACACTGTTCCCGGTATCCTTCACCTGCAGATAATTATAGACGGATTCTCCTTCGTACACCAGTTCTTTTTCCCAGAAAGCAAAGCTGCCGGAATGGCCGAAAATGCTGCACAGCAAAAACAGCACCAGCGAAACAATACAGGGAATCAGCTTCGTACGCCTGCTGATAAAATAAATCAAAGCCAGAATCAGCAGGACACAGGAAAAAATCAGAAAGGTTACGGAAGTCCCTACGGCAGGGATTGTCACAAAGGTCGGAAGGAACGTACCGATAATACTTCCGATGGTATTAAAAGCCCCCAGGTTCCCCACCGTCTTTCCGCTGTCATTCAGGCTATCCACCGAATACTTTACCAGGGAAGGCGTCACGGTGCCCAGCAGGAACAGGGGAAATACAAAGACTACCATACAGGCCAGAAATGCCGCCAGAATCAGAAAGTTACTGCTGACCGTCAAAATCAGCGCCCCGGAAATCCCCAGAATAATATATTTTCCCACCAGAGGAATCGCAGCAATCCAGACAGCCGCAATCAACAGCCGCCCATACAGCTTGTCCGGCTCCGGATTCCGGTCGGCGCTCCGTCCGCCCCAGACATTCCCAAGAGCCATGGCAATCATAATCGTCCCGATGATAATTGTCCACACGATCTGGGAGGAACTAAAGTAAGGAGCCAGAAGCCTGCTGGCCCCCAGCTCCACGGCCATTACCGATACCCCGGCAAAAAATTCCGTTAAATAAAGATAATATTTCTGTTTCAAAATACTGTACTTTTCCATATTTCCTCCAAATTGTCAAACTGGTATTCTGGTTTCCGTTAACCAAATATATGTTCTCATTTCAACACACCCAATACCAGGATCACGGCCGCTCCCAACACAATCCGGTACCATCCAAACACGGTGAAATCATGCTTTTTAATATATCCAACCAAAAACCGGATGGCCAGTATGGATACCACAAAAGCGGAAATCAGCCCTACTGACAGAATCCCTACCTCCTCCGGGGTGTAATGAATGCCGAATTTCAGAAGCTTTAAGGCGCTGGCTCCAAACATTACCGGAACGGCCAGAAAGAACGTATATTCCGCAGCCACCGTCCTGGATACCCCGATCAAAAGGGCTCCCAGAATCGTCGCACCGGAACGGGAGGTTCCCGGAAACACCGCCGCAATCAGCTGAAACAAGCCGATCAGGACTGCCGCCCGGTAAGTCAGCGCGTCCAGGGAATCCATAACCGGCAGCCTGCCCCGGTTCCTCTTCTCTACCCACAGGAAAAGAATCCCGAATAAAATCAACATGATTGCTACGGTTTTCCAATTGTAAAACAAGGCGTCAATTTCATCGTCGAAAAAAACACCCACAATCCCTGCCGGAATGCAGGATACCACAATTTTCAGCCACATGGAAATGGTTTCTTCCTTCACCTGCAGCCTGCCCTGCTCCCGGGAAATCGGAAACAGCTTACCAAAATACAGGACTACCACAGCCAGAATGGCTCCCAGCTGAATCACCACCAGGAACATTTTCAAAAATTCCTCGGAAACATTCAGCTTTAAAAATTCATCTACCAAAATCATATGCCCGGTACTGCTGACCGGAAGCCATTCGGTAATCCCTTCTACAATTCCCAGAATCAGGGCTTTTAAATATTCGATCCACATATATAACTCCTATCTGAATTTTTCTTCTCATTTCCTTTTTGGTTCCGGCACCAGACGGCCGGAAATACGTACCAGCAGATTCCCGAAAGGCAGACAGGCCAGGGAAGTCACCAAATTAAATACTGTATGTACGTGGG
The DNA here is from genome assembly GCA_910588885.1 of uncultured Lachnospiraceae bacterium. Lineage (GTDB taxonomy): Bacteria > Bacillota > Clostridia > Lachnospirales > Lachnospiraceae > 14-2. Next base: position 50,536 of record CAJUSQ010000003.1, read on the forward strand.
CAATCTGTTTTGCCGGATCTCCGGGCGCCGCAGCCTCAATCCAGCTGCAAAGGGGCAGAATCTCCATCCATCCGGTAAACAATAGGGTTCCGAACACATTTACCAGCAGGTGGATCACCGCCGTCCGCCGTGCGTTCCGTCCGGCTCCGGCAGATGCCAGAAGCCCGGTCACGCAGGTACCCATATTCTGCCCAAACACAAGATACACGCTCTGGTTAAGCCCCACCAGCCCGCTCCTGGCCAAAGTCTGGAGGATTCCGACAGAAGCCGACGAAGATTGTATTACGGCGGTCACCAGCGCCCCCATAAAAATCCCGGCGGCCGGATTTACAGCGGCAGCCAGAAGCCCCGGAAACCACTCCGACTCCCGCAAGGGCAAAACGGCTTCACTCATCATCGTAAGCCCGATAAACATAACGCCTACACCGGATAATACACCGCCCCGGCATTTCCAGTTTTCCTTTTTGGCAAACAGCAGCAGCAAAACCCCTATAAACGCCAGCAGGGGAGCCGCTCCTTCCGCCTGAAGGGCAATCAACTGCCCGGTAACCGTAGTGCCGATATTGGCGCCCAAAATTACCCAAACCGCCTGCAGCAGACAGATGGCCCCGGTATCCGCAAGCCCCACTAGCAGCACCATTACCGCCGATGAAGACTGCACCATGGCTGTAATTCCGATTCCGGCCAAAAATCCCCGTATCGGTGTGGCCGTCAGCTTTTCCAACAGATTCTTAATACGGTTTCCTGCCGCTGCCTGCAAATATTCCCGCATCATCCACATTCCATACAGAAATAAACCCAGGCCGCCCAACAGTGAGAATAAATGAGAAATGGTCATACATGGTCCCCTTTCCATTTATTCTATTCCGGAAATCCGAATTTATGCGGCTCCTTTGCTTCGGCTCCTTCCCGCAGGCGATCTTCGCTTCAGGGCTTCCGCAAGCCTTTCGGATAATGGTTCTTTAAAACGGAACCGCTCTGCTTCCCCCAGCCGATACTAAAGCCGTCTGCGGTAATCAGGTACCAGCCCTTCTCTCCCTGCCCCGGCAGCGTTTCACCTCTTAAATACGCTGCTAACTCCATGGAAGCGGAGGACAGCTCCCGGACATCACGCACCTGCTCCGGCCGAAGTGCCAGAGCCAGGGCATGGGAGGGTTCAAACCGGTTCTTCTTCCTGGTTCCCAGATGAAGGCCGGGCCGAAGCACCTTCAGCCCTTCCAGCCGGGGAGCTTCCCCGGGAACCAGATAGAGCTGATCGCCAAACAGAACGTACGTTCCATCCAACTCCACATCCGGCAGATACTCTTTTCGAAACTTCAAATAAGATTCAATTTCCGCATCCGGCAGTCCCTTTTTCCGTCCCTTTTCCTTTGCGTCCCTGGGTTTTGCTGCCCAAGGGCCGTCCCCGCTTTTTTCCAGAATTGCCACAAAATGCCCCTCACCTTTCAGCTTATGGGGCCACAAGCGGATCGTATCGGAAAGCCCATGGGGTTCTTCTGCCGTTCCCTCCGGGCATGCCCATCGGGGTTCCCCGGCCGTCATTCCGCTCCCGGCCGGAACTGCTGTCGTACGTAATTCCGGATATTTCTCAAGCAGCCGGAACACCGTCCCCTCGTCTTCCTCCGGAGCAAAGGTACAAGTAGAATATACCAGCCTTCCCCCGGGTTTTAACATTCGGACGGCACATTCAAGAATCTCGTCCTGCCGTCCGGCGCAAAGGGAAACCTGCTGCGCGCTCCACTCCTTCCGGGCATCCGCATTCTTCCGGAACATCCCCTCCCCGGAACAGGGCGCATCCACCAGGATACGGTCAAAATATTCCGGCCACCGTTCCGCCAGACGCTGCGGGGATTCATTGGTTACGATCCCATTGCAGATCCCCATCCGTTCCACATTTTCCGACAAGATCTTTGCCCTGGCAGGATGGATTTCATTGCAGATCAAAACGCCCTGCTGCTTCATCGCCGCCGCGATCTGGGTACTTTTGCCTCCCGGCGCCCCGCACAGATCCAGAATCCGTTCTCCCGGCAAAGCGCCCAGATACTCTGCCGGGGCCATGGCGCTGGCCTCCTGGATATAGTAAACCCCGGCGTCATGCCAGGGATGAAGGCCCGGCCGTTCTTTTGCTTCATAGTAATACCCCTCGCTGCACCAGGGAACCGGTGTCAGGGAAAAAGGGGCCTTCCCTACCACTTCCGTGATCCTGCATTTCAGGGAATTCACCCTCAGGGCATGGATTTCCTCTTCCTGGTAGCTTCGTAAAAAATCCGGATATTCCCCGCCCAGCATCTGCTGCATTCTGTCTAAAAATGCTTCCGGCAATCCTGCCTTAACCGTGGTTTCCGAACTCATACCTTGCCCTCTCCCTTTCGCCCCATCCTCTGCTTTCTCTCCTTCCCTCATTTACCGGCTATCCTTCCTTTGTTTTGTTCTCTTATTCACCGTTCTGGCCATTCAGAAGGTACGATACATTTTTATTTCCCAGGGAAACCACAATATAGATTGCCCCTTCTCCCTCTGCCAGCTCTGTCGGCACCTCAAAAATTAATTGGCCCTCTTCCGATTCTCCCGGCTCCAGAGAAGTTCCGTTCAGGCACTTTCCATAACCGAGGGCATCTACACAATCATAATAATTTTCCTTTGCGGCATCTGCAACCTGCACCACCGGATCCTTGCCAATCTGGTAAATCATAGGCAAAAAGGTTTCCTTCTCGGTTCCGCGGTTGGTAATCGTAAAGTCCGCCATCAAAAACCGACGGCCGTCGCTTGCCGTAAACTGAAACATTCCGTCATCAAAGGATTCCACTATTTTCTTAGATTGGTAAGTAATTTCCCAGCTTCCTAAAATCACCGATTCCCCGGGCTGAAGCTCGGAACCCAGTCCCGCCGTGTTATCCAGCAGGGAAATAAACGCATCCGGATTGTTCACATTATGGTAAATATAAGTTAAAATATCCGCCGTTGTCACCTTCGGGAACTCAAATGCTTCCAAAGTCAAATCTTCAAAAATCCTGTCAGCCGGTTCCTCTGTAATCACGCCCAAATGACGAAGCTGCACTCCGGTCTTCGCATCATAAAGATCTATCGAGGTATTGGAATACACCTCCTGAATCTTCGTTTCATTCCCGGACTGATCCTGATAATATTCTCCTGGCTCATAGGAAGGAGTCAATACAAAATAGTAATCCGTATCTTCCAAGGACACCGGGCACTCCTCTGCCGGAAGCTGCAGCATAAAGTCCCCCAGCAGCCGAAACGGAGCCGGAGAACCCTTGTATTCCGCCTCCTGAAGATTCCGGTAAAAGGCTGCCACTTTCTTTCCTTCCGTCTCAATTACTTCCGGCATACTGCCTTCCTCTGCCTCCTGGAACGCCGGCTGTTCACCTATGGAAACCGTCAGACCGGTTGCATAGTAATTCCCCTCCTGGAATTCCGAAGGCGACTTCCAGCCATCCCCGCCGAATTCCGCTTCCAGCTTCGGAAGCATTTTGCTGCGCAGATAATTGACATACGAAAGAGCTTCCCCCACCGTATCCGCTTTCACATGATCCGGCTGATTATAATTCCGAAAATAGACATCTTTCCAGTCATCGGACGTCCAATCCCCAAAAAAATCTGTGGAAAGCATGGCGTCCCCGTATTCGGTTACGCTGACCGGATGATTTTCAATCCATTGCTCCGCCGCTTCCAAAAAATCCGATTGATAGCCGCTGTCCTCAGGAATCCCCCCGGTAAGCTCTGCAAGGGATGCTCCGTCCAAATGTCCGGCTGCGGCGAACACCAGTTCAAAGCAGTCATAGGGATAAAATGCTTCCTCCATTGCTTTCCAGAATGCCTCCTTCTCGGTGGCAGCTTTCCCCAACAGGCTCTCCGCATACCCCGCACTGACCGGATATTCCATCTGATACATGGAATCTTCCTGCCCTTCCTCTGCCCCAGAAAGGCTATTCTGATATTCCAGGGCACACAAAAGCGCCGTAGCCTGGAATTGCCGGCTTAAAGGGCTTTCGGAATCGCCCGCTTCCCCTTTCAAGGCTTCCATATCCAGCTCACTCTGATTCTTTTTCACATATTCCACCAGAGACTTTTCTTTCTTTGCCGAACGCCAGTTCGATTCTGCGGCCGATTTTCCTTTTCCCTGACATGCGGCCAAACCAAGCAGCAGCAAACCGCAAACCAACAGCAGCACAATCCGTTTTTTCTGTTTCATTCTTTTTCCTCCTTCACGCTTTACAGTCCGTATCTGGTCCAAAGGTCTCGTTTCTCCTGTTTTCCGCTTATTTTCTTATATCCGTATCAATCACCCGGAAAATTCGTTTTAAAATCATGAGTAAATTTACAATCAGTAGAAATAAAAGCCCGTAGATCAAAAAGCTCTGAATAAAAAGAAAGCTTTCTGTCAACTTATTTATAAAGCAAAGAATCAATAAGATCACACTGACTAAAATTTCAAACATAATGGTATAATAGGTTTCTATGAGGGCCTGTTTTGAAATCTGCCCCTCCATTCGGTAATAATTCGGATCCGCATTTATTTTTGCCTTCATATCAATTACCGTCGCCAGCAAGGTAAACAACATCGTTGCAATAATGGTAATTATGATTGTTATTATATTAATCATATCCCCGTCTACTTCCTTTACAAAAGCCGCTGAAAGCCCCAACAGCAGCGGTACCGCGCAATAGTTCAAAACCGGAAGCAGCTTTAATTTTCCGCTGGCGTCTCCTTTAAAACAGCTAAGATGATTTCTTATAATATCAAATACCGAAAGATAGTCTAATTTTACAACAAATTTACTGAAAATCAGCAGCACAATGATAATGATCCCTATCATTATCTCCGGTTTTTGTATCAAAGACAGCATCTGTTCTCCTTTCATGGGGTTAATAATCCCATCCCTATTATATACTCCCTGGCCGTTTCCTTCAAAACTTCCTGTAAGGAATCAAATACCGGAATCCCGCCCTTCACATCGACCAGATCCGTAACGTCTTCATTCACCTGCAATCCTTTGGTATTTGCCAAACTTATCGTTTTCTCCGTTCTTCCCAATGTGAATTCCAACTTCATATCATCATATTCATAATCCTCTAATTCCACGATTTTCGTACAGCTTCTCTGGCCGGATCTCCATTCCTGAAACTCTCTTCTCCATCTTTCCAAAAATCCAACCGGACGATATATAATCCGTTCTTCCCGTGTCTGCTTTACCCCATAATTAATCCCATATCTTTCCGAAATATCTTCCGGTATTTCATATCGGATCAGACGTACCTTTTCCAGTCTGCCCCTTTGAAAAAAACGGTCTAAATATGCTTTGGGCAGGATCTGCCCCCATACCACATGATAATCTATTTTAAAGTAATCCATGCATTCCTGTAATTTCTTTTCAAAAACCGTTTTCATACTAAAATTCCCAAGGCTCTGTAAAATAATAATCCCTTTCTGAATCTCCCCTTTTGCAACAGCAATACAGAATCCGAAGGGCAGAACATCGGCCTGACTCTCCTTCCGTGTGATTAAAGAGCCGTCACTGACATCAAATAATTCCGATTCTATCCCATACTCCCCGGTCTTAACCCTTCCTACAAGAAGGTCAAACTCCCCTTTGCCATTCTCGGCCCGGATTTCTTCCAGGGCTGCACAGTCAAAGGTAAATACCGTCTCACTGTTTTTATCATTGGTAAACATGCTTTTATTGGCCTGTGCATATTCCTCTGCTATTTCCAAAAAGCTTTTTCCATTCTGTACCTTGTGCAGCTCCAGACTACCGCCGCTATTCCATAACTGAAATGAATAGATATGAAGCCCTATCTTTTTTGCCATGCCATTCCCCTCCACTTTCACTTTGCTTCCAATCAGAAAATACCGCCATTCGATACTCTTCTCATCATATAACAAAATATCCGATTTTTCAACAAATTCTCCGGAAAGGGATCTGGGTTTACAGCAATTCTGTCCGTTTTATCAGCCACGCCTGAATTACTGTCCGGTTATCTGGATCTCATTATAGAACATTCGTTCTCTTTTGTCCATACCGGAAAAATGCACAAATCTGTTTCCGTAACCGATTGCGCAATGCCCCCGGTTTGTGTTATCCTTATTTTACAGCAAATGAGAAGGAGGCATCCATTATGATCTGTCCCAAATGCGGCAGCAGCAGTATCACTTCACAAATTGTGACAGAAACTGCAACAAAAGAAAAAACAAAAGGCTTTGGCTGGATCAAAGCCTGTCTTGGCTTTTTACTGTTTAATATTCCCGGTATTCTATGCGGTTTATGCGGTATGGGGAAAAGCCGCTCTAAAACCACCACCACTTCCCGGGTCATCCACCTATGTCAAAACTGCGGCTATCACTGGTAGATCTGCTCTGGGAGCTCGGCGCATACAGCGGCTGTCATCGTATGCCGGAACGGAGCTTTTTCTACAAGGGGCGTCAATTCCCCGTATGCGCCCGTTGTACCGGAGTCTGCCTGGGGCAGTTCTCGGCCATTGCCGCAAATATCTTTTTCCCGGTTCCCCTCCGGCTTTCCGTCCTACTCCTGTCCCTGATGGGAATTGACTGGGGCCTGCAGGAGGCAGGCATTCACCCCTCCACCAACTTCCGGCGTTTTTTTACCGGCATCCTTGGAGGCTTCGGGCTCTTCAGCTGCTACGGCATCATTCTGAAAAAGCTTTGGCATACTCTGAAAAAGCTTTGGCATAGCCTGAAAATCAAACACCCCGCAGCAAGCTGACAGGCATCAAATTTGATACCCGGCAAAGCCGCGGGGGATTCTGTCCTCACAATCCGCAAAGAAAAGTCTGCAAACGCAAAAATTCCGGGCCGGATCTACTCCGCCCCGAATGCGTTCCCAGGCCCCACTGCTTCCGCAATGGCAATGGCATAATCCGCTTCGTTGCTGACCGAAATCAGGATATCTTCGATTCCCGACTGTTTCATGACTTCTCCAAGGCTTCCGTCCATCATAACCCTCGGTCTGCCGTCCGGGAGTCTCTTGGTTTCTACAATCCGGAAGTCAAAGGATTTTTCTTCCGTTAAATGGGCCAACGCTTTAAACACGGCCTCTTTTACGGCAAACCGCCCCGCATAAAAGGTGTACAAATCCTGTGACTCCTTTGCATCCTCCTTTTCGGTCTCCGTAAAGGTCTTTTTTACAAATGCGCCTTTCGTCCTTTTGTCCAGTTCCCGAATCTCCGAAACCAGAACCATATCTATCCCTATCCCAAGTACATTTCCCATTTTTGCTCTCCGTTTTTAAAATCAACAAATACGGGAGGCATTCATCCCCCCGTATTTATGTAAAAGTTATTTTTTGCTTCCAGCTGCCCGGACTGCGGAAATTACTACATTTCCTTTGATTTCGGACACAGGCGCCCCTCTGGAGCAGTCACAGACCACTTTGTTGAAGCCCTGCAGCATGGGCCCGTAGGCATTTGCATGGCCAAACTGCTGGATCAGCTTTACGCTGACATTGCCCACGTTCAAATCCGGCCAGATTACTACGTTTGCCTTACCGGCCACCTTGCTTTCCCGCTTTACTTTCTTCTCTGCCACTGCCGGAACAATGGCTGCATCCAGCTGGAATTCTCCGTCGATGGCCAGATCCGGACGTGCCTCCTGGGCAATCTTTAAGGCTTCCGTTACCTTATCAATCAATTCTCCCTGGCCGCTGCCTAAGGTGGAATAGCATACCATTGCGCACCTGGGCTCCCAATCCAGCAATGCCGCTACCGTATCGCAGGCAGAAATGGCAATGCTTGCCAGCTGCTCCGCATTGGGATTCGTGCAGACTGCGCTGTCCCCAACGGCAAGAAGGGAACCTTCGCTGCCCTCAAAGCCCGGAATATCGCAAAGGCCGATGCTGGAAATGGTGCTGATACCCGGCTTCAGGCCGATAATCATCTGTCCGGCCAGCAATACATCTCCTGTGGTATTGTCAATTCCGGCAAAGGTAACGTCTGCTTCGTCTACCGCCTGCATTACCATGGAATAATACAGGGGATCCTGCATCCGGCGTCCAAGGGCTTTTTCCTTCAGACGGGTATCCGGCAGTGCCACATATTTCCCGATTAATTCATTCTTGTAAGCTTCCTCATGGATATCTACGATAGTAAATACGCTTTCTTCATAGCCTCTTTCCCCGGCAAGCCTTTTTAATTCTTCCGCATCCCCTACCAGCACAGGAATGATATAGCCTTCTTTTCCTGTCTCATAGGCTGCCTGCATCATTTTCTCATTGGTTGCTTCCGGAAATGCTACTTTCTGAGGATTCTGCTTTGCTTTTTCATAAAGCTGGTCTAAAATACTCATAAGTCTCCTCCAAACTTCTGATTTGCATATGCTGTCGGTTGTTTCCGCCGTTTCTTAAGGGCGGCAGGATCACAGCAGCTTATAACTCTTCTTCAACCAAATCTACCAGCTCGCTGATCGTTGCGCAGGCGCTGGCATCTGCCAGCATCAGGGTTGCATCCAATTCATTTTCAATCTCCGCAACCAAAGCCACCATCTGTACGGAAGCGCCGGCCAGATCCTCTTTGAAGGAGGTGCTCATAGAAAGCTCGCTGACGTCTTTCTTATAGGATGCTGCTACTAACTCAAGTACCTTTGCTTCTAATTCTTTTCTTTCCATTTTTCATTTCTCCTTTATGATTCAATTATTATAAGCGTATTGTGAAAACTTTGTCAAGGGATTATTCCTCATCCAGGTCAAATACAACGGTCTTAAAACCGCCTTCCCGCTGGAAAATGGACGCATGGCAGTTTACGGGAAGCTTATCCATAAGCTCCGTACGTTTCTTCTTGTTAATGCCCCGAACTACCGCATTCAGCCTGGTGCCTTCTTCCAGCTCCACTTCGCCATATGCAAATTTTCCAAGGTTCTTATATTCCGGTTTGGAAGAAAGGGCGGCCGGCATTACGATGGAATGCATTTTGGCTTTGCCGCTGATTTCATACCATTCGGTTTCCAGGCTTCCGCATTCATTGCAGGCATATACCGGAGGGAACTCCACATGTCCGCATTTGGGGCATTTCCGTCCCATGATCTTTCCTTCTTCCAGGTTCTGGTAAAATTGCTCCACTACCTTTTCCAACTTAATACTCATGCTCTTCGTCCTCCTTAATCATCAATTCTTCTGACTAATACCGCAGCAACGTTCTGGGCTCCGCCGTAACCACGCAGCATTGCCGTCTTAGGCTGGATTTTCACCTGGTGTTCTCCGCATTCGCCCCAGATCTGCTTGCAGCATTCATAAACGTCTGCAAGGCCGGAGGCTGCATGGGCATGGCCGAAGGAAGTACGTCCGCCGTTGGAGTTAATGGGCTTGTCACCGTCCCATGCGGTACGTCCTTCACAGATATATTTCCATCCTTCTCCATAGGGAAGATATCCTGCGATTTCCGCGGATACCAGATGGGAAGTAATGATAAAGTCATTTGCATAGAACAGATCCAGATCTTCTCCGGACAATCCGGTCAGTTCATAAACCTGGCGAACGGCTTCTTCCGTAGCACGGACTTCGAAATGAGGTGTGGTCGCTTCACATGCCGCACTGCCCACACCCAGCACCTCGATGGGCTTATGCTTCAGGTTCTTGGCAATCTGGGGGATCATTTCGGTTGCGCAGACAATGGCTGCCGCTGCGCCGTCGCATTTCAGCTCAATGCCGCCGGCCCGGAGGAAATCGCCCATTTTGGGATTGTAGGGGGAATTCATGTACTCGTCTAAGGTCATGCCGGCTTCCTCTGCCAGCTCCGCGTAGGTCTTCCGCTCAATCGCCAGGGGATTTACGGAGGCGTTTCTTCTATTATTAATACACATCCAATTCAGCGTATCGTTCATCTGCTCCGCCGTGATTTTCCGGGTGCGCACATACCATTCTGCAGCATCGTCATAGATCAGCTCCTGTCCGGCCATCAGGCTGCGGGTATAGGTACGGTCATATAGCCAGCTTGTGGTCTTCAGGAATTTATCCATGGTCATTTTATCACGCTTATAAGGATGCTTCGGGGTTTCCACACTGTCGGCAGGCGCCGGGGTACTGTCGCCGAATTCTACGGCTCCGGTCAGGACGCAGTTGTATTTTCCGGACGCAACTGCATTTACCGCCTGTTCAATGGCAAGATAACCGGTACAGCAGGCTTCCGAATGATGGATGGAACCTTTTCCCTTCATCCCGAACCAGTTTCCGATCTGAATATTGGGGGTCAGGTAATTGGAACCGTTCAGAGGGCTTGCCTGGCCATGGAAATAGTAATCCACATCCTGGGGGTTCACTCCGGCATCCTCCATTGCCTTTAATGCCGCGTAACCGAACATTTCCCCTTCCGTCAATCCATCGGTTTCCGGATTGTCCACCGTGTACATAAACGGCGTACAGCCAACACCGATAATAGACACGCTTCTGTTGTACTTGTTAATTTTGGTCTGATTCATAAAACTTCTCCTTCTCCTTTCATAGCCGCAAGGCTTCCATATTCCGCTTCTCCGGGCCTTTTTCCAGTACGCTCCGGGCTGGTACGGATCTCCGACTGCCGTTTCACATCAGCTCATCTGCTTGTATTTATCATAATATAAACCGGGCTTCAATTCATTGTGTATACGCACAAATATCACCTCGTTTTTTTGTAAAAAAGGAAGAGGCCATTCTTCGCCCCTTCCCGGCCGATCTTTATTCTCCCTTGACCGGACCGTGAAAAAACGTCCCCTCGTGCACCAAAAACCGGAACTAATTGTAAAACATCCCCTTATAAAGGGTAAAAACGCTTATTGTATCTCAAAGAACCCGGTAAATAAACAGGTTTCCCTGATACAGGTATGAAAAAATGGTTTTACATAGCGAAAATTTAAAATATTTTTCGTATTTATAAAATTTGTTAAAATAATAGTACAGATTCTTGCTTATATTCTAACAATAATCCCGACTAACGCGAAATCGTTCCGGGAACAGGGGGCCGGCCCGCCGATAGACTGCAGGAAAATGAAGATGTCTGAATAAAGAGGAGGTTACAATAATGCTGCCATTAGAAGGAATAAAGGTAATTGACTTAACCAGAGTATTGTCAGGCCCATACTGTACGATGATTCTCGGAGATTTCGGAGCGGAAATCATAAAAATTGAAACTCCCGGTACCGGGGATGATTCCCGGGCTTACGGCCCCTACCAAAATGGGGAAAGCGCTTATTATATGAGCATTAACCGCAATAAAAAAAGCATTACGATTGATACGAGAAATCCCAAGGGCTGCGATCTGGTGCGGGAAATGATCGCCAAAGCAGACATGGTGGTGGAGAATTTTAAACCGGGCACCATGGAAAAGTTAGGCATGGGATATGAGGACTTGATAAAAATAAATCCGGAGCTGATCTATGTGGCCTGTTCCGGCTTCGGACATACCGGTCCCTTCTCCAAGCGTCCGGCATACGACGCCATTGTCCAGGCCATGGGCGGCATCATGAGCATCACGGGACAAGGCCCGGGGGAATATACAAGGGTAGGCGCATCCGTAGGGGATATTACCGCAGGCTTATTCAGCGCCTTAGGCGCCATTCTGGCCCTCTATGAAAAGCAGAAAACTGGAAAAGGCCAGAAGGTGGACGTGGCAATGCTGGACTGCCAGGTAGCCATTCTGGAAAACGCAATTGCCCGCTATTGTGTCAGCGGAGAAATTCCCCAGCCAAAAGGAAACCGTCATGCCTCCCTGACCCCCTTTGAGGACTTTACCTGCAAGGACGGGGAGAAGGTCATGATCGCCATCGGAAATAACGGCCTGTGGAAAAAGTTCCTGACCGTAGCCGACCGTCCGGAGCTGTATGAAGACCCGCGTTTTGCACAAAATAAAGACAGGACAGGCAATTATGAAATCATTAAACCCATTTTAGATGAAATCTTCCTTATGAAAACCGGACAGGAATGGTACGACGCGCTGGTAGAAGCCGGCGTCCCGGTTACCTTTGTCAGCACGATTGATAAAGTTGTAACAAACGACCAGGTTCTGGCCCGAAACATGATTCTGGAAGTGGAACAGCCGAAAGCCGGCCTGTTTAAGATGGCAAACACCCCCATCAAAATGTCCCGGACCCAGGGCGGCCTGCGAACTCCCGCACCTCTTTTGGGAGCCGATACGGAAACCGTGCTGAAGGAATTTTTAGGAAAAACAGAGGAAGAAATTGAAAACTTGAAAAATGAACAGATTCTCTGATTCCCGGATGTAAAAGGAGAAAGGGGAAACAATGAAAAAAATAGTACAAATGCAAGAAAAACGAAAGGCCATTCAGGCAGGCGGCGGTGAAAAAGCCATCGAAAAGCAGCATGCCTCCGGAAAACTGACCGCCCGGGAACGGATCGGAATGCTTTTGGATCCCGGCAGCTTCGTGGAAGTGGATACGTTTGTGGAACATCGCTGTACGAATTTCGGTATGGAAAAAAAGAAATCCCCCGGAGAAGGGGTTGTGACCGGATACGGAACCATAGACTCCCGGCTCGTATACGTTTTTGCCCAGGACTTTACCGTACTGGGAGGCTCTCTGGGAGAGATGCATGCGAAAAAAATTCAAAAGGTACAGAACCTGGCTTTAAAAACAGGCGCCCCTATTATCGGAATCAATGACTCCGGCGGAGCCAGGGTCCAGGAAGGCGTAGACGCCCTTTCCGGATACGGCGGGATCTTTTACAACAATGTTATGGCCTCCGGCGTCGTACCCCAGATTTCCGTAATCCTGGGCCCCTGCGCAGGCGGGGCGGTATACTCCCCCGCCCTGACGGATTTTATCTTCATGGTAGACCAGGTCAGTAAGATGTTCATTACCGGCCCAAGCGTCATCAAGACCGTGACCGGAGAGGACATCCATCAGGAAACCCTGGGCGGGGCCTATACCCACAATACCGTAAGCGGCGTAGCCCATTACATGGACAGCAGCGAAGAGGAATGCTTTGCCCATGTCCGCAGCCTCCTCCGGTTTTTACCGCAAAATAACCTGGATCCTGCGCCCCGGGAAGCAGACGAAGAGGATAAAAACCGGATTGATGCCGCTTTGAACCAAATTGTCCCGGCGGAAGCCAACAAAGCTTATGACATGAAAGACGTTATTTATTCCCTGGCAGATCACGGGATTTTTGATGAATACATGCCCCTATATGCGCAGAATATTATTACCGGATTCCTTCATCTGGGCGGAAAAAGCACCGGGGTCATTGCAAACCAGCCAAAGTTTGCCGGAGGCTCCCTGGACATTGACGCTTCCGACAAAGCCGCCCGGTTTATCCGTACCTGCGACGCTTATAATATCCCCCTCCTGACTTTGGAGGACGTCCCCGGTTTTCTGCCCGGCTCCGAGCAGGAATACGGCGGCATCATCCGTCACGGAGCGAAGATGCTGTTCGCATATTGCGAAGCAACCGTTCCCAAAGTCACTGTTATTCTAAGAAAGGCTTTCGGCGGCTCCTATCTTGCCATGTGTTCCCGGGATATGGGCGCAGACTTCGTCTATGCCTGGCCCAGCGCTCAGCTTGCAGTTATGGGAGCCTCCGGCGCCGCTAATATCGTTTTCAGCAAGGAGATCAAGGGAGCAGAGGATCCGGAGGCCAAGCGGGCCGAAAAAATCCGGGAATACGAAGATACCGTTGCGAATCCATACGTTGCGGCAGCCCGGGGAATGGTAGACGACGTCATTGAGCCTTCCGAAACCCGCCGCCGCCTGATCAGCGCTTTTGAAGCCCTGGAAACCAAGCGCGAGCGGCACCCGGCCAAAAAGCACGGAAACATACCGTTGTAGGGTATCTACATACCTCTTCACAAACAGGAGAAGAAACCTAACGCAAAAACTTAGGAGTAAACTATGAAAATGGAATATATTACCCTAATCATATTGGTAATTGCCATCTTAGTCGGCTATTTCCGAAATGTGAATACGGGTCTTGTTGGAATTCTGTTTGCGTTTTTCGTGGGAATTTATTTTATCAAAATGAGCCCGAAAGAAGTAATTGCCGGATTCCCGACATCCACCATCTTTACTTTGATGGGAATGACCTTTTTATTCAGTATTGCAAAAGTAAACGGAACCTTGGAAAATGTGGCTTTGTCCATTGCCCGATTAGCGCGGGGAAATACGAAGCTGATTCCGGCCCTGTTTTTCTTAATCAGCCTGGTTCTGGCGGCTGTCGGCCCCGGCCCCGTGGTAATGGTAGCAATTATGGCCCCGATTACCATGGCGGTAGGTAAGGAAGAAGGAATCCCGGACATGCTGACCGCTACCTCCACCTGCATGGGCTGCTTAGCCGGCGGCCTGACCGCCATCACCCCTTCCGGCATCATTGCCAGCAGCCTCGGGCTGGAACAGGGCGTTTCCAATTATACACCGGTATTTATCAGCTGTCTGCTGGTATCCACAATCCAGTTTGTCTTGTTTTACATCATCTTCGGTGGCCTGAAGCTGAAACGAAGGGAAGCGGGCAATGAAAAAAAGAAGATTTCCTTTGACCAAAACCAGATTATTACCCTGGCAGTCATCGCCATCACCCTACTGGCCATTATGGTATTAAAAACGGATACCGGGCTGACTGCTTTCTGCGGCGGCGCACTGCTTTTGATCATCGGTGTCGCAGATGAAAAAAAATCCATTGCAGGTATTTCCTGGTCCACCATCCTTTTGGTAGGCGGCATGGCAATCCTGGTAAATGTCGTTACGGTAGCCGGGGGTATTGACGCTCTCACGGCAGCCCTTAGCAAGATCTCCGGGCCCAAAACGGCGGCTCCCATCCTGTGTGTGATCGCCGGTCTGATGTCCGCAGTATCCAGCGCTTCCGGCGTAGTCATGCCGACCCTGATCCCCACGATCGGCGGCATGGTGCAGGAAGCAGGCGGAGCCGTATCCGCTACGGCCCTGCTATCCGCCATTGTAATCGGCTCTCATGCCGTAACCTGCAGCCCGCTGTCCACCCTGGGCGCTATGAGCCTGGCAGCGGCAAATGAGAATACCAATAAACAGAAAATGTTCGCACAGCTTATGATCGTAGGCTTCGGTTCCATCGTGATTGCCGCAATTCTGGGAGCTGTGGGACTGTTCTACTTAGGATAGACCCAAAATCAGGAGGGAACGAATGTATGTTTGGTGAACAACTTACCGGCGGCCAGGCAGCAATTGTTACAATATTCAGTATCTTAATGGTATTTTTGATTCTGCTGCTGCTGTCCTATTTTATCCGCGTCCTTGCTCTATTAATCAATAGAAAAGGGAAAAATCCGGCAGCCGCGCCAGAAGCGGCTGCCGCAGCCCCTCCTTCGGAGGACGAAGGCGAGGATTTGACTTTAGTCATACTAAGCGCTGCCGCGGCCTATACCGCTTTGAAAAAGAAGCAGGATTTTGTAATCCGCAGGATCCGCCGCATCGAACACCCGGAAAGCGCCTGGAGCCAATTTGGAAGATATGACGGAATGAAATAAAGGAGATTCGATATGACAAAATTAAATATTACACTAGAGGGCAAAACCTATGAAGTAGAAGTAGAAGAATTAGGAGGAGGCGCCGCACCGGCGCCGTCGTCCGGGCCTGTTAGACCATCCGAACCCCAGGCTGCCCCGCGGGCCCACAAGCCGGCCGCTCCGAAAGCGGCCGGAGGCAATACGATCCTGGCCCCCATGCCGGGTACCATCCTGGAAGTAAACGTAACAGAGGGTCAATCCGTAAAAGCCGGGGAGGTAGTTCTCATCCTGGAAGCCATGAAAATGGCCAATGAGGTTGTTGCACCCCAGGACGGAAAGATCGTTAAAATTTCTACAAGTAAAGGAGCCAAGGTTGCATCCGGCGATCTGCTTGTAACTCTAGGATAAGGGGGCATGAAATATGCTTGAATTGTTTGGAAATTTTTGGCAAAGCACCGGATTGTCCCATTTGTTCGATCTGATGGACCTACAGATCCTGGGGTTTCAGCTCCGGCTGCCGGGCTACTTTATCATGCTGTGTCTGGCATGTGTCTTCCTGTACCTGGCCATTGCAAAAGGCTTTGAACCTTATCTGCTGATCCCCATCGCCTTCGGCATTATGCTGGTGAATTTTCCTCTGGCAGGGGTCATGGAAGAAGGGGGCCTGCTGTATTATCTCTATAAACTGACGGATTGGGGCATTTATCCGCCGCTGATTTTCCTGTGCATCGGCGCTTCCACGGACTTCGGCCCGTTGATTGCCAATCCCATCAGCCTGCTTTTGGGAGCCGCTGCCCAGGTCGGCATTTTCTTCACCTTCGTAGGTGCGCTGCTGTTAGGCTTTTCCGGTCCCCAGGCCGCCTCCATCGGCATTATCGGAGGCGCAGACGGGCCTACGGCCCTATACCTGACCGGTCAGCTTGCCCCGGAACTCTTTGGCGCAATTGCCATAGCAGCCTATTCCTACATGGCTCTGGTACCGATCATCCAGCCTCCTATCATTAAACTTCTGACGACGGACAAGGAGCGGAAAATCGAAATGGTACAGCTTCGGGCCGTCAGCAAAAAGGAAAAAATCATTTTTCCGGTAGCCGTTACCCTCATCTGCGTCCTTTTGCTGCCCTCCGCGGCCGCCCTGATCGGATGCCTGATGCTTGGAAACCTCTTAAAAGAATCCGGCGTAGTGCCGAATCTGGTGAGTATGCTGGAAAATACCCTGATGTATCTGGTAAGTATCCTGCTGGGCCTTACGGTCGGCGCAAAAGCCAGCGCGGAGCATTTCCTTACCACCCAGACCCTCTCTATTATCGTGCTGGGCCTGGCTGCCTTTTCCGTAGGCACCGCCAGCGGCGTACTCTTAGGCAAACTGCTTTGTAAGCTCACGAGGGGGAAAATCAATCCCATGATCGGGGCGGCAGGGGTATCCGCCGTTCCTATGGCTGCCCGGGTAGTCCAGAAGGAAGGGCAGAAATACAATCCCAAAAATTTCCTTCTGATGCACGCCATGGGGCCGAACGTGGCAGGTGTAATCGGCTCCGCAGTCGCAGCCGGCTTCCTGCTTTTATTCTTTAAATAACAGTATCAAATTATGATTGAGGGTGATATAATGTGGCATAATATATATCGCCCTCAATGCTCTATCTTGGATGGAAATCCATCCTCGAATACGGGACAAATTTTTCGGAAAAACAGGTTAGGCAGGTGTTTCCATGGAATTTAACGATAAGCAAATTTCTTTGTTGATCCAATTGCTGATGTGCAGGGGAGCCTTTATCAGCAGTCAAAATCTGGGGATTTTAACCGGGTTGAGTACAAAAACCGTAAGGGAGGAGCTTCGGCAGATGATATCGGCCCTCTATGACAATTACGGCATCCGGATTATCCTGAAAAAAGGGGAAGGCTACTCCATTCCCGAAATTTCCCCGGAACAATATAAGCCCATCATCGTGCTCTGCAGCTTCGGTCACAGCACCATCTATCCCTTTGCAAACAACGAATTTTCCATCCATTACATGATCCAGCGGCTGATTACATCCGAAGGGAGTATTAAAATCGCGGATTTTATGGACGAATTATATGTCAGCAGCTATACGGTAAATAAAAATCTTAAAATTGTCCGGGAAGTTCTGTCGGTCTATCATCTGCGTGTCATCAAAGAAAGTAATAAGGGGATTATCGTTAAAGGATATGAACAAAACAAGAGAATCTGTATATTAAACGAATGTCCGTATTTCGATATGATGAAGAAAAGCATCTATTGCTGCGAGTCTTTCCGGAACTCCATCGAAACAGAGGAAACCGCCAAATTCGTTCTCCGGGAGATTGTCCAGCGCATCTTATATGAAGACGGTCATTATACGATGCCGGTCAAAGGAATCGAAAAAATTATAACCGCCCTGATTCTGGTCATCAACCGGATCCGACAGGGCTGTCATGTAGACTACCGCTTTTTTCTTCACAATAAGATTGAGATCAAAGGAACCTACAGCTATTCTGTGGTAGGCCGCATCCTGAAGGAGGTGGGAGAAGCCTTTCAAATCACCTTCAACGAGGAGGAACGGGCCTTTATGTCCGTCATTCAATTAGGATTCCGGGATATTATGTCCTATGAGGAGGTATTCGTCAAGGACTATTTTGAGGAGGGCTATTCCATGGCGGAAGACATCCTGAACCATATTACAGAGGTTTTGGATATTGTGGGACTGGCCCGGAACAAAAACCTTCGGGAACGGATGGCCCTGCATCTTATATCCGGACTCACACGCATCCGCAACAACCTGATTATAGACTACATTCCCTTTTACCTGACCCACAACGGTTCCTTTCTGGCTACGGAGCTGGCGGTACTTGCCACCGGGGTCATAAAAGAGAAGCTGGACTGTACCATCAATTCCAATGAAATCGACTATCTTGCTTTTCATTTTGACAACGCCCTTCAGAAAATCCCGCTCAGTGTAAAAAAACACAGCCGTATTGCAATTGTTACCA
The DNA here is from genome assembly GCA_910588885.1 of uncultured Lachnospiraceae bacterium. Classification (GTDB taxonomy): domain Bacteria; phylum Bacillota; class Clostridia; order Lachnospirales; family Lachnospiraceae; genus 14-2. Next base: position 68,951 of record CAJUSQ010000003.1, read on the forward strand.
TCGTAGGGCGGAATATCGGCCTGACCCTGACGGAAAAAATGTTAAGCGCCTATCCCGGATTTTCTTATGAAATCACGGCATTGGAAGCCTTCCAGAGCGATCAGATCACAGACGAAGCCTTTGACCTTGTTATCACGGATTTACCCAGGGAACAGTTTGCCCACCTGAAGATCCCGGTGATCTGGCATGAATGGGCCTTTTACAACGACGGGAATCCGGAATTCGACCGTTATTATTACAACAAATACGAAATGCTGGCCCAGTTCCGGCAAATGGCATGCAAGGATTTATTCTATACCGGATTAGAAGGGACCCGTTCCCAGGAAATCCTGAAATCCCTGGCCAAACGTCTTACGGACACACTGGGTACCCCGGCTTCCCTGGAAAAAGACCTGCTCGACCGGGACGCTGTCTGCACCTGCGAGCGATCCAACAATATGGCCATGCTGATGCTTCAGAACTCCTATACGGAAGAAAGCTTCCTGTCCGTGGCAGTCCTGAACAGCTCCCGGGTATGGTTCCGCAAATCCGTCCAGATCGTCATTGTTTTCGGGCTGGGAAGGACCCGAAAGACGGAAGCCCTTGAATGTGTCCGCAGCTTTGAAAAAATCATTATGGATTACCGCTTCATCATGCATCTTTTAAAACATCCAACGCATGAAAACTTTATTGAAATTGCAGCAGAATATTATTTAAATGGAAAACAATGAAATACGGAGGAACAGATGGAAGAATTGGTTTTATATCGCGCACTGGAACAGGATGAAATTTTTCGGAATTTTACCTGGATTCTCAATCATCAGGACACCCGCTGCCAGGAAGGCATACAAACTTTATGCTATGAAACCATGCACAAGCTCCTGAAAGCCGCGTCGGAACTGGGACTGGAAGGAAATCTGTGGCACAGCTACCTGGCTTATCTGCTGGTCACCCAGGAAAACCCCTACAGCCTGGCCTTAGAAAACGGAGGGCAGGCCGAGGGCAGTATCTGTACCTTCGCAGCCCATGATTTTCATATCATCCGGAATTTATTTGCCATAGATCTGGACAAACTGTCCCGGACCCTTAAGATCCCCTTATTTTGCAGCCTTCCGGACTACCGCAACCCCGGCATCCATAGTTCTTTTTCCGGTCATGTACGGTCCGGTATCTGCAGCCTGGGCCGCAGCCTGAACGCCGCTGAAGACCTGGACGCCTTTACCCGGGAGGTAACGGCCTTTTACCGGACATTCGGCGTCGGAATGCTGGGGCTCCATAAAGCATTCCGTATCAAACGAGTTCACTCCCAGGTCCGTATCCAGCCTATTCCCAATATTGCCCCCATAGACTTCGGCGAGCTGATCGGCTATGAAGGAGCCAAAGCAAAGCTCATTGCCAATACCGAAGCGTTTCTAAAGGGCAAAGCGGCCAATAACTGCTTATTGTTCGGGGATGCCGGAACCGGAAAATCCACCAGCATCAAAGCCCTGATCAATCGCTACTACCGGCAGGGACTTCGGATGGTAGAAATCTACAAGCATCAATTTCAGGAACTGAACGAGCTGATCGGCCAGCTTAAAAAACGGAATTACAAATTCATCCTCTATCTGGACGACCTGTCCTTTGAAGAATCCGAACTGGAGTATAAATACCTGAAAGCCCTGATGGAAGGCGGCTTGGAGAAAAAGCCGGAAAATCTCTTAATTTATGCCACCTCCAACCGCCGCCATCTGATCCGGGAAAAATTCAGCGAACGCCAGGAGCAGTCCGACGACCTCCATAAAAACGATACCGTTCAGGAAAAGCTGTCCCTGGCCGCCCGGTTCGGCATTCAGATTTATTTCGGCGCACCGGAACCTGTCGAATTCCAGGAGATTGTGAAAACTTTAGCAATCCGCAGCCAACTTTCCCTGTCCGAAGAGCAGTTATTGGCCGAAGCCCGAAAATGGGGACTAAGCCACGGAGGGCTGTCCGGAAGAGCCGCCCGGCAATTGATCGACCATTTGTGCGGAAACAGGGACGAAATCTGACAGCAAAATTTCTGCCAAATCCGTCTCCTATTTTAAAAGCCTCCCCTCTCTGAACACCAGTTACAGAGAGGGGAGGCTCTTTCTCATATTAGAAGGGATTGCGGAATTCCAGTTTCACTTCATCTCCGCAGCGCTGAATGGTCTGGAATTTTCCGTTTAACAGAAGATTGGTATACGTATAGCCTACACGCTTATACATCCCCCTGGTTTCCTTACGGTTCCTTGCCATAATCATCAGGGCCTCCCCAACCTCCATTAAATCAAAGGTTTCCAGGACACGCAGCAATTCATGGGAATTGGACGCATACAGATGCTTCAGCGCCTCTTCCTTTAACGTGGCCAGATATTGTAACCCGGCGGCAAACAAAGATTCCGACCTTACATTTGCACCGGCATAATCATTCATAATATTCTGAAGGGTTGCCGCAGCTTCCTTCCAGTACGCACCGGATTCCCGTTCCATAATTTCATTGTAAAACGCAAGCTTTTCTGAAATCAAAGGATGATGTTCCACGGAAACCTCTTCCACGGTTTTTACATAATCCGCGGCAGATTCTCCTGCAACCATACCGATCACCGCGGCCCCGGCCAGGCTTCCCTTCACGTTGCCCACACTGCCTGCGGCAAAAATGCCCGGAATGTTTGACATGGCATGGATATCAATGTCCACCCCCTGACATCCGATCCCGATATTGTAGGAACCGAATTCAATCATTTCTTTCCTTAAATCGACGCCCCGCTGTTCCAGCTGGTCGGTGATGGAATCAATCCCTTCGCTTACCATGGCGGTATGGAGCATATAATCCAGATCCTCGTCCGTTGTCTTTGTACAGTTCATATATGTAGGGTCCTGGCCGCTCTGCATACGGTCACGGTAGGAACCAGGCCAAATATCCGACGCAATATCGCCGTTTTCCCGGGAAGGCTTATCCTGATAAGGGGTAACGCAGGCTCCTGTAATATCGCTTGTAAGGCCGATCCAGGTGCCTTTCCCGCCCCGGGCAAAATAACGGGGCCCGGCATGGCCTGCTGCCATATCCAGATTTGCAAGCTTTACGCCTGCCCGCAGGGCCATTGCATGGCCTGCTCCGGTATTGGCCGGACAGCCGCAGTCGTTAAACATGTACTGGGGTGTAATTCCCGGATATAATCTGGAAGCCCCTCCCGTTGCCAGAAGTACCGCTTTCACCTGGAAGATGACAGCCTCCGGCTCATTTTCGGAAATATCAATGCCGATTGCGCCTGCCACACGGCCCTGATCCAAAAGCAGCTCGTTGATTACCATTTTATTCATAATCCGGACACCCTTGGCTTTGGCTTCCTTTGTCAATGCCATTTTCTGGTTTGTCCCGTCGTATTTTAAATGATATCTCTGGTTTCCGGGTACGGAATGGCCCTCAAAATTCCACTTTCCGGTGGGCCTCATGTTTATGCCGATCGCTTCCCACTTTTGAACCACCTCAAAGCTCCTTGAAACCCACAAACGCAGCATGGTAGGATCCTGAAACGGGCCTCCGTCCATGGTCATATCAATTTGCCGGATCACCAGTTCAAAATCATCCCCATGGCATTCCGGAATATAACAGGCAAAGTGATCGTTGCCGTTGGCCCCGCTTCCGGAACGGCGTGTATCGGCCTTTTCCGCAATTATAACGTCAATATTCCTTTCACCGGCTGCAATTGCCGCCTGCATCCCTGCCGATCCGCCCCCTACAATGAGGAAATCTGTTTTTACAATCTCTTTTCTTACTTTTATCGCCATTTTATTTTCCTCCTATGGGTTCCATATTCAACATCAGGTGGGACAGGGGATACCGCATGGTAATCGCCCCTTGCCTGCAGTCCCGCTCGCAGGCCCGGCAGTGCCAGCATTCATCCGGATATTTTACCAGGGCTTCTTTCCCCTCCATTTTGATCACATCCACAGGACAGATCTGGGCACAATACCCGCAGGAAACACATTTTTTCTTATTGATAATCGGTGGCATAAATTTTCCTCCTAACTTGTTTTTTCGAAAAGTTAACCCTTTACGGCTCCGGCCGTAATACCACGGACGAAATATTCCTGGAAGAACGGGTATGCAACTAAAATCGGAATCGCTCCGATTACGGCAGCCGCCATTCGGGCTGTTTCGGTGGGAAGGGATGCCCCGCCTCCGCCTCCCTGCATTAAATACTGTGTACTTTCATTGATTGCATTTAAGATGCTTTGAATACTGTAAAGCTTCTGATCATCCACATAGTACATTGCATTCTGCCAGTCGTTCCAGTAATTTACACCGACCAAAAGGGCCAATGTGGCAACAATTGGCTTTGACAGCGGCATCACCACTCTTAGGAAGATACCGAATTCGGAAGAACCGTCGATTCTGGCAGCCTCCACCAGTTCCTCCGGAATATTGGATCTGAAATAATTTTTTACCATTATTATAAAAAATACATTTGTCAACAAATTCGGTATAATCAGGGCCCAAAGGGTATTTTTTATATGAAATACCTGGGAATACATAATGTAAGTAGAAACAATCCCGCCGTTAAACAGCATCGTAAAAATAATGATAAAATTAAATAAATTGGCAAATGGAAGCTTCGGCCTGGAAAGCATGTAAGCCAGCATCATAGTAATTACCAGGCAGAGCAGCACACCCACTACGGTAACAATGATCGTAACCAGATATCCTCTGCCGAAGAGCTGCCATTTTTGCAGGAGAAAGCGATAGGCGCTTAGGGACCATTCTTTTGGAATAAAGGAATATCCATGCTTTACCGCATAGCTTTCATTGGATAAGGAGGCAGCCACCAGCAGCCAGAAGGGCGCGATACATAAGATCGAGCCTATAATCAGAAATACATGGGATAATGCTAAAAATTTCTTATGACGTTTCATACGATTCCACCTCCGCTAGAACAAGGCATCTTCCGAGCTTGATTTTCGGATAATCATATTAAAGGCAACAATGGTAATAAAGCAGACTATGGACTGATAAAAGGCCGCCGCGGAAGACAATCCGATGTTGCCGTCCTGCAGCAATGCCCGGAATACATAAGTATCAATGGTATCCGTCACGCTGTACAGAAGCCCCTGATTCCTGGTCAGCTGATAAAACAGTCCAAAATCCGATCTGAAAATATTCCCGACAGACATCGTGGCAACCATAATCGTTGTGGATTTCAGCAAAGGCAGCGTGACATACCGGATCTGCTTCCATTTAGAAGCGCCGTCTAATTCGGCCGCTTCATAGTATGTATCATCAATTCCCACCAGGGTGGCGAGGAATAAAATACTTCCGTATCCCACCTGTCTCCAGAGATAGACAAAGGTAAGGATAAACGGCCAATATTGTTTTGACATATAAAAGGAAATGGGCTGTTGTCCGAAAAAGCCAAGTACGCTGTTGATCAGGCCCGTACGATCCCCCAGAAACGCATAAGCCAGATAAGAAACAACAACCATGGACATTAAATACGGGAGCAAAATGACGGTCTGATAGAATTTCTTTGCTGTCTTTGTCCGCACTTCATTTAAAAAGATTGCAATTGCGATGCTTAAAATAATTTTTAAAATAATAAACACAATGTTGTAAGCCAGAGTATTTCTGGTAATAACCCAGGCATCACTTGTTTTAAACAGGTATTCAAAATTCTTAAGCCCGCACCATTCACTTCCGCCGATTCCCAGGGAATAATTATAATTTTTAAATGCAATTACCAGCCCGTACAGTGGAAAATAATTGTTAATAATCAAATAGAGTAAGCCCGGCAGCCCCATCAGGATAATTGGAATCCACTTTCTCTGCTGCAGGCGATGTTTCTTTCTGCCAACACTCTTTGCTTGCATTGAACTGTCCTCCTTTTTGAAATGCGGAGACATTTCGACAGAAATACCTCCGCATTTTTTTAATCCTGCTATTTTTGTGCAGCTAACCATTCATCCAATTGTTTCTGGTTTTCTTCAATAATTTTATCCATACCGTTCTGCTTCAGTTCTTCGATAAACTTCGGAATCATTTCCTCCGGGTCCACTGTCCCGTACTCCAATGCAGGCGCATACTTGTTAATTACGGTTGTCACGGCAGATACTTCCGATGATACATTTGTTGTATCAAAGTTATATCCAAGAAACTTGGACGCCTCTGCGCTGCCGAATGCATACTTCGCAATATTATCCGAAAATTCATCTGTCAGCGGCTCCCTTACATAAATATCCATGTTGTCGCAGGGGATTCCCAGGAAATTACCGTATCCGCAGGAATTAGGATCAACGCCTTCCGGATAGCCGATTACATTGCTTCCTTCATTTACAACATAATGAACGCCTTCGATACCGAAATTCATAAGGTTAATAAATTCTTTATCACTATAAAGCAGTTCCATGAACTGAATTACCTTTTCCGGATTTTTGCAGGATGACGAAATGCCGTAGCTCATGGCGGTTACATTTGCACTCTGGATTACGATATCGCTGATCGGAATTACACCCAGGGTTTTCCCGGTTGAACGGTTCAGCGTACCTTCATTCATACCGGTGCCGTGGTTATTTATAATACCGAAGATCATCCCCTGCTTCAGGGAATCCGTTGTCGTATAACCGTTGCTGATCGAATCCGGAACACAGTATCCTTTTTCAAACCACTCCCTGTGCATTTTACATTTTTCCATATAGAGGTCGGAAGAATAATAATCCTCTACCGTCGTATTGTTCGGATCGTCCCTCATAATTACACCGTATGCGCAGAAGGATTTATCTCCAAGGCAGTCAAATCCATAACCTGTCGCTACCAATTCTGCTTTGCATCCGTCTCCCAAAGAAATGGCATACTGTTCCATGCCGCTTTCTTTGACCTGGGAAAACAGGGCTTCCCAGTCTTCCGCAGTTTCTATTTTTTCGGGAACCTGGATATTATACTGTTCCGCCAGCTCTTTGTCATAATAAAAAGCTGCCTCAATGCCGGCCGCCGTTACACCGGGCACGGAATAAATTTCATCATTATACATACATGCGTCAATCACGCCTTCCGTAGCCTTGGTCAGAATTTCCGAATTCTGAACATATTCCGTAATCGGCATCAGGGAGCCTTCCGCAGCCAGCCTTGCCGGGCTGGTCGTTAAACCGGTACACACCAGATCCATCTGTTCGCCGCCGGAAATCATCAGGCCCAGCTTTGTTCCCATTTCTCCAATCGGAACGGTTAAAAACTCCACTTCCACACCGATTTCCGGAATGGTACGCTCATTGACTTTATCCTGTACCATCTGAATGTCCGGATCATCAAATCCATAGTTGACAATTTCCATTACCATGTGATAGACGTCACCGGAAGCATCCGAATCGGAGGAACCGCCGCCAGAAGCATCCGGATCGGAGGAACCGCCGCCGGAAGCATCCGGATTCTCCGCCGTATCGCCGCCAGTTTGTACCGTATTATTATCGTCCGTATCTTTGTCTTTGGCATCCCCGCAGCCTGCGAATAAACCGACCGACATCCCCAACGCCAATAAAACGGCTAATCCTTTTGTAACTTTCTTTTTCATCCTATAACTCTCCTTCCATTCTTTTTCATGCATTTATCCTAACAATTATCAGGAAGAAAGAATAGGAGAATAATGACGTAGACTTGGATTAAAATGACTGTTTTACCAATAGATCCCGCAATAGATTTTCACCCTGTACGCAGGTATGCTTTTAGGGGCAAACCTGCGTTTGGGTTTCATAAGACTGGTTTCAGATATAATGATAAGAAAAATTTCTCTAAACTCCTGACAGTACCTCCCGGCGGCTTGGAATCGACCCTGCCGCTCCCGTGCGGGTCACGGAAACCGCCGATGCCCGGGCAGCCAGCGCTAACGCGGCTTTTGCATCCCTGTTTTCCAAATACTCCGCCAGAAAAAAACCGGTAAACGTATCTCCGGCTCCGGTCGTATCTACCGCCTTGGCCTTTACTGCCTCCTGACCAAACATACGTTCTCCCTCCAGACAGCAGGAGCCCTTTTCCCCCAGTGTCAGCACCAGGACTGACCTGGGATACCGTTCATGGAGCGCCGCCAGGATTTTCTTCGGTTCCCTCTGACCGGTCAGGGCATGGCCCTCTGTTTCATTCAGAAGAAAAATATCTACATACTCCAAGGGGAATTCCTGCAGCTGCCCACTGATGGGCGAGGGGTTCAACCCGATCTGCATCCCCCGCTTCTTCGCTTCCCTCATAATCTTGTCTGTACGGGCCAGCTCATTTTGCAGTAAAATAAAATCCCCTTCTCCAAACTCCGATAATACCGATTCTATGTACGCATCATCTGCTTCCAGGTTTTTGCCGGCGAAAAACAGGATACAGTTATCCCCTCCTTCGTCCACCTGGATCACCGTATGGGAGGACGGGCCTTCCACCCATTTCAAGAGCCCGGTATCTACCCCGCACTGCTCCAGCTGCTCCTTAAGCATACCGCCGTCCTCTCCAAGCACTCCCGCATGGCAAACCTCTGCTCCCGCCCTCGCCAGGGCAATGGACTGGTTCAGGCCCTTTCCGCCGCAGTGTACCTTCCGCTCCCTGGCCCGTAAGGTTTCCCCCTTTTGAACCATGTGATCCACCTGATAAACATAGTCAATATTCAGCGAGCCAAAATTCAGTATCCTCATCCCCGTTTCCTCTCTTTCTTATGTTTCGTTTTGCACATCCTGATCTATTTGAGCCACCGCAATATATAAAATTAATTTGTTCATGACACTTCACCTGATTGTTCAATTAATTTCATTATACCGTATAATTCCAAAAATGCAAAGCGGTCTTTGGCAGTTGAATTTTACTCATATTCTCGTAATCGTTCAACAATCGTATGTTTTTTTAATATTTTTTGATAAGTAATGATTGGGGTTAGAATACCTATTGCCATAACAAGCAAAACCGCACATACCAAAGGGACTGCCGGAATCGTAAATGGTATTTTCATATAATTCATGGACTGAAACACAAAATACGTAATTCCCGTTCCGATTGTCAGTGTAATAAACACAGAACCGCCTACATATAAAATTCCCTCGCGAATCAGTAATTTTTTTATTTGTTTTCTTGCCATACCCACACTTTCCATAATCGAGAATGTCAGTTTTCTATTTTGAATGCTACTTGCCATTGTATTGATATAGTTTAACGTACCAACTAATAATAGAAGAAGCGAAATGATTGCGCCTATTTCATACATACCGTCCCTTGAATTTTGAATTATTTTCATGTCCTCATATTTTGAAAGATACATTAAATTCGAACTATGGGAACTTGTTTCTATGATAGTTCTTATTTCCTTTTCCGTCCCTTCTTCGTAAGATTGTTCATATTTGATGTTAAGACTCAATATACAAGGCTTTTCCGTCAAGGTTTTTACATAGTTTTCGCTGACGATTAAATTTGCTCCGCTATTCGGTGTTGCTCCATAATAATCTCCATAATTAACGGCGCCGATTTTAATTTCCCGCATTTGATTTTCAACGACAAATGACACAAAACTTCCGATCCATTTATTTGGTATTTCAAATCCGGCATATTGCAAAATTGCCGTTTCCCCGTTCAAAAATTCCTGTTTATCTATAACATTTCCAAGTGTTCCGTTCAAATAATCAAATTCTGCTTCATCAATCCCTTTTATCATGCCATAATATTTTTCCGGATTTTGTTGATACAGGGAAACCGTCTCAGAATATGACAAGTATGGCTTTAATTCCGTATAGCCTTTTATCCAAAAATCCGAGAAATGAGCTTTCTCATAGGGGAAAACCACAGGAATCCCTTTTACGGCATGAACCTCTGATACACCCTCTGTTCCTTTTATATCAGACAGAAAAGTATCGTTGATTGCCGATTGCAAAGAGGTGATCTCTTCGGTTGTCTGTGTATCATTATATACAATAAC
>CAJUSQ010000004.1 GCA_910588885.1 uncultured Lachnospiraceae bacterium
TACAGGAGCAAATCTAAAGTTTCCTTTTGCAATATTTACTGTTCTTATTTTTCCGGCAAAATCATATAACTCATCAAACAAAAATTTATGAATTTTAGCAAGTCCGGAAAATTTACCAACTTCAAAATCTTCAATAATTTTGCATTCATATAATTTAATGGCTTTCGTCTTGCTTATTTTCTCTTCTACTCTCGCAATTTCCGCCGAATCATTAATGCCTAATTTATTTTCCAGAGCCATAACTATCCTCCATAAATCATTATTTCAACTATAAATAATACTCCACAGCGTATTTGAAAATTCATTCCCGCCTTCTGTCATTTCTATTATCTTTATTATATAGTACCATTTACCCCAAAAACATGCAACTATTCCCAGTATGCCAAAAATTTAAAAAGTTGCCAATACGCTGGTTTTTCCGTGAAGGCCCAGAGGGCCTATATCCGATTCATTGACCCTTCTGATAATTTCCGATTCCATGGGGCTTTGAACCTCATATATCGTTTCTATCCTGTGTTTATGAAAAATTCTGTATGTCTTCCCTCTGATTGCCGGTCCTCCGCTGTCCGAATCAGCTCTGCCGCCTCAAAGAAGCGTTTCTTCCAAAACCGTCCCCGATCGTTGACAAAGTGGATATAATGTCGTATTATATCCACTTTTAAAGAATCTTACTGCAGGTCGGTAAATGTCTTTCCCCCTTCTTCCTCCCGGAGAATGTCCCGGATCAGCCGCCGTTCGTCCATCGGATATTTTTTCCCGCAAATCTCCTGATAGTCCTCATGGCCTTTCCCGGCCAGCACCACCACGTCTCCCGGCCTGGCTGTTTTCAGACAATAGCGGATGGCTTCCTTCCGGTCGGTAATTCTGACATAGTCCCCTCCGGCTCTTTTTATGCCCGTTATGATGTCCTCAAGTATCGCTTCCGGATCCTCAAAACGCGGATTATCGGTAGTGACGACGGTCAGATCCGCCAGCTTTGCGGATACCTCCCCCATCTCGTAACGCCGGATTCCGGAGCGGTTCCCGCCGCAGCCAAAAAGACAGATCAAACGGCGCGGCCGATAAGCCCGTATGGTTTCCAGCATCCCCTTTAAGCTCATGGCATTGTGGGCATAATCAATAAAAAGGGCAAATTCCTCCGAAACCGGCACCGGCTCCATACGGCCCTTAATTCGAATCTTTGACAGCGCCCTCAAAGCCGCCTTTTGAATCGTTGTATTCAAAAGCCCGGCTTCCTTTCCCACCCGGCGGCAGGCTGTCATTGCCGCCAATGCATTATAGACGTTAAATTCCCCCGGTATCCCGATCGTCACCGGAAGTTTTTCCACTCCTTCTCCGCTTACGGTAAAAGCAACCTGCAAACTGTTATTCTCCTTCTTGCAGAGAATCTGTTCCGCCATCCAGTCTGCCTTTTTCCGAATTCCAAAGGTTTCCACGGTACAGGTATGACCTGCCAGGATCTCTTTTGTATGCGGATCGTCCCCGTTCAGGATACCATGCCTGCAGCGGCGGAAAAGCAGGGATTTGCAATTTCGATATTCCGCAAAATCTTTATGCTCCCCGGGGCCGATGTGATCCGGCTCCAGATTCGTAAAAATCCCGTAGTCAAATTGAAAGCCTTCCACCCGGTTCAGCATAAGCCCCTGGGAAGAAACCTCCATTACCACGCAGGTACATCCACTGTCCGCCATTTCCCGAAAAGCCTTTTGAATCAGATAGGATTCCGGTGTGGTATTTTGGGCGGGTACGGCCCGATCCCCAACAATCGTTTCGATGGTTCCAATCAGCCCGGTTGTAAGCCCCGCTTCCGCCAAAATCCGATAAATCATATAGGCCATAGTAGTTTTTCCCTTGGTACCGGTGATGCCAATCGTGAAAAGCTCTCTTGCCGGATGGGAAAACCAGGCTGCCGACATCTGAGCCAATGCCTTTCTGGCATCCTTTACCAAAAGCAAGGTGATGTCCTTGGGCAGCTCCTGCACTGTTGCCGTGCCCTCCGATTCCGTCTGTGAATCCCGGCTTCCCGGTTCCGCCAATGCTTCCTGGCGGCGGATCTCCCGTTCTACCACCAAAACGGAAGCGCCCTTTTTCACGGCTTCCGCTGCAAAGGTGTGGCCGTCCTGTCGAAATCCCTGTATACAGAAAAATACGCAGCCCAGGCAGTCCTGCCTGGAATCGTAAATCAGTCCCTGCACTGTTTTATCTTCTTTTCCCTGCAGGCAGGTATATTCCACTTCCTGCAATAAATTTCTTAATTTTTGCTCCATGCTTCCCCCTCAATGGCCGAATCCGCCTCCGTCTTTATACCAAACATACGTCCACTCATTTCCCACTCTCCCTCAAACACTGTTTCTGCCGGGCCTTCCAGCCGAACCCGTTTGCTGCTCCTGTCATAGGAAACCAGCAGTTCTCCGCCCGGAAGTATTACCGTTACCCGTTCTTTGGTATATCCGCAGGTTACCGCTGCTACCACTGCCGCACAGGCTCCCGTACCGCAGGCCAGCGTTTCTTCGGAACCCCTTTCCCACACCCTAAGCCGCAGCCGGGTATCCGACAAAATTTCTACGAATTCCGTATTCACCCGGTCCGGAAACAGGGGATGATATTCGAACGCCGGGCCTAATTCCCTTAAATTCAGCGGCCCTGTCTCCTTTACAAACACCACTGCATGAGGATTTCCCATAGACAGGCAAACCGCTCCGTATTCCTCTCCCAATACTTCCAGCCGTTCTTTTCTCAAGAACTGGTGTTCTCCCATATCCACCACAACCCGCCGTACCCTTCCGTTTTCCGTCTTCAGCCAAAGATGCCTAAGCCCGGCCCCCGTTTCGATCGCAAGCTCCGTCTTTGCAGTCAGCCCTTTTTCATAGACATATTTTCCCAGGCAGCGGATGCCGTTCCCGCACATCTCCCCTGCCGAACCGTCCGCATTGTACATGGACATCGAAAAATCCGCCGTTTCCGAAGGGCCGATGAGAATCATCCCGTCCGCACCCACTCCAAAATGACGGTCGCTAAGGGCCTGTGCCGTTTTCCCTTCCTCTGCAATCTGTTCCAGAAATCCGTTTACGAAAATATAATCATTTCCGCAGCCCTGCATTTTTGTAAATTTCATTGGCTCTTTCCTTTCTGTCCGTTCTGTTTTCCTGTTCCCGGAGCGTGTTTGAAAATGACATCCGGCAGAAAACAATTTCCAAACACACGCCGGCAGGAAACCTTCTTATTTGTAATATATGCAGGACAAAAAAAAGAGGGAAGCAACCGCCATCGTAAAACATGCGGTTCTTCCCTCTTCTATCATTCATTATGCAATTTTTATTATAATTGGAACTTGCTTGCCTGCTCGTTCTGGCGGCGGCTTAATTCCACCAGCCCTTCGGTATCCTCGGTACATTCGCCGATCGTCTGGGACAGAAGCATCATGCTGGCGCTTGTTTCTTCCGTAGACGCAGCATTTTCTTCCACGACACTGGCCAGGCTGTTGACGGAATCCGTCACGATCTGCTTCAGGGAATCCAGAATTTCCGTCTGGCCGCCGATTTCTTTCGTAACCTCTTCCACCAGGACCACTTCTTCCTTCAGATGCATGAAGGCTTCCCTGGTCTCGTTCAGGCACTTCTGCTGTTCCCGGACGTTTCTGGTAACTTCTTCCATCTTGCTTACGGAAATCCGTACATTATCCACCAGTACCTTGACGATGCCTTCAATCTCCTGGGCATTTCCGGAGGATTCTTCGGAAAGATGCCGGATCTCTTCCGCCACAACAGCAAATCCTCTTCCGGCCTCCCCGGCTCTGGCGGCTTCGATGCTGGCATTCAGGGAAAGCAGATTCGTCTGAGACGCCAGTCCCTTGATAATCTCTATGGTCTTATTGATATCTGCGGCGGAATCGTTGTTCTTATCCGTCTGCTCCGATACCATATCAATGGTTTCAATGGTCATCTTCGTAATGCGTTCCAGCTCCTGGATGCTTTCGGAAGCACCCACCGAATATTTCGCCATGGCGGACACGGCTTCTTCTAATTTATGTACACCGCTCTGCTCCACTTCAATTACACTGCCAAGCTCGGCGATCTTCTCGTTTACGGTTTCCGTTTCGTTGGCCTGATTCGTTGCACCCTGGGCCAAATCTTCAATGGCCTGATTGGTATTGCGGATGCTCTCGGAAATATGGCCGAATTTCTCGCTGAACTTCTCACTGCTCTTGTTCAGGGATTCCCCGGTATGGATCACGCTGCCAAGCATACCGGCCAGGGACTGGCGCACATCCTCTAAGGAACGGGCCATCTCTCCGATTTCATCCCCCCGTTTCAGCAGGGCAGGACGGACGGAGAAGCTTAAATCCCCCATAGCCGCCTGACGAAGGTTGCCTTCCACCAGCTTAATGCCTTTGGTAATCCGAAGGCCGCATAAGGCCGCTATTACCACTGCCAGAACCAGCATTACCACTGCCGCCACCCCATAGATCAGCAGCATCTTGGAAAATTCTTTCTCAATATTATCCTTCTGACCGTCAATCTTCGCGTTCATATCATCCACATAGTTTCCGGTTGCAATTGCCCAGCCCCAGGGCTCGAACATCTGGGAATAGGCAATCTTCGGCGCCACCGTCGTACCGTCGGATTTTGTAAAATAGAATTCATTGTAGCCGCCGCCGGATTTCGCTGCGGATACGATATTCTGTGTTACCTTCACCCCATTTTGATCCGTCAGGTCGTAACGGTTATCCCCTTCCTGATCCGTCAGGATCGGATGCATCACCAGTACATGGTCTGCCCCGTCAATCCAGATATAGCCGGAAGCATCGTCCCGATAACGCATGTGACGTACTGCCTCTCTGGCCAATTCCTTCGCTTCTTCTTCGGTAATCTCCCCGGCCTGGCTCCGGTCGTAGTAGCTTTGCACTACCTCGATCGCCCCCTGTACCTGGGATTTGATTTCCATGGAATAGCCCTCCAGCATGGATTCCTCATACAGCTGTGCAGACTCCTCCATGGATTGGCTTAGATAATAAACTCCAAGGCAGGCCAACCCGATTGTAGGAATGGATACCATCACACAAATAATCAGAATCAGCATTGCCGTCAGGCTCTGAAAACGTTTCAGGCCCTTTGCCCCTGTAACCTTCTTCTCCTTCATAAAAACCACCTTCCAAAATTTGCTTCAATAGTCGCTAGTTCTATTATACACGATTCCCCATTAAAGTCAATAAACAGACATTAAACTGGTAGTCTTTCTTTATTTTTTTATAATTTCAACTTCGCAAGAGCATCCGCAAATCCACGGTTGAGGGGTTCTTTTGCTTCTTTTTTCTGTTGGTTCAGGTAGCGGGCCACATCCTTTTTCGACACGCCGCCGCCCCCTTCCTGCTTTCGCTTCTGAAAAGCCGACAGCTTTTCCCGGTAGCCGCAGACACAGGTAAAACGCTGATGTTCCCCTTCCCCTACCAGCTCCAGCTTTTTATGGCACTGGGGGCAGCGGGCATTGGTCAGCCTGGACAAATGCTTCCGGTAGCCGCATTCCCGATCCTGGCAGACCAGCATTTTTCCGTTTTTATGATTGACCGAGAGCAGCAGCTTCCCGCATTCCGGGCATTTTTTCCCGGTAATGTTTTCGTGCTTATATGTCTTGGACGAGGCAGCGATCTCGTTTACGATTTCCACGGTATAATTCCGGATCTCCGCTTCAAAATCCTTCTTTTTTGCCCGGCCCTTTGCAATGTCCGTCAGCTTCTGTTCCCAGCGGGCCGTGAGCTCCGGCGTCGTCAGTCCCCCGGGAGCCAGTTCCAAAACCTGCCGTCCCTTCGAGGTCAGATGGATATACTGCTCCTTTTTTTCCATAAGAAAACTATTGAACAGCTTTTCAATAATATCCGCCCGGGTAGCAACCGTACCCAGCCCTCCGGTTTCCCCCAAAGTCTTCGCCAGGGCCTGATCCCTGTTTTCCATATACTTTACCGGATTCTCCATGGCTGCCAGCAAAGTGGCTTCCGTAAAAGGCTGGGGCGGCCTGGTCTTCCCCTCGGTGATTTTCCCTCCGGACAAGGTAAGGGTTTGGCCCTTTTCAAAGGCAGGCAGGCTTTTTTGATACACCTTCCCAAACCGGGACGTCCCGGATTCCTCCGAACCTCCGAACCCGTCATCCTCATCCAAATCATCCGAGCAATCATTCGCTCCCAAATGCTCCGAACTCCCATATACTTCCCGGTAGCCTGGCTTGCAAATACGGTTCCCTTTTGCTTCAAACAGCTCCCCGCCGCATTCTACCGTCACTTCCGTCTGTTCATATTCACAGGGCGGCAGCAGTACTGCCAGAAAACGGCTGACCACCATTTCATAGATTTTCCGTTCTCCGAACTCCAGTTCGTTCAGCTGCACGCCCTGCTCCGTGGGAATAATGGCGTGGTGGTCGGACACCTTGCCGTTGTCCACAAAGGATTTGTTCCCTTTGATGGGGGATTTCAGAATCCGGCTGCAGACCGGGGCAAAGCTGCCGGCCTGACAAGCTTTCACCCGGTCTTTCAAGGTATCCGTCATATCCTCTGTCAGATACCGGGAATCGGTACGGGGATAGGTTACGGCCTTGTGGCGTTCATACAGGCTCTGCATATAATTCAAGGTCTGCTTGGCCGAAAACCCATGCTTCTGATTGGCCTCCTGCTGCAGGCTGGTCAAATCATACAGCTTCGGCGCATAGGATGTTTTCGCCTTTTTCTTTACCTGGGTGACCACTGCCGCGCCGGAAGCGGTGCGCTGCTCTACTTCCTGGATTTCCGCCCTGGAAAAAGTGCTGCTGCCGCCGTTTTTGGATTTCCACCGGAAGAAAACACCCGCTCCCTCCATTCCAAAGCCGTAAAAGCTCCTGGGGGTAAAGGCACGGATCTGCTCTGCCCGTTTGGACAGGATGGCCAGGGTAGGCGTCTGAACCCGTCCGCAGGAAAGCTGGGCATTGTGCTTTGCCGTTAAGGCCCGGGTGGCATTTAAGCCCACCAGCCAGTCGGCTTCCGCCCTTGCTACTGCCGCTTCGTACAAATGTTCGTATTCTTTGGCCTCTTTCAGGTGGGAGAACCCCTCCCGAATCGCCTTATCCGTCACCGATGAAATCCACAGCCGTTTCATAGGCTTCTTCACGCCTGCTTTTTTGATAATCCACCGGGCCACCAGCTCGCCTTCCCGCCCGGCGTCCGTGGCAATGATCAGCTGGTTCACATCCTTCCGGCACATCTGGGTTTTTACGGTACGGAACTGGCCGCCCGTCTTTTTTATCACCTGGATTTCCAGCTTTTCCGGCAGCATGGGCAGCGTTTCCAGCTTCCATTCCTTCCACTGGTCCCCATAGCTCTCCGGGTCGGACAGCTCTACCAAATGGCCCAATGCCCAGGTCACAATATAGTCCTTCCCTTCCAGAAAACCGTTTCCGCCCTGCTTACAATTCAGCACCCGGGCAATATCACGCCCGACGCTGGGCTTTTCCGCAATTACTAAAGATTTCACAATTCCCTCCCTGCTTCCCTTCTGCTTTTTTCTAACCGGCCGTTTCGCCTACGCCGTTTCCGGTATAGAGCTGATAGTATTTCCCTTTTTCGGCAATTAATTCGTCGTGGCTGCCCCGTTCAATAATGCGCCCCTGCTCCAGAACCATAATACAGTCGCTGTTCTTAACCGTGCTAAGGCGATGGGCAATGACAAAGGTGGTACGGCCTTCCATCAGGCTGTCCATCCCCCGCTGCACCAGCGCTTCGGTACGGGTATCGATGCTGGAGGTCGCCTCGTCCAGAATCAGGACCGGCGGGTCCGCAACAGCGGCCCTTGCAATGGCTAAAAGCTGCCGCTGTCCCTGGGAAAGGCTGCCGCCGTCCCCGGTCAGCCTGGTGTGATAGCCCTCCGGAAGAAGCTCAATAAAGGCGTCCGCATTTGCAAGCTTTGCCGCCCGGATACATTCCTCGTCGGTGGCGTCAAGCCTTCCGTAGCGGATATTGTCAAGGACGGTTCCCGTAAACAGGTGGGTATCCTGAAGCACCATACCAAGGCTCTTACGCAGATCACTCTTCTTGATTTTATTCACATTGATGCCGTCATAGCGGATTTTCCCGTCCTGAATATCATAAAAGCGGTTGATCAGGTTGGTAATTGTAGTTTTTCCGGCCCCGGTGCTTCCCACAAAGGCAATTTTCTGCCCCGGTGTGGCAAAGAGCTTCACGTTATGGAGTACGATTTTTTCATCGTTGTAGCCAAAGTCCACATCGTCAAAGACCACATCCCCCTTCAGCTCCGTATAGGTTAATGTGCCGTCCTGGTGGGGATGCTTCCAGGCCCAGCAGCCGGTGCGGGCGCTGCATTCCTCCAATTCCCCGGAGGGGCCCTTTTTCACATTTACCAGGGAAACATAGCCTTCATCCACCTCGGTCGGTTCATCCAAAAGCTCATAGATCCGTTCCGCTCCGGCTACCGCCATAATAATGCTGTTCAGCTGCTGACTCGCCTGGCCAATTGGCCCGTTAAAGCTCTTATTCAAGGTCAGAAAAGAAACCAGCGCACCGATAGTCAGCCCCATATAACCGTTGGTGGCAAGCAGGGCGCCCACCAGGGCACAGACCACGTAGCTGACATTTCCCATCTGGAAGGTAACGGGCATTAAAATATTGGCATATTTATTGGCGTTGTTTGCGCTGACCCGAAGCTGCTGGTTTCGGGCACGGAATTCCGCCATATTTTCTTCTTCATGACAGAAAACCTTCACTACCTTCTGGCCTTCCATCATTTCTTCAATATAGCCGTTTACAATTCCCAGATCCTTCTGCTGGTCTTTGAAATATTTTCCGGAAAGGCCCGCCAGCTTCCGGGTCATAAACAGCATAAGGGCCACCATCAAAAGGGATACGACGGTCATGGGCACATTTAAAATCAGCATACTGATTAAAACGCTGACAATGGAAATCGCGCTGTTTAGCACCTGGGGGATACTCTGGCCGATCATCTGGCGCAGGGTATCGGTATCGTTGGTGTAAATAGACATGATATCCCCATGGGCATGGGTATCAAAATATTTGATAGGCAAAGCTTCCATATGGGTAAACAATTGGTTCCGCAGGTTCCGCAGCGTCCCCTGGCTTACATTAATCATAATCCGGGTAAAGGCCCAGGCGCAGAACACGCCTACCAGATACAGCGCCGCAACCTTCATCAGGGCCCCGGCCAAAGGCCCGAAATCAGGATTTTTACTGCCGATCATGGGCTGGATATAATCGTCAATCAAGCTCTGGGTAAATAATGTTCCCCTTACATTTGCAAAGGCCGTAATCAGGATACTGATTACTACCAGGATGCAGTGGGGCGTATAATTTTTTAATATCGTCTGCAAAAGTCGTTTCATCAGGCTTCCCCTCCGTTCTGGTCAAAGTCCCCGCCGCCCTGGGTCTGGCTGTGATATACCTCCTGGTAGATCCCATTCCCGGCAAGCAGGTTTTCATGAGTATCAAAGGCGTCAATCCGTCCGTTGTCCAGCACAAGGATCCGGTCCGCATCCTGGATACTGGAAATCCGCTGGGCAATAATAAACTTGGTGGTATCCGGGATTTCTTCCCGGAACGCCCGGCGGATCCTGGCATCCGTAGCCGTATCCACTGCGGAGGTGCTGTCATCCAGCACCAGGATCTTCGGCTTTTTCAGCAAAGCCCGGGCAATGCAGATCCGCTGCTTCTGTCCTCCGGACACGTTTGTGCCGCCCTGTTCGATATAGGTTTCATAGCCCTCCGGAAACTGGGTGATAAATTCATCGGCGCAGGCCATTTTACAAGCCCGGATACAGTCTTCTTTCGTGGCGTTTTTATCGCCCCAGCGCAGGTTTTCCAGGATCGTCCCGGAAAAAAGCACATTTTTCTGAAGTACCACGGACACCTCGTTCCGCAGTGTTTCCAGATCGTAGGTACGCACATCCTTGCCGCCTACCTTTACACAGCCCTGCTGCACATCATAAAGGCGGCTGATCAGGTTGACAAAGCTGGATTTTGCGCTTCCGGTGCCCCCTAAAATCCCAATGGTTTCCCCGGCCTGAATCCGCACATTAATATCGGAAAGCACCGGTTTTCCTTTTCCATAGGCAAAGAACACATGTTCGAACTCCACACTCCCGTCGGGAATCACAGTCTCCGCCTGGGCGGGGCTTACCAGATCTGCCTGCTCCTCCAAAACCTCGGCGATCCGTCTGGCGCTGGCCATACTAAGGGACAGCATTACGAAAATCATGGACAGCATCATCAGGCTCATGAGAATATTCATAATATAGGCCAGAAGGCTGGTCAGCTCTCCGGTAGTCAGGGAGCCGCCCACGATCATCCTGGCTCCCATCCAGGATAAGCCCAGGATACAGGAATAAACCACAAACATCATCACCGGGCTGTTCAGCGCTACAATGGACTCGGCTTTGATAAACATTTCATAAATTTTTTCGGCTGCTTTCGTGAATTTGCTGCGCTCATGTTCCTCCCGTACAAAGGCTTTCACCACCCGGATTCCGGAAACATTTTCCTGGACACTGGCATTCAGCTCGTCGTACCGGTCAAATACTGCCGTAAAGGCCGGCATGGCTCTGGAAACAATCAGGGCCAAAATGCTGCCCAGCACCAGAATTGCAACCACAAAGATCATGCTGAGCTTAAAATTAATGAACATTGCCATCAAAAGGGCGCAAATCAGCTGTATGGGCGCCCGGGTCCCCATTTTTATCACCATCTGAAAGGCGTTCTGGAGATTGGTTACATCCGTTGTCATCCTGGTTACCAGTCCTGCCGTACTGAATTTGTCAATATTATGGAAGGAAAAGGTCTGGATATGGGAAAACATACGATCCCTTAAATTACAGGCAAAGCCCGTGGACGCATAGGCCGAGGTTTTTCCGGCCAGAATCCCGAACAGCAGGCTAAGTCCCGCCATTCCAAACATCAATACGCAGCACAGGATTACATGGTTCATATTTCCTTTCTCAATCCCGTCGTCAATAATGGAAGCCATGGCAATGGGTATCAGGATTTCCATAAACACTTCCAGTATGGACAGCAGCGGCGTGGCAATGGCCGTTTTCTTATACTGTCCCAGCTGTGATAGTAACGTTTTTAACATAAATTCTCGTCTCCTCTCTTTTTCTATCATTCATCGTTTCTTCCGGCTCCTCTGCCGTTTCTTTCGCCTTTGGAGCCTTTTAAACTGTAGCAGGCTACACTTTACTGCAAAAAGAAAACCCTGCCGGGTCATTTTACATTCTCATATACCAGAGTCAAAAGGGCTTTCAGCTCTTCGATCTGCTCCCCGGTCATACCCCGGGTCAAAAGATGTTCCATCTTGTCATGGGAAGCCTTCATCTGTTCAAACAGTTCTTCTTCTCTCTTCGTCAGATACAAATATTTGTTCCGCTTATCCTCCCCGTCAAACTCCGTACGCACAAAGCCCTTGTGCTCTAACCGCTGCACAATCCCTACCACCGTAGGATGGGATACCTTCAAATACTGCTGCAGCTCCTTCTGGGTGGTCCTCTCCCCCCCTCTTCCCCTTAAAAACTTCAGCACCCGCACCTGGGAAGAAGTCAGGTCCACCGGCTTGAAGATCTGGTTGGCATGGCGTTCCGTATGCTCTTGAATCACTTTCAGCAAATAGCCGATATCGCTTAGCATAATAAGTTTCACCTCAATTCTGTAGCACGCTACATATTATTATAGGGGAAAATTTTTTATTTTGCAAGTATTTTTTCCAAAATTTTGAAACGCCCTATTTTGAAAAACAGGCGGACGCTGCTTTGTTTCCTTTTTCCCGAATCCTGTTTCCGTTCCGGCACCATTTTCCTGCATAAATGCCTTTCCTTCTGCAAACGCTAATTCCGGGCATGATTTTCATGCTTCCTATGGCCGTTCCAAAAGGAGCCGTCATTCAAATTCCTCAAAGAAAGGATTTGCGCCTTATGAACCAAGATCGGAAATCATCCAACGACCATCCCACCTATACGCCCAATCCGGAATATGATTTTTTCAAGGCAAATTCCGCTACGGACTGCACCGGCTCCGTGCCGCGGCCCCCTGTGGACGACGCCGAACTGGATTCCTATCTGGACGTCTATAACTTCCTGCCCCAATGCGCCATTGCAAGGGAAAAGAACTAAAAATGCAGGCTCCGGCTGCCTGTCTTGTGCAGCCGGAACCTGCCTGAAGCAAAAGCGTTTCCCTATAAGCCTGAACAGGGCCCGCAGCGTTTCCTTTAAATATACGTAATCGTCACTCCGGAAAAGCTCACATCCCCGGTCAGTGTCACCATCGGGCTTCCGCTGCTGCGGTTATAGTTTTTCTCATCCACGGAACCGCAGGCACAGTTGGTCTGATCATTGATAAACCATTCCTTCGGCACATACAGCGCTATGCTGCCGAAAGACACCGATAAGTCTATCACCGCATTGCCCTCAGGGATCCTGGCGTTGTCAAAAAACACCCGCATTGACCCGAAGCTGCATTCCAGGGAAGCCTGTTCAAGCCAGTCCGTATTCACATATTTCGTTGACGAACTGAAGTTTGTTTTAAAATAGATCCGGTTTCCGCTCCGGTCCTTTTGCACCTCCGATCCCTCAAAGTCTGCCGGAAGATCCACATATTTTTCCTCATCCATCGCCTGCTCCCTCCAATTCCATTTGTAAATGTAAGAATGTTTCCGCTTGAAAATCAGATTCAGCCCGGCCGTCCCAAGAGCGGCGGCAATCAGCACCGTCCAGGGCGTAATAGCCGTGATCCCCAGGGGCTCGTCAAAAATGATACACAGGAATGCAATCGGAAACAGGATTTTCCCGAAGCTGCGTTCCCAAATCCCCTGAAGGATAATTGCCGTAAAGAAAATGGCAAACAGGATCCCGGCCATCCCTATTTCGCTTAGATATCCCAGCCGGCTGACCACCAGAAAGGCAGCTGCCAAAATCAGGAATACTCCCCAAAAAATCTTACTTCCCTTTTGATACCTTTTTTCCTTCATCTACGATTCCTCTTTTCCTCTAATTTGTCTTTCAGGGGCTTATAGTAATGCCTGGATACAAACACCTGTTTGTGTGTGTCCTGAAATGCTACGATACTGGAAGCCGACAGATTCCGCTGGATGGAATAGACCTTCTTGGTATTCAATATCGTTGATTTTGATACCCGCTGAAAATATCCCGGTAAAAATTCCTCCAGTTCATACAGGCGGTACTTAACCTGGTACAGATCCGCCGTAGTATGGGCAAAGACCGCTTTCTCTTCCGTTTCAAAAAAGAGAATGTCTTCCAGGGGCAGATAGAATTCCGTATCACCTTTGTAAAAAACAAACTGCGGATCCCTTCCTACCAGTTCTGCCAATACCTTCTGTATCGCTTGCACTTCTTCACTTAAGACACGGCAGCGTATTATGATCTCGTCATTTGTAATGCTGCCGTCCAGCTCTAACCGTATTTTCATTTTCCTGAACCTCTGTGCTTTCTGAACTTAGTATGCCCAAAATCCCGGGAAAAGTAAAGGGGTTTTCCCTAAGAGGTCAAAATCCGGACTCAAGAGGCAGGAATTCCACTTCATCCGCCATAACCAATGCTTCCTTTTCATCCGGTCATAACCAACGCTTCCCTTTTATCCGGCCCCTAGCAGTAAGGATATCCCGTGGATCAGCCCGCAGCACAGCATTCCGACAGCCGTCGGCAGCAGAAAGGCCAATGCCGTATCCCGCCAGCTTCCGGTTTCCTTTTTGACGGTGAGCAATGTCGTGGAACAGGGCCAGTGGAACAGCGTGAACACCAGTACGCACAGCGCGGTCACCCAGGTCCAGCCCTGGGCGGTCAGCAGCTCCTTGATTTCCGTCAGCTGTCCAAGCTCCGTCAATTGTCCCTGCTTCAGATAGGCCATGATCAGAATCGGCACTACGATTTCATTGGCCGGAAGCCCCAGCAAAAAGGCCGTCAGAATCACGCCGTCCAGCCCCAGCAGCCGGGCAAAGGGATCTAAAATACTTGTGCACCAAAAAAGCAGCGTTTCCCCGCAAACCGTTACATTTGCCAAAATCCAGATCAGGGCCCCGGCAGGAGCCGCAACCGCCGCTGCCCGCCCCAATACAAACAACGTCCGGTCCAGCACCGAGCGAAGCAGCACCCGGCCTGCCTGGGGCTTCCGGTAAGGGGGCAGCTCCAGCAAAAAGCCCGAGGGCTTCCCCTTTAAAAAAGTCAAAGACAAGCCTTTGGATACCAGGAATGTGAAAAAAATGCCCAGAAGAATCAGCCCGGTCAGCAGCAGGGCGCTTTTTACGGAAGCCCAGGGCTCCGGCATATTTCCGGCAAAAAACAAGGTCAGCAGCAGGATCAGCGTGGGAAACCGGCCGTTGCAGGGTACAAAGCTATTGGTCAGAAGGGCAATCAGCCGTTCCCTGGGGGAGTCAATAATCCGGCAGCCCGTGACCCCCACCGCGTTGCAGCCGAATCCCATCGCCATGGTCAGGGCCTGTTTGCCGCAGGCGCTGCACCGCCGGAAGCAGCTGTCCAGATTAAAAGCCACCCGGGGCAGGATTCCGGCATCCTCCAAAAGGGTAAACAGCGGGAAAAAGATTGCCATGGGCGGCAGCATCACGGATACGACCCAGGCCAGCACCCGGTAGGCCCCCAGCACTAAAAGCCCATGAAGCCAATCCGGTGCCCCCAGGGCATAAAACCCTTCCGTCAGCCAGTCCTGAATCCGGAACAGAAATGACGATAGCAGCTGCGAAGGAACATTCGCACCTGCTATCGTAAGCCAAAATACGGCCGTTAAAAGCAACAGCATCAAGGGAAAACCCCACAGCCGGCTTGTGAAATATTTGTCAATTTTCCGGTCAAAACCCGAAAAGATCCCCTTCTCCCATTGGACGGCCCTCTTACAGAGCGCCTCCGCCTGCCGGATATAGCGCTCCGGGCCTTCTTCTGTATCCGTTTCACATCCCGGGCCTTTCGACATATTCGTTTCGCATTCCGGGCCTTTCGACGTATCCGTTTCGCAACCCGGGCCTTTCCCGGCATCCGTTTCGGGCAGCCTGGGGTTGGGAATCACTTCCCCGGCCGTCACCTGATCCAGCAGATCCGTCAGCGTCTTAAGACTCTCCTTCTGATGGGCGCAGATCCCTGCCACCGGTACCCCCAGTTCCCGGGAAAGCATTTCCAAATCAACCCGGATGCCCTTTTTCTTCGCCTCGTCCATCAGATTTACACAGAGAATAACGTTTTTTTCCAGCTCCATAATCTGAAACGCCAGATTCAGATTCCGTTCCAGGCAGGTCGCATCACAGACCACCACCACCGCATCCGCCTGGCCGGAGCACAGGAACTCCCGGGCAGCCTCCTCTTCCGCCGACTGTACCCACAGCGAATAAGCGCCCGGCAGATCCACCAGCTCATAATTCCGTCCCTGTGTCGAAAACTGCCCCCGGGCATTGGAAACCGTCTTCCCAGGCCAATTCCCGGTATGCTGGCGCAGCCCCGTCAGGCCGTTGAAAACACTGGTTTTCCCCACGTTGGGATTTCCGGCCAGGGCCACAACCTTCCGGCCGCCCGAAAGTCCCTTCAGCAAAATCCGGCTGCCATGCTCTTTTCGGATGGCCACGACGGCGCCCCGGAGGAGGAACGCCTTTGGATCCCCGGACGGACTTTTGGCAACGCATCGAACATTTGTTCCTTCTATCATTCCCAAATCCAGCAAACGCCGCCGCATACCGCCCGAAATTCGCAGTTCCCGGATCCTGGCCTCCTGCCCCGGCTCCAGGTCACTCAGAAAGCTCTCCCTTTTTTCCATATGCATCATCCTCTCCCCGGCCGGGCCGGGAAGCCTTTTACTGCTATTTTATGAAAAAGTTTTGCGGTGCATTCCTGCCTTCTGCTTCCTGGGAATGTCCTTATAGCGATAAACGGAAAGCACCAGCCCAAGCAGCAGGTAAAACACCACCGCCGATCCGTTCCCATAGGAAAAAAACGGCAGAAATAAGGTACTCCGCACCCCTTCCAATCCAAGATTCATCCCCACGCATTCCAGGATCTGTACACAAAATACCAGGCCGCAGCCCACGCCCACCATCTGGCCCAGCTGGTTCTGCTGGCGCAGCGAAATGCGAAACACCTTTCCCACCAGGCAGGCCAGCAGCAGGATCACCAGGATTCCGGCCAGGATCCCAAAACCTGCCAGAAGATTCAGGAACACAAAGTCGGTATGGGCCGTCTCTGTTTTCAGGAAAAATTCGCTGCCGCTTCCTCCCACCAGGCGGCACCGGCCAAGGGCTTCCCGGGCCATCCGGCTCATATAATCCCGTTCTTCGTATTTCCCCGGCAGCAAAATACTTAAGATCCTGGCCCGCTGGTACGCCGCAAATCCGTATTTCATGCCAAGGGCCACGCCGGCCGCCGGAATTCCCACAAAGGCCAGGCTCATCACGGCCAGGGCCCGTTTCCGTTTTACCGCGAACCATCCCTTCCACACGGCAAAGCACAGCATCAAAAACAGGATCAGGGCCAGATTGATCCCATATCCCACGGATCTTAGGGGATACATGCAAAACAGCACCGGAATGCATCCCAGCAGCCCGCAGCGCAGAAGCCCCTTTCTTCCGCTGCCCCGATACCGGTAGAGCACCGCTCCAAAAAACGGCACCGTCAGATAGAGAGGAATCGCGAACCGGTATAGGATTCCGTTTACAAAACGGTATCCCATTACGGAGCCTGCCAAAACAGCTGCCGTCAGCAGTCCCAGATATCCCCAGTAGCAAACAAAGGCATAACGCCCCAGGATACTGTAATCCAGAAAATACATGAGCAGCATTGCCCCAAGGCCCAATCCGGTATACAGAAGCTGCGGCCAGAAAACATTCGTTCCGGTCTGACGTTCCAGGAAAAACTGGACGACAAGCCCCATGATGCTCAAGG
Organism: uncultured Lachnospiraceae bacterium; assembly: GCA_910588885.1. Lineage (GTDB taxonomy): Bacteria > Bacillota > Clostridia > Lachnospirales > Lachnospiraceae > 14-2. The sequence continues at coordinate 16,927 of CAJUSQ010000004.1, forward strand.
CCAGGATCATGCCAAACATTTTCCATTCAAAGCGGGGACGGTGAATCCGGTCCAACTCCACACCCACCTCCACCGGATCCCCCATCTGGTCCACGGCACGCTTGCAGGCGTCCTCTTTGGACAACCCATATTCCTCGTAGGTTCTGGCTGCTTCCTCAATATGGCTGCAAAGTTCCTCCTCCACGGCCTCCCGGGCCTGGGCACAGCGCATCTGCTCTGTCACGGTTTTCAAATATTCTTCTTTTCCCATCTCACACCTCCGGGCTTAACACATTTCCTACTGCCGCCGCATACTCCTTCCACTCCTGCTTCTGCTGCTTCAAATGCCGCTTTCCTTCCTTCGTAATGCTGTAATACTTCCGCCGCTTTCCTTCGGATTCCTGCTCATAGGCGGTTAAAAACCCCTTCGCCTCCAGGGAATGCAGAAGCGGATACAAGGTTCCGGCCTTTAATTCGAACAAATGATTGGATCTTTGCTCCAATGTTTCAATCATCTCGTATCCATACCTGTCCTTCTCTTCCAAAAGCCCCAGCAGCAGCATCGCCGTGCTTCCGGAAAACAAACTTCTCTCAGCTGCCATCCTTTCCTCTCCTTTCAAATTATCCGCAAATATATATAGACCATCTATATACCTCATAGTATATATAGATGGTCTATATATGTCAACACTTTTTTAAACTTAACGCTTTTCTATCGTACCTCGGACACCGGGCGGCCTGTCAAAACCGCTCAATAAGCCTGCAGGTTTTCAGCCATTCCCGCTGCTTTCGATAATCCGGCAAAATGTCCTCCACCAGCTTCCAAAAGGCCGGGGAATGGTTCATTTCTTTCAGATGGCACAATTCATGCACCACCACATAATCCAGCACTTCCAGGGGCGCCATCACAAGCCGCCAGTTAAAATTCAGGTTCCCCTTGCTGCTGCAGCTTCCCCAGCGGCTTCTTACATCCTTGATACGGACTGCCCCCACTTCTTCTCCCAGCAGCTTTCGATAATGCTCCACCCGCTCCGTCACCAGAACGGCCGCCTGCTGCCGGTACCAGCCCTTAAGGGCTTCGGCCACCGCGTCCGGGTCTGTCCGGGCCGTCAGCACCGCCATCCTGTTCCCTTCCGGCATAACTCCCGGTTTTCGGTAGGAACGGTACTTCCGAACCTCCAATAAATAATCCTTTCCCAGATAGGGAACGGATATCCCCTTTTGGGAAAGGGACTCCCCGCTTCCCGCCATCTGCTACTCTCCCGCGGCGGATGCGTCTGCATCCGGCTCCTCTGCCGATGCTTTTTCCAGCAGCGCTGCTATGGAAGGATCCAGCACCGAGGTACAGTGGGGGCACCTCAGGGCTCCCACTGCAATCTCCGTCTTACAATAGGGGCATTCTTTTGTCTTCGGGGCCTCCGGCTGCTTTTCTTCCTTTTTCGTAAACCGCTCGTTAATCGCATTGATTCCTTTTACCAGGCAGAAAATCACAAAAGCGGTAATCAGGAAATTAATCACGGCTGTCAGAAAGCTTCCGTACATCAAAACCGGCGCGCTCTCCCCGCTTCCCAGCTGCAGCGTCAGATTTGAAAAATCGGTACCGCCGAATATTCCCAGAATCGGGGTCAGGACATCCTGATTCAGGGAAGTTACAATCGCCGTAAATGCCCCGCCGACAATTACACCGACTGCCATATCCATTACATTTCCCCGGGTTATAAATTTCTTAAATTCACTGATAAAACCTTTTCCTTTTTTCATCCGTTATCCCTCCCGTAATTGTCCTTCACGGCAAAAGCTCCGGCCTTTGCCTGTTATCGTCCGTTCCCTGTAGCAGCAGGACCGTCCGGCAGGTCCGGACGCCTGTTATTTGATCCCCCGGAAGCAGGAAACCGGCACCCGCTTCTTGGCTTCATTGGCCGCTTCCGCCCAGGAAATATCCTTTTCAATAAAAAGCTTCTGCTGAAGCCGCCGGATCATCGCTTTCCGCTCCATCAGCTCTTCATAATATTTCTTATTCAGTTCTTTCCTCCGCTTCCGGCGTTCCTCCCAATAGTTTTCCTCCATCTTTTTCCGAAGGCTTTTCCGGCTTTCCTTGGGCTGGCTGTACCCATGGTATTCCTCCTTCGTGGCGCCGAAGGAATGAACCACGTAATTGCCGCCGTTCATAGGCCCCCAGGGATCGTTAAAGCTGAAATTCTTTTTCAGGGTATCCAGCACCCAGGCTTCGTATTCCGGATCGTTTTTCATGGCCGCAAACCCAGCGTCCGAAATATAAACCGAAACCGTATTCCGATATTGGGAAGGATGCATCCTAAGCCCGGCTATGGTATCGTAAATATATTCTTTGTACTCCTCCATCGTCATATCCTGGGTGGATTCCGACACGGCCGAAACGGATTCCGCCTGGGACTGCCCCTTTGCCTCATATGCAGTCTTTACCTGGCTGTCAAAATCCGTTTTCGGCGCCTCCAGGCTTTTTATAAAATCCTGATATGTGCTTGTGAAATAATTCACATGAATCTGGTTTGCTTTCATCCGTATCTGCTCCTTTCTATGGGCCGGGCCTTTTGAACCGGGCCGATGCCGGTACTCGCCGAAATACAGGAAATCCTTCCGTCTGTTACTGTATATATCGGCCATTTTTTCCTGTTTCGGAAAGGAAACTGCTACGAATTCCGTTTTTTCTGTTACTGAATCTGTTATGGAGCCCATAAGGGATACCCGTTCCCTTGCTGTTTTTTTTCTCCATCCTATGCCACATGAAATTTACTGATCTCTGCCTGAAGGGTCTCCGCGCTTTGCTTGGTTTTCATTACCTGCTCTAAGACTTCCGAAGACTCCCCGGCAATTACCGATGCCCGCTGGGCAATTTCCGTGGTCCCATCCGCGCCTTCTTCCGCCGCCCTGGAAATATCACCCATGGAATTTATGATCCCTTCCATACTTTCAAACAGCTCCTGGGCAATCGTATTGAATTCCTGCATCAATCCGTCCACGGAAGCGCCGTCCTGGCTGTATTGCTCTCCAATCGTAAGGAAATCCTCGTAATCCGCCGTTACGTCATTCACTACAAAATCCAGTAATTTTCTGGAATTGGCAGAGAGGTTTTCCACTGCCGACGTTACCTCCTGGGTAACTGCCTGGATCTGGATCACCGTCTGCCTGGACTGCTCTGCCAAAGCTCCGATCTCCCCGGCTACAACCGCAAATCCTCTTCCGGCTTCCCCGGCTCTGGCTGCTTCAATGGATGCATTTAAAGACAGCAGGTTGGTCTGGGAGGATACGTTCATAATAACACTCGCAAGCTCGTATATTTGTTCGATTACCTTTGCATTTTCCAGGGCCGTTTCCAGATCCTGCTGAATCTCTTTCTTTAAAAGAGCCGCTTTTTCCTGAGCCGTCTTGATCTTCCGGTTGGTTTCTTCGGCCCGGCCCTTGATCTCCGCCGCGCCTTTTGCCCCGTCCTGGGAACGCTGTGCAATATGCTCAACGGCTCCATGAATCTCTCCGGCTGCCGCATCCGCCATTGTGGTAGTTGCCGCCGTTTCCTCCATTCCGGCAGACAGCTGCTGGGTCGCCGCCGATACGCTTGCGATATCCTGATTCAGCTTTCCTACACATTCATTGACAGACCCGGCCGCCGCGTTGATCGTCTCGGACTCTGTCTGTACCTGGCAAATCAGCTTTACCATGGCGTCTTTCATATCCTTGATACACCTGGCCAGATGGCCGAAATCGTCCCGCCGTGTCAGGAACTTTTTCATAAAGTCATTGGAATAATCTCCTTCTGCCATCGCGTTCATCTGTTTTACCGCCGCATTCAGGGACCTCGTAATATCCAAAACAATCAAAACGGCAACCACAATCAGTACCGCAACCGCCAATGCAATAGCCGCAACCCCAATGCTCTGGATCGCCCGGAAGATATTTTTTATGGGCGCGCTGTTCTCCACCGCCAGGCTTTCCAGCTCATCCACATAGTTCCCTGTGCCGACCACCCACTGCCATGGCTCAAACGCTTTGCTGTAAGCCCGTTTCGGATAGGTTTCCGTACTGTCTTCTTTGGTATAATAATATTCCGTAAAGCCGCCCTCAGGCTGACGGCCGTTTGTGATGATATCCTTAATCATCTGGTATCCGTTGCTGTCCTTTGTATCCAGACGGTTTGTCCCTTCCGTTTCCTGGCCTAAAAGGACTACATTCTCTCCCTCATATGTATCAATCCAAAAATACCCGTTCTCTCCGTACCGAAGCTCCCGGATCAAATCCGCCGCCAGCGTCTTGGCTTCTTCCTCAGTATAAATGCCTTCCTGGTGCCTTGCATAAATCGTTTCCAACAGGGTAATTACATTTTCCACCTGCCCTTTTATCTGAGCGTCATAATCCTCGTATAATGTTGTTTTCATACTGGAAACCGACTGCTGGTAGGCTTGGTTCATCCCGGCTATATTCAGAATGCCCAGAATACACATGGACACCGCCGCCAAGGTTGTCAGTATAATCAATTTGGTACGTACTTTCCGATTTGCAAACATTGCTCCCTCATCCTTTCCTCGGTAAAGCCTTTGTGAGAATCCGCTCTGCCGGAGCACGTTTGCAGTTCCAAACACACTCCGGGCGTTCTCCACCCTTCCTTCTTACAATTACAGCTTAAATTTTACCACTTTTTTTTCCGGTTGAAAAGAAAGAACAAAATGCTTTTTCAATTTTTTTCCGGTCCCTGCCCCGGGCGGCCCCAAAAAATCAAAAACCGGATTTTTAAGTTATTTTTAAGAAATTTCTTGCGTTTCTTTTCAGCCCGAACTATTATAATGCATGTTAAGAACTACAGGAAAGGACTGATACGATGGAAGCAGAAACCATTTTAGTCGTGGACGACAACCGGGAAATCGTCTACTCTTTAAGTAAATTACTGGAATTCGAGGGCTACCGCACCTTAAAGGCTTACAACGGCATGGAAGCATTGGAAGTGCTGGGTGCAAACCAGGTGGACCTGATCCTTCTGGATGTGATGATGCCGAAGCTCAACGGGCTTTCCGCCTTAATGAAAATCCGGGAGTCCAATAAAATCCCGGTCATTATCCTCTCCGCCAAAACCGAAGAAAGCGACAAGGTTTCCGGCTTAATCATGGGAGCCGACGACTATATCAGCAAGCCCTACAATACGGCAGAGCTGGTGGCCCGGGTAAAAGCCCAGCTTCGGCGTTACCATGCCTGGGGCGGCAGCGCCCCTAAGCAGGATGAAGAGCGGATCGTCAACGGCGGCCTGGTACTGGACAAAATCCAGCGGATTGTCATTGTGGACGGCCAGGAAGTAAAGCTGACGGCTACGGAATATAAAATTTTAAAGCTTCTCATGGAACACCCGGGACAGGTCTTCCCGGCGGAACAGATTTACCAGCGGGTCTGGCAGGAGATTTCCGACTATTCTGTGGAGAACACGGTCATGGTGCATATCCGCCATATCCGTGAAAAAACAGAAATTGATCCGAAAAATCCAAAATACGTAAAGGTGGTGTGGGGCATTGGCTACAAAATGGAAAAGTACAATTCCGTATAAATTATTAAATCGTGTTATAACTAATTCCAAATTCCGGCTCCTGGTCGGGCTGCTTTCGGGGGTCTTAACCTTTATTCTCCTTTATGCCATGTTGAAGTGGCAGTACGTTTTAAATACCAGGGAGGTCTGGCGGTACGGGATTGCCGCAAATATCTTTATGATCCTCAGCGCTTTTCTGCTGCTGAGATTTTATTTAAACAAGACTTACCGCAAAAGCCAAAGCGCCGGGGAATATTCTTATCGGGATTGGAAGCATCTGGTGGCTCAGCAGCAGAAAATCCTGCTTTCGGTCATCCTGTTTCTGGGATTCCTGGCTGTCAGCTATCTGGTCAACCTGGTGACCCGGAACAACAGCTACGGATATTATTGGGGTGTTTCCAACTATGCCACCGGATACGTACTGGTGTTCTCGGCCTTTCTCCTTTTCCTGACCTGCGAATTCACCTTGGCATTTTTTATGCGCAGGCTTTTGGACGACATTATGGCCAGGACGGATGAAGCCAATAAGAAAATCGTGGACGCCGCCATCGAATCCTCCCTGGCGGCCGAGAAAAAAAGCATCCAGGACTCTATCCGGAGCGAACAATTAAAGATCGATTTAATTTCCAACGTTTCCCATGACCTGAAAACGCCTTTAACTTCCATGGTGGGTTATATTGATCTGATGAAAAAAGAGGACCTGAACGATACCATGACGGACTATGTGGAGGTACTGTCCAATAAGGCCCAGAAATTGAAAGAAATGATTGAAAGCCTGTTTTCCCTGGCCAAAACCAGCAGCGGCAATATCGAGCTCCATCCGGAGCCTCTGAACCTAAACCGGCTTTTAGAGCAGATCTATGCGGATATGGAGGATAAAATTGTGGCCAGCCCGCTGGAATTCGTCCTTTCCCTGACGGCAGAGGAGGCGGAGCTTACCACAGACAGCGGCTATTTGTACCGGATCTGCCAGAATTTAATTGAAAATGCTCTGAAATACAGCGCGGACAACACCCGGGTATTTTTAAAAACCGCCTCCCTCCAAAAGGACAGGGAACGCCTCCTTCGCTTTGAAATCACCAATACGGCCGCTTACCGCATGGATTTTACAAAGGAACAGATCGTCGAGCGGTTTGCCCGGGGAGACGCCTCCCGCACCGGGGAGGGCAACGGCCTGGGGCTTGCCATCGTAAGCACCTACACCTCTGCCCTGGGCGGGCGGTTCGATCTCTCCATCGACTGTGACCAGTTCCGGGCAACCTTGGAATTTACGGTCAGTGACCGGGCCGAAGACGGCTGATTTCTTCTTCCGCCTTCCAAAGGGCCTCGGGCGCAAAAGGAAGCCAGGGCATTTTCGAAATATCCAGGAAGGATTTTGCCCCCATTTCCGGATCACCGGATCTGGCCATTCCTGCAATGGCAGGCACATATTTTTCCAGGATTTCCAACGCCTGTTCATCCTTCGCCAGCCGTTCCAGGGTTGTCCCCTCATGGTAGGGGCAGCAGAAATCCCGGGCGGGACGATAGCAGAAATCATAGCTGCCGGCCGAAAGCTCCTGCTCTTCTATCTCATAGCCCGGCAGCCGCACCAGGGCCGTACAGTGGAACGGTATTTCCACATGGACCTTCAGGCTTCCGTCCTCCCGGATGGCCCAGCTGCTTTCATACCTGCCCTGGACGGAATCGTACCGGCACCGGACATGGCCCAGGCGAATGTCCGGACGGGGCTCTATAATCGCTTTCCCAAAGCCCGGCGTTGCGGGCCGAATCCCTGCAATCCAGCCGTACATGAATTCCATCACGGAGCCATACGAATAATGGTTCAGGGAATTCATGCCCGTATCGCTGATGGTCCCGTCCGGCAGCACGGAATTCCACCGCTCCCAAATTGTGGTGGCCCCCAGATTCACGCTGTAGAGCCAGCTGGGGAAGCCCTCTTTTAATAGGAAATCATAGGCCAGCTCCGTCATGTTGTTTTCCGCCAAAACCGTACACAGCAGCGGCGCTCCCACAAAACCGCATTTGATCTGGTTGCAGTCCATCTGAAGCCGCGCTTTGAAGCCTTCCAAAATCTTCTTTTTCTCCCGGTACACCCCGAATTTCAACGCAATGACATATGCCGCCTGGGTATTGACGGCCAGCCGCCCGGTTTCGGAAAAATATTCCCGCAAAGTCGCCTTTCTAATCTCTTCCGCCAGTTTTCCATACGCTTTTGCATCCTCCGTCCGGCCAAGGGTTTCCGCCATCCGGGCCACAATCCGGGCGGAATTGTAATAATAGACGGAACCGATGTAGCCGCTGTCCGTGCCGCCGCTCATGCTGGTAGGGGTCGCCCCGTCCAACGCCAGCCAGTCCCCGAAAGACATGCCGAAGTCATACAGATACCGGGTGCCGCGCTCCTGATCCTTTCCGGTTACATAGTCCACCCATCCCTTTGCCAGCTTATAATCGAACTCCAGTTCTTTTTTCCCGCCATAATACCGATACAGGGTTTGGGGGAGAATCGTCGCCACATCGCTCCATACGCTGGACACGTTCTCTTCATGTCCGAAGTTCGGCAGGAAATTCGGTACGCCTCCCTGCAGAAACTCCTGCTCGTCCATCAAATCCTTTAAGAATTTATGATAAAATGCCCTGGTATCCATATGGTAGCTGGCCGTTGGGGCGAATACCTGGGCATCTCCGGTCCAGCCCAGCCGCTCACTGCGCTGAGGACAGTCCGTGGGAATATCCAGAAAATTGGATTTCAGGCCCCAGACCGTATTTTCATACAAACGGTTGATTTTCTCATGTCCGGTGGTAAGGAATCCCGTCCGGGTCAAATCGGAATACAGCACTTTTCCCTGAAAACAATCTGCGGGAACTTCCCCCGGCCAGCCCGTCACCCGCACATAGCGAAATCCAAAGAAGGTGAAGTGGGGCCGTACCCGTTCCTTCTGCCCGTTGGACACATAGACGAACCGGGACAATGCATCCCGGTAATTCCGGTTGTAAAAATTCCCCTGCTGCAGGATTTCCCCAAAGTCCAGGACAATCCTGGTACCCTTTGGCAGCTCCGCCGTAAATTCCATGATTCCCGCAAAGTTCTGGCCCAGATCCAGCACCGTTTCCCCGGCAGGCGTGTGAATCACCTCTTTTACCGTAAGCTCCTCCTTTTCCAGCACCGGAAGGCTGTAACGGTCGGTCAGGTTTTCCTTTTTCAGATTCTCGATACGGGGCCCGGCCTCTAAAGCAGAATTCCCGGCTGTTTCCACGTTCTTTCCGGGTACTTCCGCTGTTTCTCCGGCTGTTTCCGGGTGCAGAACTACGGCATTCCGCCAGGGATTTTCCTTCCCCTCCCAGAGCAGGCGGTTGTAAATCTCCCCGAAATAAATACCGGAATCCTCAATTTCCGACCCGCGGTACTGCCAGCTTTCGTCCGTCGTCAGCACTTCATAAGTCCCGTCCTCATATTCCAGATGCAGTTCCCCAATTACGGCCATCCGGTTCCCGAAGTTCTCCGCCCGGTTTTCCAGGCCGAATACTCCCAGATACCAGCCTTTTCCCACCAAAAATTCCAGCGTATTTTCCTGGGCCAGCCACTCTTCTGCCGGAAAAGTAATCACCTGGAGCGCTTTTTCATAAACCGTAAGATAGGGCAGCAAATATTCCTCCCCCAGCTTTTTCCCATTGAGCCATGCTTCAAACATTCCCACGCCGGAAGCATACAGCCTGGCCCGTTTTATCTTCCCTTTTAAAGAGAAGGTTTTGGAAAACACGGGATGTATCCTCTCCCCTTCTTCCATGCCGATCCATTCCGCCTGCCAGGGCTCGTCCATTTTTCCGGTTTCTAATTTATTTGGTTCACTGACGGCGCTTTCCCCGTTTTCCGCCGTCACCCAAACCCTATAATAATAGGTCGTCCTGGGTTTTAATTCGAACTCCAGTTCTTCTCCGGCCTGATTCAGTCCGGCCCCTTCTTTCTCATAGAGGATTTCCGAAAAATCCGGGCTGAGGCTGACCTCAACCTTTGCCATCACCTGACGCTTCGCTTCCGTTTCCGTTACCTGCCAGGAACAGGTTACATAGTCATATCGAAATCCTATGGGGTGTTCGATGCCGTTAATTCTGGTATTGATGATTTTCATGAAAGCCATCCTTTCTTTTCTTCTGCAAAACTCCGGGCTATTCCTTATATTTTATAGGATTTCCTGCGGAAAAGCTATGGATTTCCTTATTTGAAAAGCGACTTTTTTTAAGATGGTTGCGGTTTACTTCCCTATTTTCAAAACGGCACTGCCCGCTTCTCCTCCGGGCAATGCCGTATACTCCCTTTCCTCCAAGCCGGGCGTATTTAACTTACCATACCGCCCACCATACCGGAGGCTACGCACAGCACCAGGGTGGTGGCAAAGCGGCTCATCTCCATATCCAGCCCTTTGTGGAACACGATGGAGCCTGCCGCAAGCACCAGAAAATAACAGGCGCCGAGAATCATTCCCCACAGGAACTTCCGGCTCTTCATCCGCTTTCCGGCCAACAGCCCTCCGAAAAATCCGGACATTACATAGATCACCACAATCCCAATGGAAACCATTCCTTCACTCAGCTGCATTTTTGACAGGAGCACTGTCAGTACCAGCAGTAAAATTCCCGTAATGATGTACATGAACAGCAGAATTTTCAAAATCGGCAGCACAATCATATATTTGTTCCCTATTTTCTTTTTCTCCATCCTATCGTCTTCCTTTCTCTCTGAATTCCTGTCCTATTCCACTATATGATTGAAACCTGCGCTTTATGCATAGGTTCCGTTTCGCGCACGGCCAATCCCGTCAGCTCCTTTACGCAGGATCGGTTCGCCCCTTTGGCCGGCAAAGGCCGGGCTGCCGCGGAATATTTATGAATTTTTTCTTAACTTCTTGCATTTTATGGTATTTTACAGTATATTTAAAGTGTTACGTTCTAAATATTCCGGTTGTGGAGCGCAGGCTTTGCGCAATCGGGTTTGGCTGGAAATCAGCCTTGAAACGAAAGGAGAGAATATTACTTGGACTCAAGTGACGTCACGCAGATTATTATATTAATTGTTTTAATCTGCCTGTCAGGCTTTTTTTCCTCTGCGGAAACGGCCCTGACCACATGCAACAAGATCAAAATGAGAACCCTGGCGGAGGGCGGGAACCCAAAGGCCCGGCGGGTGTTGAAGATTACCGACGATTCCGGAAAGATGCTCAGCGCCATCCTGGTAGGCAACAATATCGTAAATTTGACCGCCTCCTCCCTCACCACCTCCCTGGCCCTGCGGTTCGGTGGGAGTACCGCGGTGGGAATTGCCACGGGTATCATTACGCTGCTGATTTTGATTTTCGGTGAAATATCCCCGAAGACTCTTGCAACCCTTCACGCAGACAGCATTTCCCTGTTTTATGCAGGAATCATCGGCCTTCTTATGAAGATCCTGACCCCTGTGATTTTCCTGGTCAACAAGCTGGCCATGGGATTCCTCTTCCTGCTGCGGGTAGACCCCGGCAAGGGGACAAATACGATGACAGAAGATGAGCTGCGAACCATTGTGGATGTGAGCCATGAGGTCGGTGTCATTGAAACAGAAGAACGTGAAATGATTAACAATGTTTTCGATTTCGGCGATGCACAGGCCAAAGAGATTATGGTACCCAGAATTGATATGACCTTTGCAAGCATTGACAATACCTACGAGGAGCTTTTGGATATTTTCCGGGAGGACCATTTTACCAGGCTTCCGGTATACGAGGGCTCTACCGACAACGTAATTGGTATTATCAATATGAAGGATCTGCTTCTGTACGAAAACCGGGAACAGTTTTCCATACGGGACATTTTGCGGAAGCCTTATTACACCTATGAGCATAAGAATACAGCCGAGCTGCTGATTGAGATGCGGCAGTCCTCGATTAATATCGCAATTGTACTGGACGAATACGGCGCAACGGCCGGGCTGATCACCCTGGAAGACCTGCTGGAGGAAATTGTCGGCGAGATCCGGGACGAATACGACGACGACGAGGAAGACCCGATCCAGCAAATCAGCGAATACGAATATATGGTGCAAGGTTCCATGAATCTGGATGATTTATGTGAAATCCTGGATTTAGACTTGGCCTCGGAGGATTACGACTCCATCGGCGGATATATGATCGGCCTTTTGGACCATCTGCCTACGGCAGGAGAACATATCACTACGGAGGATCAGGTGTACCTGAGGGTAGAGGATATGGAGAAAAACAGAATTCATAAGATTTTCATGCGGATCCCCCCGAAGGAGGAGCCGGAAGAAGAATAAAAACAACAGCCCCGAAGCTGCTGCAGACCGAAATTCCCGTCTGAAACAGCGTTCGGGGCTGTTTTCTGTCCTGCGCGTTTCATTCCTGCTCCCGTGCAGCATATCATTCTCGTTCCCGGCCCGGCAGCGTTTCATTCATGCTCCCGGTGCGGTATCCCTTCAAATCCATTGTCACATAAGCAAATCCCTGCTCTTCCAGCTTCCGTACCAGCTCTTCCCTTATGGAAAGCAGACGGGAAAGCTCCGTCGGCTGTACCTCAACCCGGGCCAGGGCTCCGTGTACCCGCACCCGCATCTGCTCAAATCCCTGCTCCAGCAAATACTGCTCTGCCTGCTCTACCATTGCAAGCTTTTCTTTTGTAATCCGCTCCCCATAGGCAAAACGGCTGGCCAGACAGGCAAAGGAAGGCTTCTGCCAGGTAGAAAGCCCCAGCTCCTTCGAAAGCTGCCGGATCTCCGCCTTGGTCAGCCCTGCGGCCCGCAGGGGGCTTTGAATGCCAAGCTCCGCCACCGCCGCATGTCCCGGCCGGTAATCCCCGTTGTCGTCCAGATTGGAGCCTTCTGCCACATAGGACATGCCCTGCTCCCCTGCAATTCGTAAGATCCCGGACAAAATCTGCTTTTTACACCGGTAGCAGCGGTCAGGGGGATTCTCTCCAAATCCGGAAATCTCCAAGGCTTCAAAGGGAAACTTCACCTGGCGGATCCCTTCTTTTTTACAGAATTCTTCCGCTTCTAAAAGCTCTCGGCGGGGAAATACTGCGGATTCTGCCGTTACGGCCAAAGCCTTATCTCCCAGGACCTCCCGGGAGACCTTCAGCAGGAATGTGGAATCCACTCCCCCGGAAAAAGCCACGGCAACGCTGCCAAGCTCCCTGAAACAGTCCTTCAGACGTTCTAATTTTTCATGGCAATTCTCTTGCTTCATCGGTCCTCCCCCGCGCAAATGTTTTTTACAACCTCTTCCAGCACTTCAAAATAAGTTTCAAAGGTCTTCCGGCAGCACATAGGGTCTTGGATCACAATACCCTCCGCCCGCAGGCCAATCAGGGAAAAGCCCATGGCCATCCGGTGATCCTCATAGGTATGTACCAGGCCGGGCTTCGGTTTTCCCGGATAAATTTTGATAAAATCCTCTCCCGTTTCGCATAAAATCCCCAGCTTTCCAAGCTCTGTGGAAATGGCTTCCAGACGATTGCTTTCCTGGAAACGGATATGGCCGATTCCCCGGATCCTAGTGGGCCCTTTTCCAAACGGCGCCAGCGCCGCCAGGGTAATCGCCTGGTCCGAGCAGGCAGACAGATCTGCTTCCACCCCCTGGTAGCTTCCGTCCAGGTTCCCGCTGACCCGGATTCCGTCTGTGTCTTCCCAAACCCTGCAGCCCATCCGTTCCAGAATCCGCAGAAATTCCACATCCCCCTGAAGGGAATCAAAGTGCACATGCTTCACCTGGACCTCTGCCCCCAGCAGGGGAGCCATTCCGTAGAAATAGCAGGCCGCCGAAACATCCGGCTCCACCTGGTAGCGCCTGGCCTGATACTGCTGTCCCTTCCGGATCCGGTAGCAGCCTTCTTCCTCCTGCTTCGCCGTCACCCCGAACTGGGCCATCATCTTCTCCGTCATCCGGATATAGGACATGCCATGGCGTCCCTGCACCCGGATTTCCATATCCTCCTTTGCCAGGCAGGAGGATATCAGCAGAGCGCTTAAAAACTGGCTGCTGTCACCGATATCCACCGAAATCTCCGGACACCTTACCCCGTTTGCCCTTAGGGTGAAGGGAAAAAAGCCTTCTGCCCCCTCATAGGCCACCTGACAGCCCAGCTTTTCAAGACAGGCCAAAAGAGGCGCCATGGGACGGCGGCGCATCTGCTCTGAAGCATCCAAATGGTATACGCCCTGGCTCATGCCCAAATATGCGCTTATAAACCGGGCTGCCGTTCCGGCGCTGCCAACATAAAGGGACGCTTCTTTTTTCGGTACTGCCCCTCCCAGCCCGGTAACCGTAATGCGCTTCCGTTCCTCCTCCACCTTGGTTTCAAACTCCAGCTCCTTGATACAGTTTAAAAAATGGCGGGAATCCTGGCTGAACAAAACCCCGTCCAGAACACTTGTTCCAGTCGCCAGTGTAGCCAGCAGCAGCGCCCGGTTAGTAATGCTTTTTGATCCCGGCACCTCAAGGGAAATGCTTCCCGCCCTCTTTTTCCCAAACAAGCAGGGAACCTCATAACGCTCCGGCTGCATCATGATTTTGCCTCCGCAGCCCTGTATACAATGGAATCCCCAATCTCCTTTGCCTTCTCTTTGCCCAGAAAATATTCCGTTAACGTCAAGGCAAAGGGAATGGCCGTTCCCACACCCCGGCTGGTAATCAAATTCCCGTCCCAGGCCACTTCCTCCTGGCAGACGCTGGCTCCAATCAGCCCCTCTTCCATTCCCGGATAGCAGACCGCCCTTTTTCCCTGTAAAAGTCCGGCCTTCCCCAGTACCGTAGGCGCGGCGCAAATCGCAGCCACTAATTTCCCCTGTTCCGCAAAGGTACGAATCACCCGATTGACCCCTTCATGCTCCATCAAATGGGTCGTTCCCGGCATTCCTCCCGGCAGCACCACGCCGTCTGTCCCGTCAAAATCTACTTCCTCAAAACATGCATCCGCCTTTACGGTAATCCGATGCCCTCCGGTTACTTCCTTTTCCCCGGAAAGGGACACGGTTTTCACGTCAACTCCGGCCCGTCTTAGCAAATCCACCACTGTCAGCCCTTCGATTTCTTCCAATCCCTCTGCCAGGAATACCACTATTTTTTTCATACAAAAACCTCCTTTGTCCTGTTCAAATATATTTATTTTATCATAAAATTCCCGCCCCGTATAGCGTTCCCCGGAAAAACCGTTCCTGTTCACACCCATGGTGTTCACAGTAACGAACCCCGCCTATTTAAATTTGCCTTATGGCCATTGACTTTCCCGCCAAAACAGTTATAATACGTAACAGCCAAATCTTTTCGCCCCTGTGCCGGCGTTTTCGAACCATGATTGGAGATCACTTATGAGACTACATACAGACGAAAAAAATATTTTTTACCGGACGCTGCTTCGCTGGTCTTTCCGATTGCCGTCCAGAATCTGATCAGCACCGCCGTAAGCTCTGCCGATGTCATTATGGTAGGATATGTGGGCCAGGATGCCCTGTCCGCCGTATCCCTGGCAAATCAGGTGCAGTTCATCCTGTCCCTGGTCTATGCCGGCGTATCCTCCGGCGCGGCCATGCTTTCCGCCCAGTATTGGGGCAGGCAGGACACCCGGAGTATTGAACGGATCCTGGGGATCGCCCTGCGGTTTTCCATGGGGATATCCTTTTTCTTCTTTCTCCTGGCCTGCTTTTTCCCCAATGCCGTCATGATGGTCTTTACCGATGATAAGGCCCTGATTGCGGGAGGCAGCGTCTATTTACGGACCATTGGCCTGTCCTACTTATTTATGGGCTTTTCCCAGATCTATTTGTGCATTATGCGAAGTATCGAACGTGTGTTCTTTTCCATGTGGACCTTCGGCTCCGCGCTGCTTTTAAATATCTTTCTGAACGCCGTTTTTATTTTCGGCCTGTTAGGGCTTCCGAAGCTGGGCATTGCCGGAGCGGCCCTTGCCACGGTTCTGGCCCGGGGAATCGAATGCACCGTCTGCCTGGCCGATGCTGCCCGGTTTCAGACTGTCCGTTTCCGCTTCCGGAGTATTTTTGAAAAAAACAAACTGTTGTTCCGGGATTTCCTGAAATACGCGCTGCCTGCCTTCGGCAACGAAGTGGTCTGGGGTGTGGCTTTTTCCACCTATTCCATTATTATGGGCCATCTGGGAAGCGATATGGTTGCCGCGAATTCCGTTGTGGTGGTTGCCCGGAATCTGGGAACCGTGCTCTGCTTCGGCATCGCCAACGGCGGCGCCATCTGCCTGGGCAAACAGCTGGGGGACGGACATCTGGAGGAAGCCAGGCAGAGCGCTTCCCGGCTTTGCCGGATTACCCTCCTTAGCGGGATCCTGGGCGGGCTTTTGATCCTGTTGGTACGCCCCCTGATTCTGCAGATGGTACCCCTGACGCCCACAGCCGCCTCTTATCTGACTGGAATGCTCTTTATCAACGCCTACTATGTCCTGGGGCAGGCCATAAATACCACTGTTATCTGCGGCATTTTCCGTTCCGGCGGCGATTCCCGTTTCGGCTTCGTCTGCGACTTTGTGAATATGTGGCTGGTTTTCGTCCCCCTGGGCTTCCTCTGTGCCTTCGTATTCCGGCTGCCGCCCATGTGGGTCTACGTTATCCTCTCTCTGGATGAATTTTTAAAACTTCCGGTGGTCTATCATCATTATAAAAGTGAAAAATGGCTGAACAATATCACCCGGGATTTGTAAAAAAACGCTTCCAACGAACCGGATTGCTGCTAAAAATTACCAACATATATTTTTTCCTGCGGTACATAATAACACCAAGGTAAGTATTTCTTATCTTTAAAACTATATTGAAAAAATTTGGAGGTGAATTGTATGTCTAACAATTCCGGTTCTAACACAAACAGAATGGCAGTGCCTGAAGCAAAGGAAGCGATGAATCGTTTCAAACAGGAAGTTGCTTCTGAAATCGGAGTACCTTTAAAAGAAGGCTATAACGGTGAATTAACTTCTGCACAGGCCGGATCCATCGGCGGCGAAATGGTTAAGAAAATGATCATGAAGCAGGAACAGCAGATGTCCGGCGGAATGCAGTAATTCATCCCTGCAAATAACGATCGTAAGATTGATAATGATTTCACAAAATCGGTGCAGCTGCGGCTGTGCCGGTTTTGTTTTTCCCAACGCTTTCGTTCTGTTCCGGCTTTATTTTTCCAGGTGCTTTCCTTCTAACCCGGCTTTCATCCGGTGTACATACAGCCTTGTCTGCTCCTTTGTCTCCTCTTCCTCTGCCATGCAGTAAAACTCCCAGCCGTACCGTTCATAAAAAGAGGTGTGATCCGTAACCAGGTAAAGGGTTTCCACTCCCATGGCTGCCATATCCCTGCAGGCAAAGTCCAGCATTTTTCCGGCGATTCCCTGTCTGCGGTAATCCGGCTCTACATAAACCGCACATATATTCGGCGCTAAATCCCTGCGGTTATGAAAATCATTTTCAATGACGCCAAGACCGCCCACAATCGACGGGCCGGACAATGCCAGATACCATTGCGGGACTCCGGCCCCCTGACGCAGACATACTTCCAGGCTTTCCAAATAAGCTTCCTTCGGGACTGCCCATTTCCCATGAAACCACTCCGCCGCCCCTTCGGCCAGCTCCCCGTGCTCCCGTATCCTCTGTATCCTGAACTCCTGTAGCATTTTCCTTTTCCTTTCTCCGGGATTGATTTTTCCTCTTTTTCCTTCCTGCGGCTCTTTCGAAACCGTACATTTCTTGCCGGTTACTGTTCACTTTGACACCCGGCGCACCCTATGTTACAATAAAACGCAACACATACTTGGAGGTGCCTATGGAAATCGAACGAAAATACCTGATTCCCCAATTACCGGAAGACTACCGGGCCCATCCCTGTTATCAAATCGAACAGGGCTACTTATGTACAAATCCCGTTGTCCGCATCCGCCGCCAGGACAATGATTTCTATCTTACCTACAAATCCAAAGGCTTAATGGTGCGGGAAGAGTACAATCTTCCTCTGACCGAAACAGCCTATTATCATCTTCGGGAAAAAACCGACGGCCGTCTGATTACCAAGAAGCGGTATCTGATTCCCCTGACCGATATCCTGACCATTGAACTGGATCTTTTCGAAGGTGATCTGGCGCCCCTGGTTCTGGCAGAAGTGGAATTTCCTTCGGAAGAAGAAGCCAACGACTTCCAACCGCCGGAATGGTTCGGAGAGGATGTAACCTTTTCAGGACAATATCACAACAGCGCCCTGGCACAGGTCTGAACCTGTGCCCTTTCCCTTTTCCGGCAGCTCTGCTGCTACGACCGGCGGATTTCGTACCGCTGCCGTGTTTTCAGGCATGTTCTTAGCTCATCATACCGCTGATACAAGTCCCCTTCCGGTATTACCACATCCAGCACCACGGCCATATTATCAATCATCACATCCGTGATATCCTTCTGCATAGCCGTCAGGATCTCGTACTTCTCCTCACAGGTTTCCGCATCGTAAAAATCCATCAAAAGCTCCGTAATCTCTTTTTTCTCTGCTTTGGGCTTTGCCCCTTCCGCCGTTTCTCCGGCAGCTTCCGTCATTTTCCCGGTTCCGTCTGCTTCCCCTTCCTCCATTACCGTCCGAAACCCTCCGGCTTTGTCCGGCTCTGCCAGCTGAAACCGATATTTCTGGGTCGCGTTGGGATAAGCCTCCCGATCCACTTCGCTGGTAAACATCGCCAGGGGACGGGCATATACCTGATAATCTCCATACAACGCCTGATAAATCACCAGATCTTCCCCTGTCTCCGTATGCTTGGCAATTGTCTGCACCTGATATAGTTTATTTTTAAAATGATTGTAAAATTCTCCATTCCTAGGTTTTCCCTGTGGCATATAGATTCCCCTTTTCTTCTATTTCTGCAATCACTCCGAAAACGCCTGGGTGATTCACTCTGTTTCCAAATTCCTGTAATCCCCTTTTCCCTGTTTTAACCTATGCGGCTGAGCATTTCAATCCCTTCCGCCACAAAATCCCGGGAAAAAGCCAGCTCCAGATCCGGCCCCTTTACCATCAAGTCCTCCACCCGGCGCAGAAGCTCGCCCTCCTCTGCTTCCAGGTTTCCCGGTTCAAACGCGGATTTTGATTCCGGCGCTGCAAAGGCTGTCCCGGCTTCTATTCCTTTTCCAAAAGCAGTATCCTGGGCGGGCATTTCCTGGACGGGCATTTCCTGCCGGCTTTCTTCCGCCGTATTTTTTGCTTCCGTCTGCCGGAGCTTCTCTCCTCCATCCCTGGAAAAATCCTCCTCTGCCGAAGCAATGGCCCGCTTCAGGATATTGTTTTCCTGAGGCTTCCTATATTTCTGATACAGACGCTCCTTCAGCTCCTGCTGTTTCTCCCGATTCCAGCTGCCGGCAGAGGAACCCGCCGTACCTGTCGGTGCTCCGGCGCCTTTATAGCCCTGGCCGCTCTGATTCGGCCGGGCTCCGACGCCTGTGTAGCCCTGGCTGCTCTGATTTTGCCGGGCACCGGCACCGGTTATTCTGCCGGCCTGACCCTGTTTCCCGATTCCTGTCCCGCTGCGTTGACTGCCGGTCTGACCCTTTTTGTT
Source organism: uncultured Lachnospiraceae bacterium (assembly GCA_910588885.1). Lineage (GTDB taxonomy): Bacteria > Bacillota > Clostridia > Lachnospirales > Lachnospiraceae > 14-2. Next base: position 36,029 of record CAJUSQ010000004.1, read on the forward strand.
TTTAGACACCGTATACACAACCCAGGCAATTAAAACAAACCAAATAATTATACCCATTCCCCGCTCCCTTCCGAATCCTTCCGGATCCCTTTTGTTATCATCCGATTTTCACCGTGTATTTTGCACTGAAGGCCGCAAACAGCCCGACCAGCGCCCCAACCAGTACGTCCGTAGGATAATGGACGCCCAGATACAGGCGGCTAAAAGCAATCAGGACCGCCAACACCATCCCGGTCACTCCCAGATAGCGGGGCGTCCCCTTCAGCATCACAAAAGCCGCCGCGACGGAACTTGTGGTATGCCCCGACGGGAAGGAACTGTCCCAAAGAGGGCCCACCAGCGCCTGCAGCCCGGCAACCGCGTCATAGGGCCGGATACGGCCAAATAAATTCTTCAGAAGCAGGTTCGCCACCAGATAACCGATCAGAAGCGCTACCGCCATAGCGATTCCTGTTTTCCGGTACCGCTTCATACACAGAAAAACTGCCGCCAAAATAATCCAGATCATTCCGCCGTTTCCAAGAGCCGTAATAAATTTCAAGATTTCCGTCAGCCAGGGAAACCGCAGATATTCCTGAATAAAAAGCAGGATCTTCCCGTCCATTTCCAATAAAAATTCTAACAAACACTTCCCTCCTCAATCATTTCCCAAAATCCTCCCCTTCCCTACAGATGCTTCAAAATAAATTCCACGTCCTTCTTCTGTCCGATTACCATTAAATGCTCATCCTCCCGAAACGTATGTTCTGCCGGAGGCAGCAGATTTGTTTCTCCGTTTTTCTTGGTTCCCAAAATACTTACGTGATATTTTACCCGGAAATTTACTTCTTTGATGGATTTTCCCAGCCATTCCTTCAAGGGAGGAATCTCATAAATTCCATAATCCCCCATTTCGATATAATCGAACACATGGTTGGCTGTTACCCGTACCGCCAGGCGTTCCGCAATGTCCCGATCCGGATAAATTACTTCGTCTGCGCCGTTACGCAGTAGGAACTTTGCATGTACATCCCTGGTAGCCTTGCTGATCACGCGCTTTGCGCCCAATTCCTTTAAAGAACTGGTAATTTCCAGGCTGCTCTGGAAATTCGTCCCGATACACACGATACAGACGTCAAAATTCCGGATCCCAAAGCTTTTTAATACCTCTACCTTCGTGCAGTCTCCCACCTTGGCATTGGTAACATAAGGCAAAAGCTCCTCTAAGGTTTCCTCCTTCTGATCTACGATCATCACTTCATTTTCCAATTCCATCAGCTTCCGGCACAGATGCTGTCCGAACCGCCCCATACCGATTATTAAAATTGATTTCATACAACTCTCCTATCCAATCGTAATACGTTCTTTCGGCAGACGGACTGCCACGCTCTTCTTCCGTTCCAAAAACGATAATGCAAAAGACATACTCCCAATCCGGCCGCAATACATCAGCAGAATAATGATCAACCGGGAAACTGCCGACAACTCCCGGGTGATTCCGGTTGTCATACCCACGGTTCCTATGGCGGAGCCTACCTCAAACAACACATCATCCATAGCAAAGGGCTGCAGGGCACAAATAGCCGTCACACTGAAAATCGCCAGGAACAAGTTAATCAAAAATACGGTACTGGCCCTTTTCACCGATTCCTCATCCAGCCTCCGTCCGAAAATATTCAGATCCTGCTTGTTCCGAAGGTTCGCAATGACTGTCAAAAGCAGCACCACCAATGTCGTGGTCTTAATTCCTCCTGCCGTAGATCCGGGACTGCCCCCAATGAACATCAGTACTACCGTCAGAAGACGCGTGGCCTGGGAATATCCTCCCACATCCACGGTATTAAATCCGGCGGTCCGGGCCGTTACCGAGCCGAACAGGGAGCTTAGGATCTGTCCCGTTGCATCCATCCCGTACAGCAAATTTCCCCGTTCAAACAGGAAAAACAAAAGCGCCCCGCCAAAAGTCAGAATCATCGTCGTAGCCAGTACAATTTTCGTATGGAGAAGATACCGTTTCACATGCCACTTATGGGTCGCCACGTCATCCCACACAATAAATCCGATTCCGCCGATTATAATCAGGAGCATAATCACCACGTTTACCGCTATATCATCGTAATAAGATACCAGGGAGGAATATTCTTCATACCGGCCCATCAAGTCGAACCCGCCGTTGCAGAAGGCCGATACAGCATGGAAAATCCCATACCACAAGGCATCTCCCGGCCCCATCCGCTTTAAGAAACGCAACGTCAGAATCGCGGCCCCTATCCCTTCAAACAGCAGCGTCCAGGGCACAATCCGTTTCACCAGCCGGACCACGCCTCCCAGCTGAAGCCCATTTAAGCTTTCCTGAATCAGGTTCCGGTCCCTCAGCCCTATTTTCCGCTTCAGGAATATGGAAAAAAACATCCCCATTGTTACAAATCCCAGACCGCCGATCTGTATCAGGCATAAAATCACAACCTGTCCAAACATATTCCAATGCTGATAGGTGTCCACCACCACCAACCCGGTCACACAGGTGGCGCTGGTAGCCGTAAACAACGCCTCCTGAAACCCGGTAAAGGAACCGTCCCTGGAAGCGATGGGCAGCATCAAGAGAAATGTCCCGATACATATGATGATAAAAAATCCCAAAGCTATCGTCTGAGTCCTACTTAACCCTTTCATCGTTTCAACCTACTTTCCTGGAACATTCCAAAGAACCTCCCACAAGACAAAAAAGACTTTGCCATAGCAAAATCTTTTCTGCTTTCGTATCTTTTGCTGTACCTAGCCTGTTTCTCCTGTTTTTGTAAAAACATCTGCTATGGTCAGCTTTATTTTTCCATTAACCGGAAGTTGCTCATCAGCTCTTTCAGCGTCGTTGCCTGGTTTAACAGCTCCGCACTGGCTGCCGCACACTGCTGGCTGGTGGCAGAGTTTGTCTGAACCACCATGGATACCTGGCCAATCGCCTGGTCAATCTGGGTAACAGATGTTGCCTGATCTGCCGCAACCTCTGCGATGCTGTTCATCACGGATACGCTCTTGTCAATATCCACCATGATCTCATCCAGGGCATGGGCGGTTTCTTCTGCAAGCTTTACCCCTTGCTCCACCTTACGCACGGAATCCTCAATCATCTCTGCCGTTTCGCTGGCAGCCTGGGCGCTCTTTCCTGCCAGGTTTCGTACTTCCTCTGCCACTACGGCAAAGCCTTTGCCGTGAACGCCTGCCCGGGCCGCTTCTACTGCCGCATTTAAAGCCAGGATATTGGTCTGGAATGCAATATCATCAATTACTTTAATTATCTTGGAAATGCTTTCGGAAGCCTGATTAATCTGCTCCATGGCCATAATCATATCTTTCATCTGATGATTTCCGGTTTCCGCCTTTCGTTTCACATCATAGACCATATCATTGGCTTCTTTTGCTTTTTCGGAATTTCCTCTGGTGCTCTCGGCAATCTCATCAATGGAAGCCGTCACCTGCTGGATCGCGCTGGCCTGTTCCGTAGCTCCTTCGGCCAGTGACTGGCTGGCCCCGGATACCTGATCCGCTCCCATAGCCACCTGCTCTGCAGCTTCCCGAATTCCGCCCAGGACTTCGTTTTCCTCTCGGACGATCTTCGCAAACGCATTGCCCAATACGTCCTTGCTGCTTTTCACCTTCACGTCAAAGTCCAGATTCCCTTCGGAAATCTTTCCGGCCACCTGTGCCTGATATTTGATATTATCTACTAATTTCTGGAAATCATCGGTTAATTCACCCAGCTCGTTCTCCCCGTATTTAGTCAGCTGTATCTGGATATCGCCCTCAGTGAGCTTACGCGCTGCCGCCTGCAGTACATGAATCGGGCGCCGGATATCCCGGATAATCTGTACTTCCACAATCAAGCCAATAATAACACCGATGATTGTCAAAATAGTAATCGCAATTTCTGCCTCACCAATATACCTGTGTCCAACCGTACCATTTTCAATCCTGATCAAAGAGGATACAGCCGAAAAACAAATAAATACCATCAATACCAACACAACGGAAAAGCCCAACATCAGCTTTTTGCGTATGGAACCGATCTTCATTTTAAAGCCCCCTTACTCTTCTTCTGCCTCATTTTCCATGTCTTCCAAATCATCGAAGGACGTAAAGTCCTCATCCTGGATTAAACGCTCCGGATCCAGCAGCAGCTTTACGCCGTCTGCAGTTCTTGCCAGTCCACACACATACTTCTCACTGGCATTGGCATTCTGGCTTAAAGAAGGCGGGGCGCTGATATTGTTCTTGTCAATTTTCATGACTTCATCAATTTTTTCCACGATCAATCCAAGCACCGTACCGTTCACATTGATCACAATAATACAGGTCCGATCCGTATAAGGGAGGGCTTCCTGCCGGAAACGCACCCGTACATCAATTACCGGGATAATCTTACCTCTCAGGTTAATCAAACCTCTGATATAGTCTTCCACATCCGGGACCTGCGTAATCGCCTGCATTCCGATAATCTCAATTACATTGCTGACCGAGATGCCGAAATGCTCGTTTCCGGACTTAAAAGTCATGTACATGTCTTTTAACGGATTTTCTTCTTCCTCTCTTAATTCATCTAAATCTTCCACCGTCGGTTCCTCCTTTCCTTCTGTCTTTCCTTACATGATGCCGGCAATATCAAGAATCAGGGCAATACTGCTGTCTCCCAGCTGAGTACATCCTGATATACCGCTGACTTTCTTCAAATAAGAAGGAATCGGCTTTACTACGATCTCCTGCTCGGAAATCAGCCGGTCTACGAACACGCATACCTTTTTCCCTTCATATTCCAATACTGCTGCAATTCCATCCTCCAGCGTCTGTGCATCTCCCTGAATATGATACTGGTCGCACAGCCGGATAAAGGGATAATACTCCCCTCTGATATTGGCATATTCTTCCCCGTTGGGTTCTTTGACCATCATGCCCTCATCAATGCTGATGAATTCCTGTACCGCCCCGATTTCCACAACAAAGGTGGTATCGCCCACTTCCATAACAATACCGTCGATAATTGCCAAAGTCAGCGGGATCTTCAAGGACATTTCCGAGCCTTCTCCCGGAACGCTGTCGATTTCCAGCTTTCCGCCGATCGCCTGGATGTTCTTCACAACCACGTCCATCCCGACGCCACGGCCGGAAAGCTCCGTAACTTTCTCCTTCGTGGAGAATCCCGGCTGGGTAATGAACTGGTATACTTCCTTATCCGATAATTCATCGGGATTTCGCTTGCCTAACAGGCCGTTGGCCCTGGCTTTCTTCAAAATCGCATCCCGGTTCAGGCCCTTGCCGTCGTCCTTTACAATAATATATACCTTACCGCCTTCGTTCTTGGCTTCCAGGGTAATCTTCCCCTTTGCCCGCTTTCCGGCAGCCACACGATCTTCCGCAGACTCAATTCCATGATCCAGGGAATTCCGGATCAAATGCATCAGCGGATCTGAAATGTGCTCAATAATATTCTTATCTACTTCCGTATTCTCCCCGATCACCTCCAGCTCAATGTCCTTATTGAGCTTTCGGGATACGTCAAAGACGATTCGGTTCATCTTCTGGAAGGTATTGGTCAGCGGCATCATACGCATGGCCATAATAACATCCTGCAGCTCTGTGGTAATCTTAGACAGCTGGGCAGATGCTTTCTGGAAATTCGTTAAATCCAGTCCCGGCACCCGCAGATCCGGATTCTGCAGCACCACTGCTTCCGCAATTACAAGCTCTCCGATCAGGTCCATTAAGGAATCCATTTTTTCGATATTTACACTGATAAAGCTCTGCTTTACCTGGCCTTTGGCCTGGTGCTTCGCCAGCTTCTTTCCTTTGCCCGGTTCCTTGGCCTTGATGACATAATCCCCCGGCGCCATTTCCTTGGGCGCTTTCTCTGCCCCGCCTTCTTCCCGGGGTTTTTCTTCCTGCTCTCCCAAGTCTATGACAATCTCTTCCTGGCTCTCGTCCCGGAAGCCCAGGGTAAATTCCTGTGCGCTGGACTCATAAATATCAATCCGTTCCACACCGGTGCCTTTTTCAATAATTTCCCGCACTTCATCCAGCGGGCTCTGAGTCTGGATTAAAATATGGAAACCGTCCTCTAAAATCTCGTCTCCGCTGCCTTCGTTGGAAATAATATCCTCCGGTATGTATTTCAGATCCTCCGCCAGCTCTTTCAAGGCATATACCGCCGTATAAGCACGAATATTACTCATCTGAAGCCCCGGTTCATAGAATACGGAGATCTTATAGAATTTTCCGCTTTCCGTAGCCGTAGGCGCAATGTAAAACTGATTGGGTTCCACATGGGTATTCTCCGGGGGCAGGGACTTTCCCTTTTCCACGATACCGGATTTAATTCCTGTTAAAAATTTGTCAAGCTCCTCTAAAATCTTCTCCGGGTCTGCATCGGGACTTTCTCCGTCTTTAATCTTATCCAGCTCTCCCTGTATAAAGTCCGCCACATCCAAAACATGAACCACCAGCTCCTGATGAGGAACATTCTTCGGCTGGGACTCCCGCAGATAATAAAACACGTCTTCCAGCCGATGGGCAACTCTTGTAATATTTTCAAACATCATAATACCGGAAGAGCCTTTAATGGTATGCATTACACGGAATATCTCATTGATCGCTCCTTCGTCAAAGCACTCCTCATCCTTGTTGTCCAGTACGATATCCTGCAGACTCTCCAGCAGCTGTTCACTCTCATATAAGAAAATGTCCAGCATACCGTCTGTATTATATTCTTCAGCCATTGATTCCCAACTCCTCTTCCGCTTAAATCAGTCCAAGCTTTTTTAATGCCATTTCAAATTTATCCAAATCCACCGGTCTTCCACAGTAGACAGTACATCCCATTTCAAACGCTTTCTTTACGTTCTTTTCCTCATTCAGCGCAGTTGTCATAATAATCTTAACCGCCTGATCCGGCATAATACCCCGCTGTTTTTCAATATCCCGGATGGCTTTCAACGCCTGATAACCGTCCAAAACCGGCATCATGACATCCAGGCACACCAGATCATAAGGTTCGTCATCTTCCGTAGCCATCAGAAAGGCATCCACTGCTTCCTCTCCATCTACCGTAATATCGCAATCTCCAAATTTCTGTAAATACTTTGCCATAAATTTACGGCTGGCAAAATCATCCTCTGCTAATAATATCCTCATATAAATCTTCCTTTCTTTGTCTGATTTTATTCAAAATACTGTTTCGCAGGACTGCTGCCTGCTTTGCACACAGCAGCTTATTCCGGCTGTTCCTGATCCCGCAGCCCTTGACAGCCTGCCGTTATCTTAACAGTTGATATACCTTATCCGAAATCTGGTCCAGGGGAAGCTGATAATTGACTGCGCCGATATCAAACGCAACCTTTGGCATACCATAGACAATACAGCTTTCTTCATTCTGCCCGATCGTGACTGCTCCGGCCTTTCTCATAGCCAGAAGGCCGTCGGAACCGTCCTTTCCCATTCCGGTCAGGATAATCCCCATCGCCTTATTTCCGGCCACTTTAGCAACGGAGTGAAATAACACGTCCACGGACGGACAGTGTCCGCTGACCTTCTCTCCGGCCTTACACTCTACCTGATACATGTTATTCACTCGTACCAGCCGCATATGCTTATCCCCGGGTGCAATTAAAACCTGGCCCGGCTTTACGATATCTCCGGATTTTGCTTCCTTCACGGAAACCTGGCAGATATCATTAAGCCTGTCTGCATACATGGAAGTAAATCCCTGAGGCATGTGCTGCACAATCACAACCCCGGGGATATTGCGCCCGAAATTCTCAATAACTTCCCTGGTGGCCTCGGTTCCTCCGGTAGAAGCCCCGATCGCAATGATCTCCCGTTTTCCCGGCCGCACGAAATCCGTTCCCGCGTGTCTGGTATGTACCGCCATTTTGAGTTTTGATTTCTTCACCGTAGAAGCGATCTTCACCTTCACGGCCAGCTCCTGCCGAATGAACCGGCGAATCTCCTCCCGGTCCATGGACGTCGGCTTATTCACGAAATCGACGGCTCCGGCCTGCATGGCGTCAAACACCTTTCCATCCAGGGCACTCACCATCACCACCGGCATAGGGTACTGGGGCAGCAGCTTTTTCAGAAACTCAAAACCGTTCATCCTCGGCATTTCAATATCCAGCGTCATGACATCCGGTCGGAATTTCACAATGGCATCCCGGGCTTCATAGGCGTCTCTTGCCTCCGCCACAACCTCAAGGCCGGGCTGTTCATTCAGACCCTGTACCAGAAACTTCCGGAACATCAGGGAATCGTCTACGACTAATACTTTTATGTTCTGCATAGTACCAACCTTTTTATTTTTATGTTATCATTCGTATCAGATTTTGTCAACGTTCATCCCTTTTTCATCTGGCCTTTTATTTTCAAAAATACCTGTACGATCTCCGGGTCATAATAAGTTCCCGCCCGTTTTTCAATTAAGGCAAGGCCCTCCTCCGGTGTGATTTTATCCTTATAATCCTCGTTTATAACATCATAGATATCCACTACTGCCACAATCCTTGCGGCAAGCGGAATATCTTTGCCTGAAATGCCCTTCGGAAGCCCGGCTCCGTCCCATCTGGTGTGATGGTATTTGGCAATATCAATCGCCATGGCGAGAAAATCGTTCTTATTGGTAAAATTATAAATCTTCTCCAGAATCACCGCTCCCTGCTCCGCATGGTAAGCCAGATCCCTCAGAGCCTTTTCATCCTCGTCCAGCAAAGGATCTACCACCGTTCCCGGAGGAAGCAGAAGCTTTCCGATATCATGAAGCATCGACGCAATGGCAATCTCTTCAATAAAATTCTCGGAAATACTTTCCTCAAACCGGGGGCTAAGCTGCAGGCCCTGTGCCAGAATACGGCTGTTATACCCCACATTGTCCATATGGCTGTTCCGGCCTTCATTCTCCTCCTCGGTCAGCTTTGTCAGGGCATACAGGGTATTCCGCTGCTCTCCTTCAATCCGCTGCATCTGATCCTCAATCACATGATGCAGATATTTGTTTGTCTCTGCCAGCTCCTGCTGCATCTGGTACATCTTCAGATGGGTATTCACCCGCATGGCCACTTCCTGGGTATCAAAAGGCTTGGTAATAAAATCCGCCCCTCCAAGTTCAAACCCCTTCCATATATTCTCCCTGGCAGAATCTGCAGAAATAAAGATAATCGGAATATCTCTGGTTCGTACATTTTTCTTTAACTTTTCACAAAATTCGAAACCATTGATTTCCGGCATGAAAATATCCAGTATAATCAACTGCGGGAGCTCCTCATTGATCATGTTTGCCGCTTCCTTCACCCTGGAAGCACATCTGGAAACATATCCCATCCCGTTTATAATAGAGCTTAAAATCACCAAATTGATATCTACGTCATCCACAATTAAGATCTGCGGCGTCTTCTCACTCTTCATATTGTCCATTTTTATACTTTCCATGTTCCACCCCTCCGACTAAAGCGCTCCGATCTCAGCCTCCAGCAATGTTTTCAGATCCTGATATCTCTTCATGCTCTTTTCATAATCTTCCTTCCGCAGACACATTTCCAGGCGGAATACCGACTTTTTCAAATCCTCCCGTTCTCCCAAAAGGGATTTCAGATTACCCGCAAAGGATTCTGCTTTATCCCACGCCTCCAATTCCAGACAAATGATAAGCTTCTCCATTTTATTCCGGATCTCCTGGGCATTTTCCGATGTACCGAAGGTAAAGAAATTTTCCATGCTGTCAAATCTGCTGATATTGCCGGCATATTGCTTGAATCCGGGCTGTACTTCTTTTTCCCTGTTCTCCGTTTCCTCCCCGGCTGCCGGCCCCTCTGCCCTGCGCAGGCGGATTCGGAAGGAGAATGTACTTCCTTTTCCCTTTTCACTTTCCAAATGAATGCTGCCGCCCATCAATTCTACCAGCTGCTTGGTAATTACCAGCCCCAGACCGGTTCCGCCGTATTTCCTGGTAATAGATGCGTCCACCTGGGAAAAGCTCTTAAAGGTCTTATCCTGTTCTTCCCTGGACATACCGATTCCGGTATCCTTCACCATAAAGAACAGTTCCAGCTCATTATCAAATTCCAATGTCTTTGTAATATCTATACTAATATAACCCACTGCCGTGAACTTCACCGCATTGGAAAGCAGGTTATTCAGGATCTGTACGATCCGCAGTTCGTCTCCCGAAACATGATCCGGAATATCATCGGCCACATTTACCGTCAAATACAGCCCCTTTTCATTAATGGCCACAATGCTGGTATCCACCACATGGTCAATCATCTCGCGAAACTGAAATTCCTTATCCTCCAGCGTAAATTTGCCGGCCTCCATCTTGGAAAAGTCCAGGATATTATTGATAATTGCTCCCATATTCTCACAGCATTTTAAGATAATATCCGTCACCCGGGTCTGGGCTGCATCCAACGGGGTATCCCGAAGCGTAGTAAGATGTCCCCGAATCCCGTTTAGGGGGGTTCGAAGCTCATGGGTCACATTTGCCACAAACTCGTTCCGGGCCTTCATAGCCAAAGCCGCTTCTTCCTTCTCGTGGATTAACTCTTTCTCTGTCTCCCGACGCTGAGTGATATTCACCGCAAACAGCTGGTAATGGCCTTCCCGTACCTCTGACTTGGAAACCTTCATGGAAGCCGGAAAACAGGTCTGGTTCTTTCGGTAGAATACCGCCTCCGTCAGGTTCTGCACCACTTCTGCGGAAAAAGGCCGTTCCTGCCCTTCCTGCTGGAACTCCTGACATAGTATCTGCTTCAGATTTACCGCACTCAGGCCCCCTTCGTACCCCAGCTCCTGGTTTGCCGTCCGGTTGGAAAAATGGACCTTTCCCTGTTCATCAAATACAAGTATCATCTCTATTGCGTCATTGACAATTTCTATTCCCATTTTCTCCATTACTCATCACCCTTACTACTATGAAAGCCGGGCATACCGTGCCCGGCTTTCCCAATAATACAATGTAGCAATCTTCCCTTAATCTATATCTATGCTGCCGAACGTATCCGTACTACTGCTATATGTGGCTCCGTCATCACGCAGGGAGAATTTTGCAACAAGGTCTTTCAGCATCTCTGCCTGGCTGGAAAGCTCTTCGCTGGCTGCCGCACTCTCTTCTGCCGTAGCGGAATTCGTCTGGACAACACCGGATATCTGATCTACACCCAGCGCAACCTGCTCAATGGCGCCGGACTGGTCTCTTGCTGCATCCGCAATCCGATCTACGGTTGAGGAAGCGGCCCGAACGCCTTCCACTACTTTCAGCAGGGACTGTGCCGTTTCGTCTGCCAGATGTGTTCCCCGGGCTACCGCTTCGATCGAATCTTCAATCAAATCCGCCGTATCCTTGGAAGCGGCTGCACTCTTGCTGGCAAGGTTCCGCACTTCTTCCGCAACTACGGCGAAGCCTTTTCCTGCCGTACCTGCCCTGGTTGCTTCTACTGCTGCATTTAAGGACAATATATTTGTCTGGAATGCAATATCTTCAATGGTTTTAATAATCTTACCGATTTCATTGGAAGTTCTGGTGATCTCTTCCATCGCTGCGGTCATCTCGTGCATCTGCTGGTTGCACTCTTCTACTTCACTGCCTGCCATATCGGACTGATTCTTTGCTTCCAATGCATTGTCCGCGGTATCCTTTACCTGGCGGGAAATATCTTCAATCGTTGCTACCAGCTCTTCTACGGCTGCTGCCTGTGCCGTAGCACCCTGGGCAAGATCCTGCGCCCCATAGGATACCTGGCTGGAGCCGGATGCCACCTGGTCGGCGCTCTGGTTAATCTGGGATAACGTACCGCTTAAATCAATATTCAGCTTCCGAATGGACATCAGCAAGGTTTTGCACTTGCCTACATAACGTTCCTCTGCCTGGGTGCGTACGTCAAAATTACCGTTCGCCATCTCTGTCAGAAGTCTGGAAGCATCGTTAATTACGTCGCCGAGAATCGCTGCCATCTCACGGAAATTCCTTGCCAGGCTTCCCAGTTCATCCTTGGATTCATAATCTACCTGGATATCGAAGTTACCGCTGGTAATCTTCCCTGCCGCAATTTCCAGCTGACGGACAGGCCGTGTAATCATCCGGATCAGATAAGTGGCAAGAATCAGAGTAAGCACCAAAGCTCCGGCTGCCATGCCCAGCTGCGCATAAACCAGCATATCCTGCATCTTAACCGTTTCCTCGTAATCGTTCTTCGCATTATTCTCTACGGTTTCACTAATATGTATCAGATTATTTACAGCCTCTTCTACCAGCGGCTGATATTCCTGCAGCAGCATGGTCTGGGCAGCCTTCATATCCGTACCAGACAGACTGATTACCGTTTCCTGCAGCTCTACTGCCTTCCGTACATTGCTCTCGAAGGAATCCAGCAGCTCCTGTTCTCCGGTAAAATTCGAGAACAGCCAGGTTGCGTTCTCTTCCAGGGCTGTCATCTCTTTCTCTAAATCAGCTTTATACTCTTCACATTTCGCCGAATCTTCATCAATGGTCATAAAGCTAAGGTCCTTCACGATAATCTGAAGACCTCTCCGCATATTCATAACCCGATTGGTCACCTGATATCCCACCGTATAAAAATCCGTATACTTGGACGCATTCTGTGTCAGTCCTATAATGGCCACTACAACCGTTGCAATAAATAATGCAATGATAATCATAAATGTTATCAAAAGTTTAATCCCTATTTTTAGATTTTTCATGTTCTCTTTCATCCCTTCCGCTATTATTCCCGCTTGCTGCGAGCCGGGCTGCTGCGTCTGCCGCGGGGTATCTGACCTGCAGGCATTCTCCGAATCCGTGCCCTGCCGGCTATTTCTTTATGTATACGTTATCTTGCGGGTGCCCTTGTTAAACTATAGCCACATTTCGTCTTTGCCTTCAACCTGCTCTCCTCCATTCTCTGATAACAACGATGCTCTCCAGCGTAAACATTCATCCTCACTTTGAGAATTCCATATATATAATACATTATAGTCGATATTTTGGAATTTGTCTACAACATTCGTCTAAGATTTACGTTTCCATAATAAGGGAATCCAATGAGGACGCTAAAAAGCGGGAGACCGGAAAATTTTTTGCCTGCCAAGATAAATTGGCCGAAGCCTTTTATATTTAAGACTTCGGCCTATTGGCTGGTAATATATTAATATATAGTTCCCATGTTTCCGGAGACGGATTCTTCTTTCTTCTCCTCCATCTCTACGGTAATTTTGTCCAGGTGCCAGATGTCGTCTACGTATTCCTGGATGGTACGGTCTGAAGTGAACTTTCCGGCGTGGGCTACGTTTAAGATGGCTTTTTTCGCCCAGCCTGCTTCGTCTCTGTAGGCTGCTTCCACTTTCTTCTGGGCTTCTGCGTAGGCCCGGAAATCCTTTAAAATAAAGTAGGTATCCGCATATTGGGTGCTCTGAGTATTCAGCAGGGAATTATACAGAGGCCGGAACAGCTCGGAATCATTAGGCGAATAGAAGCCGTTGATCAGCTGGGTCAGTACCTGGCGGATCTCCTGGTCGCTGTTGAAAATCTGCATGGGATTATAATCCCGTTTTGTTTCGTGCTCAATAACTTCGTCAGAGCTCATGCCGAAGATAAACGCATTCTCTGCTCCTACCTCTTCCACGATTTCCACATTTGCACCGTCCATAGTGCCCAGGGTTACGGCGCCGTTTAACATAAATTTCATATTTCCGGTCCCGGAAGCTTCCTTGCTGGCAGTGGAAATCTGCTCACTGACATCTGCCGCAGCAAAAATCCATTCGGCATTGGATACCTTGTAGTCCTCGATAAAGATTACCTTAATCTTTCCGTTGATGCCCTTATCATTGTTAATCACGTCTGCCACGGAATTAATCAGCTTAATCGTAAGCTTTGCAATCTTATAGCCTGCTGCCGCCTTTGCCCCGAAGATAAAGGTCCTGGGATAGAACTCCAGTTCGGGATGTTCCTTCAGCTGGTTATACAAATACATCACATGAAGGATATTCAAAAGCTGGCGTTTGTATTCATGCAGCCGTTTCACCTGTACATCGAAAATAGAACGGGGATCTACTTCCACACCGTTGTGCTTCATGATATAATCTGCCAGACGCAGCTTGTTCTGGTACTTGATATTCATAAATTCCTGCTGGGCCTTCTTGTCATCCGCATAGACTGCCAGCTTTGCAATATGGGGCAGGTCCGTCACCCAGTCGTTTCCGATATGATCCGTCACCCACTCTGCCAGCAGCGGATTTCCGTGATATAAAAACCTTCTCTGGGTAATGCCGTTGGTCTTGTTGTTGAATTTCTTCGGATACATTTCGTAGAAATCTCTCAATTCCTGGTTCTTTAAAATCTCCGTATGGAGCCTTGCAACCCCGTTGACGGAATAGCCCGCCGCAATGGCAAGGTGGGCCATTTTCACCTGGCCGTCATAAATAATGGACATCTTCTGGATCTTATGATGGTCATTGGGGAATCTGGCCTGGATTTCCAGTACGAAACGCCGGTTGATTTCCTCCACAATCTGATAAATTCTGGGCAGCAGCCTGGAGAAAATTTCAATAGGCCATTTTTCCAGAGCTTCCGACATGATTGTATGGTTGGTGTAGGCGCAGGTATTTTGGGTAATCTCCCATGCTTCCTCCCAGGGCATCCCTTCCTCGTCCAGTAAAATCCGCATCAGCTCCGCCACGGCAACGGTGGGATGGGTATCGTTTAACTGAATTGCTACCTTTTCCGGCATCTTATGCAGATCCGGATGGTTCTTCTTATATCTGGCCACTGCACGCTGCACACTGGCCGACACGAAAAAGTACTGCTGTTTCAAACGCAGCTCTTTTCCTGCAATATGATTGTCATTGGGATACAGGACTTCCACCAGGTTCCGGGCCAGGTTCTCCTGTTCCACGGCTTTCCGGTAATCCCCTTTGTCAAAGGAATTCAGCTCAAACCATTCCACCGGCTCCGCATCCCAGATCATAAGGGTATTTACTACATTATTATTATAACCGATGATGGGCATATCATAGGGTACGGCCCGGACGGACTGATAACCGTCCTGTACAAAACGGGTGCGGCCGTCTTTCGTAGTTTCTGCCCGGACAAAGCCCCCGAATTTCACTTCGAATGTATGTTCTGGTCTCCGCAATTCAAAGGGATAGCCGTTTTTCAGCCAGTTGTCCGGAACTTCCACCTGGAAGCCTTTCTGAATCGTCTGTTTAAACATTCCATAACGGTAACGGATCCCGCAGCCGTAGGCCGGATAGCCCAGGGTTGCCAAAGATTCCATAAAGCAGGCTGCCAGACGTCCCAGGCCTCCGTTTCCAAGCGCCGGATCCGGCTCCTCGTCCTCAATGGTATTCAGATTAAAGCCCAGCTCCTCCAAAGCTTCCTTCACTTCCTGATAAGCCGTCAGGTTAATCAGGTTATTGCCCAGGGCCCGGCCCATGAGAAATTCCATGGACATGTAATACACCATTTTGGGATCCTGTTTGTCAAATTCCTTCTGGGTAGCCAGCCACTGGTCAATAATGGTATCCTTCACCACCAGAGACACTGCCTGGAAAACCTCCTGGCTGCTGGCCTCATCAATAGTCTTGCGGAACATTACCCGGACATT
Organism: uncultured Lachnospiraceae bacterium; assembly: GCA_910588885.1. Classification (GTDB taxonomy): domain Bacteria; phylum Bacillota; class Clostridia; order Lachnospirales; family Lachnospiraceae; genus 14-2. Next base: position 51,640 of record CAJUSQ010000004.1, read on the forward strand.
GTCCTTCACACTCTTTACGATCTCTTCCTTCCGAAACATTTTGCTCTGCATCCGTATCGTTTCCTCCTTCATTTATGCCTTATAGTTACAGCTTTTCTACGCCCAGCGTTACTTCCTCGCCGTTGATGCTCCAGTTCTTCTCATAGCCCTTGGGATCCCCCTGGAAAATGGCTTCCGCCAGGACTTCTTTTTGGATCTGTCCTCCGAAGCGTTCAAAAATCCCCCGGATCTTCTCATTGGCCTGATAATAAACATTTATTTTATCCATTACTTCAAAGCCGGCTTCCTTGCGCATGGTCTGGATCTTACTGATCAATTCCCGCACAAAGCCTTCTTCAATCAGCTCCGGCGTCAGGTTCGTATCCAGAACCACAGCCGTATCCTGATCCGTTTCCGTCACATATCCTTCCATCTGCTTAACGGTAATCAACAGGTCTTCTTCCGTCAGGGCAACTTCTTCTCCGGTTTGCGGAAGCCTCAGCACCCCGTCCCTTTTCAGCTCTGCCATAGCCTCGTTTCCGTCAAGCTCCACCAGGGCTTTCCTGATTTTCCCTAATACCTTTCCGTATTTCGGGCCCACGGTACGCAGCTGCGGCTTAAAGCTGTAGTCGGTAAAGCTGCTGACATCCTGGGTAAAGGTTACTTTTTTCACATTCAGCTCTTCTGCGATAATCTCCGTATAGAAATCCGGCAGCACAAAGGAAGCTTTTACAAACATGTTGGCAAGAGGCTGGCGGTTCTTCAGGTTCGCCGTATTCCGGCAGGCCCGGCCCATAACAACAACCTTCAGCACCCCGTCCATATTCCGTTCCAGCTCTTTGTCGATCCGGGCGGAATCTGCCTTCGGAAAATCGCACAGATGTACGCTTATGGGTGCGGCAGGATCAATGCTGCACACCAGGTTCCGGTAAATATCCTCCGCCATAAAGGGGATCATGGGAGCGGCCGCCTTCGCCACCGTAACCAAGGCCGTATATAACGTCATATAGGCATTGATTTTATCCTGTTCCATCCCTTTGGCCCAGAAACGTTCCCGGCTCCTTCTGACGTACCAGTTGCTCATATCGTCCGTAAATTCCTGGAGCGCCCTGGCTGCTTCCGGAATCCGGTAATTACTCAGATTGCTGTCCACGGCCTCTACCAGGGAATTCAGCTTGGACAACAGCCATTGGTCCATAACGGTAAGTTTCTCATATTCCAGTTTATATTGTGAAGCGTCAAATCCGTCAATATTGGCATACAGTACAAAAAACGCATAGGTATTCCACAACGTCCCCATAAATTTCCGCTGGCCCTCCTGTACGACCTTTCCATGGAACCGGTTGGGCAGCCAGGGAGCGGAATTGATGTAAAAATACCAGCGGATGGCGTCCGCACCATAGGTTTCCAAAGCCTCAAAGGGATCCACGGCATTGCCCTTGGACTTGCTCATTTTCTGACCGTTTTCATCCTGCACATGGCCCAAAACAATGACGTTTTCATAAGGGGCCTTATGGAACAAAAGGGTCGATTCCGCCAGCAGGGAGTAGAACCATCCCCGGGTCTGGTCTACGGCTTCGGAAATAAACTTTGCAGGGAACTGTTGTTCGAAAATCTCCAGATTTTCAAAGGGATAATGATGCTGTGCAAAAGGCATGGCCCCGGAATCAAACCAGCAGTCGATGACCTCCGGTACCCGGTGCATTTCTTTCCCGCATTCCGGACAGCGGATCGTCACCGCATCAATATAGGGACGATGCAGCTCGATTTCCTCCGGGCAGTTGCCGGACAGGGATTTCAGCTCTTCAATGCTTCCCACGGCATGGGTATGCCCGCACTCGCATTCCCAAATATTCAAAGGGGTGCCCCAGTACCGGTTCCGGGAAATCCCCCAGTCCTGGACGTTTTCCAGCCAGTCCCCGAACCGCCCTTTGCCGATACTTTCGGGAATCCAGTTGACCGTATTGTTATTTTCAATTAATTCGTCCTTTACCGCGGTCATTTTGATAAACCAGGACTCTCTTGCATAGTAAATCAAAGGCGTGTCACACCGCCAGCAATGAGGATAGCTGTGCTCAAATTTGGGAGCATCGAATAAAAGCCCCTGATCCTCCAGATCCTGCAGAATCATGGGATCTGCTTTCTTACAAAATACGCCTGCATAGGAGGTTTCCTCTGTCAGCTCCCCTTTCCCGTTCACCAGCTGGACGAAGGGCAGCTCATACACACGCCCTACCTTGGCATCGTCTTCCCCGAAGGCCGGAGCAATGTGTACCACTCCGGTACCGTCTGTCAGGGTAACATAGGAATCGCAAACCACATAATGGGCTTTCTTGTTCTGCTTTGCAATGATCTCCTGAGCAAAATCGAACAAAGGTTCGTATTCCTTGTATTCCAGTTCTTTTCCCTGATAGGTGGCAAGGACTTCATAGGCTTTCGCCCCTTCCTCCGCCAGCTTGCCCAGCACCGATTCCAGCAGCGCTTCCGCCATATAATACGTATAGCCGTCCACGCATTTTACTTTTACATAGCTTTCCTCCGGATTCACGCAAAGGCCCACATTGGAGGGCAGGGTCCAGGGGGTTGTGGTCCATGCCAGGATATAAGCATCCTCTTCCTTTACCTTAAAACGTACGATGGCGGAGCGTTCCTTCACATCCTTATATCCCTGGGCCACCTCCTGGGAAGACAGGGGCGTTCCGCAGCGGGGACAATATGGAACAATCTTAAAGCCCTTATACAGAAGCTTCCGCTCCCAGATCTGCTTCAAGGCCCACCATTCGGATTCGATAAAATCATTGTCATAAGTCACATAGGGATCGTCCATATCGGCCCAGAACCCGACGGTTCCGGAAAAATCCTCCCACATGCCCTTATATTTCCAAACACTTTCCTTACATTGCTTAATAAAAGGCTCCAGCCCGTATTCCTCAATCTGGTCCTTTCCGTTAATGCCCAAACGCTTCTCCACCTCAAGCTCCACCGGAAGCCCATGGGTATCCCAGCCCGCTTTCCTGGGCACCATCTTTCCCTTCATGGTCTGGTACCTGGGAATCATATCCTTGATGACCCGGGTCAGCACATGGCCGATATGGGGCTTGCCATTGGCCGTAGGCGGCCCGTCATAAAAGGTATAAACTTCCCCGTCCTTCCGGTTTTCCATGCTCTTCTCGAAAATCCGGTTTTCTTTCCAGAACCGTTCCGTCGCCTTTTCACGTTCCACGAAGTTCATATTCGTATCAACTTTGCCGTACATGATATTCTCCTTTGCTCATTTTTCCAATCAAAAGCAGGGGCGCTGCCAGCCGTGCAGCCGTCGTCCCAGCGCCGCCGCTTTCATAAGACAAAAAAACCCCGTCCGTAAAAGGACGAGGAATTCCAGCGCACACCACCTGTTACAACGTACTTGAAGGCTCGTCCTTCGCATACATGGTTCCTATAACGGAGGAACATGCCGTCAGTGCCTACCATCCTACGGAAAATCCGTACTCTCTTCAACCTGCTACTCAGAAGGGATATTCAGTAACAGGCTACTAATACCGGCTTCCACCCTCCCGGCTCGCTGTAATGTTCTTCCCGTTACTTACTGTCTTCGTCGTCGTATTTCCATTTTTCGTTTCGTTGGTCGCTTCATATTATAAAGCCTGATATCCGCTCTTGTCAAGAGCATATCAGGCTTTTTTCTCAAAACTGCCAAAGCGGCCCTTACTGTATTGGCCTGTGGCCGTGCACCACAGTGCATGGCCCAGGAGTAAACAGTAACAACATTCCGATTCTTAATAGCTGTAGCCGTATTCTTCCAGCATCCTATACAATTCGTTGTAGGCGCCGATGGACTGCAGATAATTTCCATATATCGTCAGAGCGATAAATAAAATCAGGCCAATGGATGCGCAGACGATTCCGGCAATTGCCATTCCCTTTGACTCATTTTTCACAATCTGAAGAATTCCCAGAACAATTGCTATAATTCCCAGGGGAAGAACGGTACACCACATGCAGCAGGTAATAAGCGCCAGGATTCCGCATACCATAGATGCGATTCCAAAGCCTTTACTCTGTCCTTTCAAAGGTGCATAATTTGCACTTCCGCCATAGGATGATACGTCCGGCGCCTGGGTATACTGCGGGCCGTTGTTTTGGTCAAACCTGTTGTCTTCACTCATACTTCATTTCCTCCAATTACTTTTATAATTATATTATATATTCTTATATCTATAATTATATCAAACTTCACTTCTGTTCTTTTGAAATACCGTGCCGCAAACGGAACTGCTGCAAAACAGATCTTAATCTTAAGTATAGATATAAGATAAAAATATCTTTATGATGCTTTTCAATTATGCTTATAATTTATCCGCCGCTTCCAATAATTCCATCATATGCCGGCGTTTCTTCAAAGAACCGTTCCGGTAAATTTCTTTCATCCTGTCCGGAATGATCCCCTCGGGATCTGCCTCCCCTTTCACCAGGTAATCCAGGCTTAATCCCAGTATCCTGCTGATTTCAATCAGATTATCTATGGATAACCCGGCGTTCCCCCGTTCTACCCCGCCATAATGCTTGACTGAAATATTTAATTTCTCTGCCATCTGCTCCTGAGTCAGATGCAGCAGCTTTCTTCGCTTTTTCATCCGCTCGCCCATGCAGACTCTGTAATCTTTCATTTATAGTCTATCATTCCCTTTCCTTTGGTAAAACAAAGTATGCATTCCCAAAAAGCAGAAATATTATAACCTATGAGGTTATAATCTCATCTGTCCGCCCACCATTTACCCCTTCCGGCTTACTCCCATCACTTCTCCCATGCGCACCGGAATTTCCGCCCCTTCCCTCTGATACTTCATTCCTTTCTCCCGGAACTCCTTGGTAAAGCGCACCGCTTTCTCCGGAAGCAGAAGCAGGATCGTGGATCCGCCAAATTCAAAATACCCCTTTTCTTCCCCGGCCCTTACCGTTTCTCCCGGCAGAGGCTGCCGCTCGTTCCGGATCTTCCCTACCAGCAGCGCCCCGATCTCCATCTGTACCATTGCACCGAAGCCTTCCGCCGCAAGCACCTGGTATTCCCTGGTGTTTTGTGCAAATACGGGAACATTGCGCAATGCAACCGGGCGGACGCAGTGCAGCTTTCCCGGTATTACCCCGGAACGAAGGAACTGGCCTTCCGCCCCATAACAGTATCGGTGGTAATGCGCCGGGGTCAGCCGGAACACAAGCCCGATCCCCCTTTGAAATCCTGCCGCAAGCTCCTGGTCCTGCAGCAGGTCTTCCAGGGAAAAACGGGTGTTTTTAATCGAAAAAACCGTATCCTCCCCAATCCTCACACAGGTCAGGAAGCCGTCGCAGGGGCTGATCAGCGTTCCTGCTGCCGCCCCGGCACAGGTTTCTTTCCGTTTTCTGGTAAAAAAATCATTAAAGGACGCAAACCCCTTTTGGGGAATTTCGATATCCGTTAAATCAATCCGATACTTTCGGATATAATACGGGGCCAGCCACCTCGAAGCCCCGGAGGAGAGGAAACGCCCCGCCGCCTTGGACACCTCGGGGTGTACCAGTCCTTTTAAACACAGCCTTCCGAAAGCGGTCCCATATAAAAACCGCAAAAGAAAAGTATCCGAACTGCTTGTCTTTCGTTTCATTTTCGCACCTCTTTACATCACATTCCACCGGATATAACAAAACATCCCCACAACCTCCAGCATCCCCAAAAGCAGGAGCGCAATCTTTCCCCTGGTTCCCGGCTTCTTAATCTCTACGGGGGACAGATAGCCGATTCCCGTAAACACCAGAAGCGCCGGAAAAAGAATCCTGTTTTTACAGAACCGGTAGTTATAGGCCAGATAAACCATGGGCAGCAGAATTGCAATCGTCGTAACCGGAACCCCTAAATAGCTCTTCCGCTTCTCCGTCGTCTGCCCCTGCCGCTCTTCTTCCATCACATTAAAAAAAGCCAGCCGGATCAGGGCGCACAGGACAAATACCGAAGCAACCATCCCCACCCAGGGATTTTTTTCCGAAACCATATAGACAATCACCCCCGGCAGTACCCCGAAGCTGATCAGGTCACTGAGGGAATCAATCTGAATTCCAAACCTTTTTTCACTGTCCGTCCTTGTTTTTGTGGAGGCCACCGTTCCGTCAAACATATCACAAACTCCTGCCAGGATCAAACAGAGCACCGCTTCCCAATAATTCTGTCCAATTGCCCAAAGGATGCCCTGAAACGCAAAAAACATTCCGCAATATGTAAGTATTACCGTATAATCATAATATCCCAGTATTTTTTTCTTCATTCTAATTTCTCCTCATTTCCTTCCGCAGGCAAAAGCAGGGCTTCCAAACCATCTCGTCCTTTCAACCTCCATGCTTCCTGCGCACATCACTCCCACTCTACTATCATATTGCCTTTTTGGATACATGGCAAGCATTATATGAATATTTTAAGAATTTTGTCGAAATTTCTTTAAAAAAAGTTTCGATTTTTGGATAAAACTGGTTCCGGTCCCATTTTACAAAACAAAACCGCAGGGAACTTCCTCCCTGCGGCCGTTTCACACCCTCCTATTCCTCCGCCTGCCTGGGCCGGGCCTTCTCCAGCGCCTGTTCAATGGCATTCAGCAATACCGTAGAGGTATAGTGATTTTCATCTGAAAAGGTAATATTTTCCGTGGACTGCTTTTCATAAATCTGCTGGCTGATGCTATCCAGCGCCGGCTGCATCAAAGGATACATGGCAGCAACCGTTTCATCCATATTTACCAATGATATGGAGTTAATCCGGTTGTTATCTATTACAACTTCCACATCAACGGCACTGTCATTGAACTGAATGGATGAATTATATACTCCCGCTATGTACTGCATGGTTTCTGCGGTTTCCTTTTTTTCCTTCTTATCGGGCAAAAACATAAAGATCAGCAGCAGAATCAAAAGAATGCCCAATACTGCAAAAATTGCCGTATAAATCAGTTCCTTCATATGAAGAACCACGATTTTCGTCTTGGAACTCAAGGGTAGCCCTCCTGATAAACTTTCACTTGATTAAATGTATGAAAAATAAGAAAGGTTTATGCTACCCCTCGAAAAAATAATTTAGAAATAAGTATTGACAAATCCCGCCATTTATTGTAATATACTAAATGTGTTCAGCAGAACACAATACTCTTAAATGCGCGAGTGGCTCAGTTGGTGGAGCGCGACCTTGCCAAGGTCGAGGCCGCGGGTTCGAGTCCCGTCTCGCGCTTTTTATTTATTCATAATTTTTCATACACAGCGGCGCTCCGGTTGGGAGGGCTGTTTTTGTGTCTATGGCCCAAAAGCCTTGCATCCGCAAGGCTTTTTATTGTGGTTTCAAACTCCCGATCCCTCTACCATCCGGTTTTCAAAATAAGAAAACCGCTCGATATGCTCCAGGATATCCGCAAATTCCTGCCTGGGCGCCAGGGAAATATACTGTTTCAGCAGCTCCTGCTCCCGCTCCCGGTAAGGGCCGTAAAACAAGTCAAACAGGTTATGCCCCCGCAGGTGGATTTTTATCTCCTCCATATGGGCTTTCATATCTGCTTCCGATGAAAAATCTCTGCCCAGCACCTCCCGCAGGCGCTGGCCGCTCTGAAGGCGGTGGAGGTATTCCTTCCATTTTGCAAACAAAATCCGGTAAAATTCCGCCTCCGACTTAAGAACCCCGATTTTCACCATAATTTCCGGATTCAGGAAATAATTCTCAAAAGAATAATATTTTAATATTAAAACATTTTTTGGTGTTACCCGCGGAAGCTTATCCGCATCTTCCCGGTTCCGCTCTTCATAATAACGGCAAAGCTGCCTGGCAAGCTCCCCGGCATCCTTCCCGTCCCCGTCCCGAATCATCAAAAATTGATCCTTTAAATAAATTTTGTTCATATATTTCAGGTTGGCATACGTCTTGATATTGGTACAGCTGTTGGTGCTGATAATCGCAATCCGGGACATTCGGCCATCGGGCCCCTGAAGCTCCCCATAATACTTTTCCAGCAGCAGGGGCAGGCGGCTTTTATCCTGCTTGCCTTCCACGATAAATACGAAATTCACATTCAGCAGATCCCCCGCCGTATGGCCCAGCTCATTCAAAATCGCGTCAATATCCGTTTTTTCCCGGACATTGGTATAAAAATCCTTATCTCGGTAAATCTGCCGGATCTGGCGGCTGTTAAAATTCGAAAGCATATTGGGAGAATGGGTCGTAAACACCACCTGGTTCTTCTTGGACAGGCGATAGAGGATCTCACCGGCGGATTTCTGAAGCCCCGGATGCAAAAAGGTTCCCGGATCCTCCAAAAGGATCAGGCTGGGAATATGGTTCTTCTCCTCCACATATGCCTCAATCAGGGACAGCATATAAATCCGGCGCATCCCTTTTCCCAGCGAGGACATCTCACTGACCCGGTTTTCCCTGGCGTCATAGACCTCCCCCTTCACCTGGAAGGCCCGCTTGGCGTCATACTGCAGGCGGTAGCGGATCTCCTCCGCAAACCCGCCGTTTTTCCGAAAGCAGGCATTGACCCGCCTGGAAAAATCGTTCAGATTCGTCTGATACAGCTTATATTCCAAGAGCCGGGAAAGCTCCAGGGCATTCAGTTCCGAAGCATTTTTCTTATAAATGACCTGGATGCACTGAAAGCACCGGATGCACTGCTTTGCCCCATCGAACATGCAGCAGTCCCGACGCATCCGGTTTAAAATATCATCCTCCCGGAACATTAAAATTTCCTCCTGCAGCTGCAGAAGGTCCTGCTGGGCTTCCATGAAATACACCTTGGGAAATACCTGGGGGATGTATTTATTATGCTTTTTCACCCCGTCCTCATAGCGGACCTTCCCGCTGCGGTTCGCCAGAAACGTAAACGAAAGCACCCCGTTTTGATAGGAGGGAAGCTTGCTGCCGAAATCCCGCCGCCAGGCTTCCCATCTGCGGTAAGTGCTGACTAACCCATTGGCAAAAAAGAGCCTTAGGTCTTCCTCTTCCATGCGCAGCGCCACTTCAATCTCAATATTCTGGCCCTTTTCGTTAAAATCCTCTTCCTCAAACGTACAGGCTCCGGCCAGGGCCCGGATCACCTTTAGAATGCTGCTTTTCCCGGTATTGTTCCGCCCAACCAGAATCAGCGCATTCTCAATATCCGAAAGCCGCATGTCCCGTATAAATTTCAAATTCCGTATATGCAGAGTCTCCAAACGCATTGACAAACCACGATCCTATCCCATAAAGTGAGAAGGCTGCACCCCGGTGCAGCCCAACCTTAGACAACCATTATAATTCCGCCGTCATTGGCATACATACTGCTGATGCCTGCGGTATCCACTACGAAAATATCTTTGAACTTTGCCAGCTTCTCCAGCTTCTCTACGATGCTTTTCGCCCGCTGGGGGCAATTGCAGTGGGCAATGGCCAAAATCTTCGTCTCACAATCCTGCACCTTGCCAAGCATTGCCTGGATCATCTTATCCAGCGCCTTATTCATGCCCCGGGCCTGATCCAGCTGACAGATCTCCCCTTCGTCGGTAGAGCCCATCACCGGCTTGATATTCAAAGCGCTGGCTACAAAGGCTTTCAGATTGCTCAAACGACCGTTCTTGCGGAGGGTTTCCAGCGTTTCCAGCACAAAATAAGTATTCTGCCGGAAAATGTATGTCTCCACGGCTTCCACCACTTCTTCAAAGGCCATTCCGGCCTCTTCGCATTCCTGGATCTTCATGGCAATCAGTGTTTCCCCTACGGAAGCGGATTTCGAATCAAAGACGTGGATCTGCTTCTCTCCTTTTTCTTCTATATATAAGGATTTCCCAAGCTCGGCGCTGTTGTAGGAGCCGCTTAGCTTCGCTGACAGGGTCACGGCATAAATATGCTCCGCCTCACAGTCATAGGCCCTGAAATACCGTTCCGGGGAAGGGCAGGTGGATTTCGGGCAATTGGGGCTCTTCTTCACCCTGTACAAAAATTCTGCCTGCTCGAAGGTTTCATCGTCTATGATATGATAATCATCTACAAAAATCTCCAAGGGTACGGTTTCAAAATGACGGTCCTTTTTTAAATTCTCCGGCAGCTCTCCGCAGCTGTCCACCACGATCTTATAACTCATGTCCATCCTCCTAGATATCTATATCGTATTTTCTTTTCTAAAATAATTCTTGACATAGTTTTGAATACTACTTAATACTAACATAAATACCCGGTTTTGAAAAGTCCTTCTTTTATATTTTGTTAAAATTCACAATAAATACACCATATTCCGGAGATTCCATGTAATAGACATACTCGATCCCGCTGCAATAATCCGCGATTCCCTGCTCCCGGATAAAATATTCCTTCAGCTGCTCGTAAAGCTCGAAATCCCCGCACTTCACATCAATGGAGTCCGCCCCGTTTTCCCAGGCCGTGCGGAACACGCTGCCAATGGCATCCGGGTCCCAGACTTCAAAATACCGGCCCTCCCGAACATAATAATTGTCTTCTATCGCCGTACATTCCGGCATGACAAAGGGCATTTCCACCAGATGAGTCTTTGCAATTTCTTCATCCGTCATACACAGAAAAATATAATTTACAAATTTTGCTTCCTGCTGATCCGTATCCAGGTAACGGGAATTTCCCCAGGTAGTATCCATATGGTAAAAATTCTCATCCAGGTTCACGATATTCCAGGCATGGGCCTGGTTGTTGGCCCTTCCGGAAATAACAATGCTCTGGACTCCCAGATACCGCAGCAGATACTGGGTGGCACAGGCATAGCCCTGGCACACCGTCTGACGGTTTAAAAACACGCTTAAAATGTTTTGGTTGTCCTCGGCCCCTTCTACGTAATCCACATTTTCTATCAAGGTTTCAAAAACGTATTTTGCCTTGGCATAGTCGGAATCCTGGACGGAAATCCCGCCCAGCCATTCTTCCACCACCTCATCCACCTGTTTCTGCAGCTGGTTCTTCGTCTCCTCATCCATGACGTAATTCGGGGAAAAGGCCAGCCCGATCAGCTCGTCCCCTTTGGTATAGCTGGTAAAAATGTAGCCGTCCACCCAGAACAGCCCGCCGTAATCACAGTTCAGCGCCTGATACGCCTCCCGCATCAGATCCTTGTCCGTGGTTGCCAAATTCACCTTTTCCTGGTAGTTCAAAATTGCGGCCAGCATCTGGTCGTAGACCTTTTTTCCTTCCTCCGGCAGGCATTCGTAAGCATAATTTCCCTCTGAAATACTTAAGATCTGTTCGGTTTCGGCGAATTCCTCCAGGCTGCCAAACTGCTCCTTACGAACCCACTCCTCGCGGTTGGAATCGGACCGGCCGTTTTGAAACTCATCCTCCAGGCCCTCTTCCGCCGTATCGTCCGCATCCTGCCGGTTTACCGCTTCCTGAATCCACTGGCTGACTTCTTCCCCCGGCAAGGGTACGCATCCCGTAAAAAGCACCATACAGAAAAGCCCTGCCGCCAGGATGTACCCTGCCTGATACCATTTTTTCACAAAATCCCTCCTAATGGTACGAAATAATACGATTCTCAGTTTACCGAAAAGAACGCGGAAAGCAATGCCGCCAGGGACGCCTGATCCCGGATCCCCATTGTTTCAACCGCCGAATGCATGGCCAAAATAGGAACCCCCACGTCTACGGTCGGAACCGGAACCAGCGCCGATGCAATACTGCCCAGGGTACTGCCGCCCTTAAGATCCGATCGGTTCACATATTTCTGATAAGGAATCCCCGCCTTGCGGCAAAGCTGCTCCACCACGGCAACCGCTTCACAGTCCGTAGCATAAGACTGGGTTCCGGATTCCTTAATGCAGACCCCGCTGTTCAGCACCGGCCGGTTGGTAAGATCTGCCTTGTTGATATAATTGGGGTGGACTCCATGGGCCACATCCACTGAAAGCATCATGGATTCATACAGGACCTCTTTCCGCTGCCGTTCTGTTCTTCCGAAGCATTCGCAGATTTTCTCCAGTACATAAGAAAGCATCACGGAAGCCGCCCCCTGCTTACTCCTGCTCCCCACTTCCTCATGGTCGAACAGGGCGATCAGGTTAAAGCCACGCTCCCGGTTTCCTCCAATGATCCCGGACAGAAGGGCCTGCACCGAAGTAAGATCGTCCAGCCTGGGGGAAATCAGGAAATCATTCCGAATTCCTGCCCGCCTGGGCTCCTCCAGGCAGGTCAGCCATAATTCATAATCCAGAATATCCTCCGGCTTTACGGAAAGCTCTTCTGCCAGAAATGTCAGAAAGCCCTGCCTTGGATCGTCTTCTGCGGGATCTCCGCTGTGGAACTCCCCTCCCTCGCCCTGTGTCCCGGCCGGCTTCGTATCAATCAGGGGCAGCAAATCCGTCTGGGGGTTCCATTCCACCCCTTTATTGGCTTCCCGGTTCATATGAATTGCCAGATTCGGAATGACTGCCAGGGGACGTCTCACATCTATCAAATGCATTTTCGGCTCCGTCACATGACTGCCTGCCGTTGCCACACGTCCGCTGATCCCCAAAGGACGGTCCAGCCAGGTATACAAAAGAGGGCCGCCGTATACCTCCACATTCAGCTGTCCATATCCGGCCTTTTTCAGATCCGGATTCGGCTTCACCCGAAAGCAGGGATAATCCGTATGGGCCGCCGCGATCCGGAAGCCGTCCCGGTATTGAAGCTTGCTGCCAATTGTAAATGCAAACAAGGACGTACCATGGTGTACCATATAATATTTTCCGCCATGGGAAAGTCCCCAGGTATCCGAAAACCGCAGCTCCTCAAACCCGGCTTTTGCCAATTGTTCCGCCGCCGCTTTCACGGTCAGCGGCGCACTGCTGCCTGCCGATAAGAGTTGTTCCAGCTTTTGCAGCTCCAAATCCGTTTCATCTATCATGATTCATTTCCTCCTTCATCCAATAGCCTTGATCCTGCCCCGGTACAAAAGTAATCCGAAGCAATTCCTATCTACTATCATACTACATCTGGCCTTTTCTGAAAAGTTTTTTGTCAGGAATCTTTTTGAAAGTCCCTCCGGCCCCTTCCGGAATCGCAGGAAGGCCCGTTACTGTGAACACCATGGGTGTGACCCGTAACGAAGGCCCTGTATTTCCCGGAAATCCCCGAAATAGTCCTTGCTTCTTGCCGGATTCTCTGCTATTCTTGAAGTATTCCGGCCCATCCGGCAAACCATTCCCCACCAATATGACAAAGGAGATTTTTATGATTGCCATTCAACTGATTGATATCAAGGATTTTATGCATAAACTGCTGTGTTCCCAGCTGTTTGACCATTTCCTGCTGAAGGAAGCCTTGATTCGGACTTACACGGACTTTTCCATTGACGGACGTCTGAACCAGGATTTCTTTCATTCGGAGGATCCCCAATACGAGCAGGTGCGGGATCTGGATATGGCCCCCTTTTCTTTGCTGCGCCCCGCCTGCTTCCAATTAATTAAGGGCAGCCATACCCCTTTGGGCTTTCAGTTTATTTTTATGCTTTCTCCGGAAAACCAGCGGCGTACCCTGGAGAATTCCGGCTGCGGTTTTTCGCCCGAGGACGTCACCGGCATGTTTATGAACCTGAAATTCCAGGAGCAGAAGCTCACCTGTACCACCGGTATTTCTTACCGCACCTTTTCCATGGACAAATCCCTGGAGCATGAGTGGGACCGGCTGATTACGGTTTTTTTCAAAAACAATAAAATTCCCTTTGAGGTTTTGTAAGAACGTATGTTTGTATTCAGATATGCGTTATCGGAAAATTATCGGAAAATTCCGAATTTTTTTCTTTACTTTCTGCGGGCTCCATGATACAATATATGTATGTTGTGTTTTGCAGCATATATATTTCATTTTGGAGGTACTGACATGCAGGGTACAGTAAAATGGTTTAACAACCAAAAAGGCTACGGTTTCATTTCCGATGAAACAGGAAACGATGTGTTTGTTCACTATTCAGGCTTAAATATGGAAGGCTTCAAGTCTTTGGAAGAAGGCGCCGCCGTAGAGTTTGATGTGACAGAAGGTTCCAAAGGACCTCAGGCAGTTAATGTTACCGTTGTCCGCTAATCTTTAATCAAGCTAGTTTAACAATGTACCTGTGTCTCTAATATAGAATTTTGACAGCAGCCTTACCGCACTGCCGATTTCGATGTTTATTAAGATATAAGATATTGATGAACAAATATTGATTAAAACGAAGAGGTGTCCCCAAAGCCAGCAATGGCTTGGAGGCACCTTTTTATGTTGGTTTTGATGATTTTTCAAAAAATACGGCGCCCGGATTCTTCCGGCCCTTCATCGCACATCCGTCCCGGGATCCGGCTCTTTATTTTCGCTTTTGAAATACCAGTACCAGAAACGCGCCCAGGAAAATAAATAAATCCGACAGGTTAAACACCACCCGGCTTATCCGGGAAAAACGGCTCCGGAAGCTGAAATAATCAATCACATGCCCGCGTTTTAAACGGTCAAAGAAATTTCCCGCACCGCCGCCGACAAGCAATGCCAGCCCCAGCTTCATCCCTTTCCGCCCTTCCTTTGGCAAAATCACCAAAAACAGAAGGGAAGCCGCAAGCAGTACGAAGCCGGATAGGGCCTGCACCAGCCGGGGCCATTTCTCGAAGGAATCCAGTATCACGCCCCGGTTGTAATATTTCCTTAATACCACCCGTTTTTTTAAGATCTCTATTTCCTGCCCCTTTTCCAGTTTTTTATCCATGTGCCGTTTCAGAAAAAAATCCAGGCCGAATATGGCTACGGCTATTAAAATATAAATCATCCTGTTTCCTCCTAGAGCGTGTCTGAAAATTAAAAAATGCACAAAACATATGTTTTTACCCCGA